>JBAPRX010000270.1:0-7220 GCA_049281335.1 Promineifilaceae bacterium (SeqCode)
GGCCTTATCCAGATCGTGAATTTCGTAAACTTGCTCTAATAAACGGTCAAAACTGCTTTTCTGAGTCATAAATTATAAATCTCGCTGTACTTCTTCGTAACGTATCGGACAAAAGATTCGTGGCTGAGTGGCCTCTTGGTAGCCCGCGTCACCACTTCAGCCGGTGTTAATTTACGGCCGTGTTGTTGAATATTTTCCTGGAGCCAGGAGAGCAAGCCGGAAATCTGGCCCGCCTCTAACTCATCACTGAGCGTTGGATTATCTTCTAAGGCCGTCTCATAAAATTGGGCCGCATACAAATTTCCCAGCGTATAGGTCGGGAAGTAGCCAAAGCCGACCATCGCCCAGTGGATGTCTTGCAGACAGCCTTCCCGGTTGGTCTTGGGAACGATTCCCAGGAACGCTTTCATCTTCTGGTTCCACGCTTCAGGAACATCCCTTACGGGAAGACGGCCGCTTAATAAATCCTGCTCAATTTCAAAGCGCAAGATGATGTGCATATTATAGGTCAGTTCGTCGGCCTCGACCCGAATGAAGCCGGGCTGTACTTTGTTAATGGCCCGGTAGAACTGATCCAGAGTAACCTCTTCCAGTTGGGGGAAATATTCCTTCAAATGGGGCAGATGAACCCGCCAGAAGCCCCGGCTGCGGCCGACCATATTTTCAATCAGGCGTGACTGCGATTCATCCAGTCCGGCCGATGTCTCCTTCGCCAAAGGGGTACGGGTCAGCGCCGGGTGGACGTTCTGGACGTACATGGCGTGACCGGCCTCATGAAGGGTAGCAAAGATAGAGGGGCTGATGAAATTGGGATAATAGCGAATGGTGATCCGGACATCGTTCCGTGAGAGGCTGGTGGAAAAGGGGTGAACGGCCGTTGCCAGATAACCCCGGTTGAAGTCGTAACCAATAGCATTGGCAATAAAGTGAGCAAACGCCTCCTGTTTTGCCAGGTCAAAGGGTTGGTGGAGGAAGCTGTCATGGACGGCCAGCCGTTTTCGGCCGACAGCCTGGTAGAGAGGCAGCAGGGCTTCTTTGGCGGCGGTGAAAGTCTGGCGAACATCGGCCGATTTAGCCCCCGGCTCATACTGGTTGAGCAGAGCGTCGTAAGGTTCATCTTCATAACCATAGAGCGCGGCCATCTCCTGGGCCATTTCAACCAGTTGTTCCAGCCAGGGCTGGAAATATGAGAAGTCGTCCTCTTCTCGTGCCTGTTTCCAGGCCGCTTCCGATTCGCTGTTGAGGGTTGTATGGCGGCTGACAAATTCGGCCGGTAAGCGACGGGATTGCGAATAGTCACGCCGCAGGAAGCGAATCAGACTTGCCTCCGTGCTGTCATATTGGACGCCGTTGAGTTCGATTGCTGCTTCTTCAATCAGAGTTCCCATCTCATCCGATGTAAACATCATATGGCTGAGACGGTGGAGGGTGGCAATCTGTTGGATCCGGTCGGTATCACCACCCTTCGGCATGATCGTCGCCCGATCCCAGGTTAAGACCCGCGCCGCTTTGCGCAGGTCGTAAATTTCGTGAACTTTATCCAGTAAAGATTGATATTTCATAATAACTAAATATTAGGCCAATAAATAGCCAAACGACAATGGTACATCCTGTTTATGGTCATCAATTGTTACAGCGTACAGGACAGCCCAAAAGTTTACAACAAAACGGCCGTGTTGCAAAAGCACCCTTTTTCAACAATGGGACGTCTCCCTCTACCCAATTTATCTACCGTTCAATAGATGCCAGAATGTAATCGGTTAGCAGTTGGTCCGATAGTTGATGAGCACCACGCACACGGAAGTTGGTTGTGGTGATGACGGCAACCATCTTTGCTTCTGGGAATACAAAGACTTTATTACCCCCTGTGCCGGTCATGTAATAGGACGGATGCTGCTTTTCTCCGGCAGTGAAAGTTTTGAGCCACCAGAGATAGCCGTATTCGGTTTCTTCATCTATTTCAACGTGGGGGTGGGTGGAACGCCTGACCCATTCTTCGGAAATGAGACGGTTCCCATTCCAAAGGCCGCCATTGAGATAGAGTTGCCCTAATTTTAAGAGGTCACGGCTTTGGAGTTCCAGACCGCCGCCGGTCATTGCCGTTCCCAACGGCAAAAACTGCCAGGTTGCTTGTTTGACGCCAAGTGGGGCAAACAAGTTTTCCTGAGCAAAATCTGGGACAGGCATCTTTGTCGCTCGTTCCAGGACCCCTCCTAACGTCACAACACCGGCAGTGCAGTAGCTAAAACTACGGCCGTATGGCGCATCTTCCGGTTTTGTCATCCAGGCCGGAAAGCCCTTGATGGGCAGATCGAGCGTGAATTTGATCCAGTCCTCGATCAAATACATTCGCTCCTCATTGCCGCGAGAAAATTCGTTCCAATCATCACACTCCAAAAGGGAACTCATCGTGAGGAAATCTTCAACAGTGATGTTTTCCTTACGAGGATCAGGGTATTGCAGCGGACGCTTATCGGGAAAGAAAGACAGAATAGGCGCTTCCACCCCGGATAACAGTCCTTTATCAATCGCAATGCCCAGCAGCATTCCTGTGACCGTTTTGGTGGCAGAACGGGTATTTCTGAGGCCGTCGGCTCCCAGGTCGTCAAAATAGCCTTCGTAAACCAGCTTTCCATGTCGAGCAATCAAGACGCTGGTGATATTTTGAAATTCTCCTGATTGAATGGCCCCTCCCATTGCCTCCAGCCGCTCTATAGAAAATCCGGCAGAATCAGCATCGGCCGTCGCCCATCCATCTTGTTTTGTCTCTGGTAGAAGATATGCATTTCTCGCTGGCGAGTCATCCAACATTTCTATTACCCACAGTAAATTACAAAAGAACCCTATAGAAATCTCAACAACAATGAAAGGCTGGTAAAGAATCCGGGGGAAATCATCTGGGTCAAAGGTGCGCGGTAGGGCAGGTGAAAGACTTCCATCATCAGGTAGTCGGCAATAGCCCATAAGCCGAAGCAGCCAATCGAAAAAAGAATGATGGAAATAGCAATTGCCAACACCAAACAGCTTTGGGCGCAGTGAAAACTGCGGGCGGGAAGGGTCTCAACATGAGAATCAGAGGTGGCTTCAACTCGGCCGTCTTCCTCCTCCTCATCTGGCTCATCCCCCTCAACAACTTCCCCGTGGCCTGTACAGCCATAGGCGGTGCATTTATTCCCATAAGCCCGCCAGCAGTGAACATGGTGGCGGGTAGCATCTTCAGGGCAGATAGCCAGCTCATCCCCTGGGGCAAATGGCTGTTTGCAAAGGGCGCAGGACTCTCCAATAAATGGGGATTGTTTGTCTACCGGAACGGGCCTTAATCGCGCCATCCAAATGCCCGTCGAATCCGGTCAAAAAGTATATTCCAGAAACTGGATTCCTTTTGGCGCTGCTTTTCTTGCTCTTTTAGCTGTTGAGTTCGGCCGTTATAAGACGGTCTAACCGGCACATGCTTGGGCAGATCAGAGTAGTTGATGACAACCCGCGTCCCAATGTCTGTCCCGTAAGGGCGGGCCTCCTTATGTTCGCAGCCCAACACAGCGCACTTGCCGTTGTGCTGTTCCCAACAGGCCTTATGATACAGCGTGCCACACTGCATACAGACAACGGGGGACAATGAAACATCGTCCACATACTTCTCAACCGCCCCAGCACAAATGGGGCAGCTTAAACTGAGCCGGTTTGCTTCGACAATATCCGTTTCAGTTATTTGAATGAGTTGTCCTACTTCTTCGTCAGCCATCGTTAATAGTGTCATAGAATGTGGTTATGGTGTCAAGAGATTTAGGGAAGCAATTCGTAATTGGCTGTTAATAACCAGGTACCAATCACCAATCACTAATCACCAATCACCACTTCCTACCACGACCCCGCCGCCCAATCAGGCCAGGGGAATTCGTAGCGGTCAACCTTCGCCTGTTGTCGATCCCAACAGAAGAAGCCGCTGCGACGGGCAATGGGGTCCAAAACCAGGGCCACATGCCAGATTTGAATAAAGAAATTGCGATGAATAAACTGGTCCATCCCTGACAGAAAGATGCCAAAGCCGGGGTGAGTGTGATACCAGCCGACAATCACGGCCGTCTCATCAGGATACATCTCTTCCAGCCGATCAGTCGCATAACGCCAGCTTTCCGGCGTATAAGTCACGCTTGCCCCCTGCATCTTGGTGTGCTTGGCGATAATCACATCCGAAATATGAACCAGATAACGGCCGTCTGGCTGTTTCTCCGGCTGCGGCCCAATCAGAAAACCGGCCACCTCTCTGTTCAGACTGGAGAGAGAGTGAGCCTGGGCATTACGAAAGGCCGGTTCATTCATCAAAATATCCGTTGCCGTCCAGGTCGGGTGATTCAACGGCCGTCTTTTGCCCAAAATGCGAATCTTCGAGCTGGTGATAGGCGGTGGTGTCAACTCAGTTGTGGCTTCCCGTTCTTCAAAGACCGGTTCGGCTTCTGAGACGGTGACATGCAGTTCAGGCAGCTTTTCAACATCGGCTTCCTCTTGCTCTAATTCCGCCGTTGGTTCCTCATCCACCAACTCTGCTTCGGCCGTTTCTTCCAGTGTTATTTCTTCTGGATCGGTGTCAACCGCGTCCTGTTCTGCTTCTTCATCCGTGTCGAGGGTAGAATCATCCATGGTTACATTATTCGGTATTGTAACCGTAAATTCCATCCAGTTCTTGTCCTGACCCGCTCCGCTTTTATCATTGTCAAGCAGTTGAACATCAAGGCGGGTTTCCCCCTCCTCAATCAACTCTGCCAGGGAGGTTTGTTCCCGTCTGGTCCAGATGTTTGCTTCCATCTTGTCGGCAAACTGTTGCAGTTCGGCCAGAGTGCAGTCGCGCAGCAGCTTCACCTGTCCATCTTCTAATTTGACCGGAGAGGTGGAGGTCAGTGTCAGCGTTAAATTAATCGGCTTTTCTTCGCCGGGCAGCGTCATCGTAATAACGGCCGCGTAGCTAATATCGTCTCGTTTGTCCATTTAATAAGTTCCTGGAAAGATGTCAGGTCAATAGCCCAAAAGCTGACCTCAAGCTCTCAATATCTAATATCGCAATCACCAATCCCCAACTCTTAACGGTTAACTTTTCACTGTTCACCAATTATTTCCCCACGCCCGCTTGACCCAGCCATTGGAACAATAGGTACAGACTGATCAAAAGACTCAACCCACCCAAGAATACACCCCACCAGGGGCTAATCTGAGGCAGCGAAGGCCAGTGGTTGTCCGGCAGATAAAGATCGGGGTTGTAGGCCGCACCGGCAGCTTCGGGATAATAACTGTCTCCCCAAATAGAGGAGCGAACAAACTGCCAGGTCGCTTTGCTAATTGGCAGCTCATCCAGCTTTTCGTAATAGCCGTTGATCGGAATCAATTCTGTCTTAGTCATGTCATTTGGAACGGCACGCCAACCAAAGAGACAACCTTCCAACCCGATGGGGTCCAGCACCAGCCCCACCTGCCAGGGCATAACAAAAGCGGCCGAATGCACAACAACGTCATCGGCCGAATAAAAGACGCCCAAATCGGGGTGAGTGTGGAACCAGCCCACAATTTGCAGATCGGGGAACATATCCGTGCGGTCTTCATGGATTCTGGCCCAGGCATCGGCCGTAAAGGTGAAATGAACCGGCCCATGATCATCCGTGATCGCCGGTAACGCCGCCAGCACATCAATAGAGAGATGAGTTTCTCCCTCTCGGAGATGGCCCATCAAAACGCCGCCGACTTCCACATCCAGATTGCTGTGGGCGTGATCATCCACCTGTTTCAAGGCGCTCTGGCTGATAAAAACTCGCACCTGGTCCCCCGCAGGCGCATGGCCGTGCAGATGCAGCCCTCCTTTCGAGGGAGCAAGCTGGCCTGGCTGTTGGGGGAGTGGGGATGAAACGCTGTTTTGTTCCGGTTGGAATTGCTCGTTTACAATAGAAGCGTCCTCTTGCTCTGATGCCTCAGAACGGCCGTCGCTCTGTGTTTGATCAGAGAATGGTGATACCGAAGTCATCAGACTCCTCTTCCATGCCGATGACAATCAGGTCTTCAAGTGATTGTCCTTTCAACGGGCGAGTATCAATTGGGAAAAGACCTTTATTTCGCAGCGCCCAGGCGGCCGCTTTTGAGTTCATCGGGTCTTTTGGTCCCAGGTTTTTATACTGTACCATTTCACCCAACGTCAACAGCAGCTCATCCAGCGTTTTAGCAGGCCACCAGGTTCCAATGCAGACCGCGCCAGTTGTATGAATATTGGGATGAAAAATGGGCGTCAGCCACTTCAACTGTGGCTGCTTCATTGGATACTCAGCATGTAGGTAGATGCTGACTTCGTGGACATCCCGATAAGTCGGCTGACCGCCGGCCCCTAGTTTTTCAACGCCCCGGCAGGTAAACTGAATGTGATACTTCTCAGGCGGGTCGCCTTCGGTATTCAAGATGTGGATAAGCTCACTGCGATTGACCAGGTCACGAATTCTTTGGTAATCGTTGCGTAACCGGGTCTCGCGGATATCGAACGACATGATATTCCTCACATAAAACGCCGTGCGCAGCGGACTCAAGGCCACCTGACGCACAGCGAATAATTCCTCTGAAAATTGGGAGAAGAGTAATTTGTAATTGGGTAATTAAGTAATTGGCTGTCTATGGGTTTATAACCACTTGATTGCTTAATGGCGATTCACCCAGGCAATTACGAATTACCCATTACGCATTTTTCTAACACCCTTACCCGGCTGTTACTTCTGGAAAAATGCTCAAGATGTCGTCTTCAGCGACACCTGCGTCGGCCAGGGACTCATCGTCGGCCAGACGCTTGCCCGAAGCCCGGTGATCGAGCCGGTAAGTGATTGGGTTCGCTCCCTGGTTGGTGGGCAGGTTCATTTTATTCACCAATGCCGGAATGAGACGACGCATTGGAACGTCGTTTGGTAATTCGACCGGGGTTTTCTTTGAGCCGGTGGGATCGTATAAAATTACTTTAATGCTTGCCATTGTCTAAAAGCCTCCGTAGATTATGACGATTAAAATTGGGCAGGATTTTCTGTGCTTCTTCTCAGCTTATTATCCTGACTTCTCTTGTTGTTAAGAATCATAAATTATTACGTATAAAAGATGTTTAGAGTTGCACACTCTTGGTGACAGTCACTTTCAAGTAGAGCGATTTGCCAAATCCCTCTTACTCAAACTGCAAAAACGTCTCCTTATCACCGGTCAATTCAAAA
>JBAPRX010000271.1:0-20237 GCA_049281335.1 Promineifilaceae bacterium (SeqCode)
TATAGAGGCTTCTTACCTGAAATTTCAAATGTTGGTATTTCTGGTTGTTATAGTGAACCCAGACCTGTCGTAGTCCAAACAGATCGAAGTGATTGATGATAAATGAGGAGAATAATACGGTACCCCATCCAAGCCAGAAAAGAACAGAAAATATTGCTTTGCCGGTTGTATTATCCATGCTCCAGACCACCCCTAACATTGGATGCCACTGCCAAAAAAGGAGCGCTAAAAGGAGGCTGGTAACGAGGACGTATGTGCTTCGTTCTACTTGCTTGGGGACGATCTCCGTCCACCATTGCTTGAAAGCCGGGCGAGCCATGATGGTGTGTTGAACTGCAAACAAACCCAATAGAGCGAGATTTACCAACACACTTTGGGCTGCGGATGCCTCGGTACCAGAATCGATCGATTTAGGGACGAAGAGATCGCCAAGAAACCCGATCAAGTACAGGAATACAACAAAGAACACCAGATAGCTGACGATACCATAGACAAATGAGGACACTTTTCTCATGACAGCCTTTATCTTTCCCAACGTAGTTATTTAATTACTATGTGCGCTGTAAAGTTGATTTCTGAAACCTCCGGGAGGGTTGGAAATGGTGTGGCGCTCAAGAGGAAACCTCCTCGAGGATCTGAACGTTTTCGCTTAAGGAAGCACTAAATTTTATTTGATGTGTCTTTTATAATACTTTCGAGTTTCCCCCACGAACAGGGACAACTGTCCCGATTTTGTCCCGATTAAGTTGTTATTCTTCTAAGACAGATATCAACTTGCGAGCCAGAAGGATTGTCTCTCCCCGATTGGCAGTTTGTAATTTTTGATAAATTTGGGAAACGTAATTGCGAACGGTCTTTTCACTGATGAAAAGTTTTTGGGAAATCTCAAGGTTGGAACGACCTTCCGCCAGCAACTGGATCACATCACGCTCACGGGCCGTTAGCTTGAACCAAATCTTTTCTTCGTCTGTGACTTCAGATTTCATCGTATTCAGGTTGGTTTTCCCCATCAAATAATCAAGGATCTGCTTTAATGACATTCCATGCCCTTTCGACCAGGCTTGCTTGAAATTCGACTTATTCAGGTGTTTTTGAATCGTTTTCACAGCCTGATGGTAGTCTACGTATTTCTCTCCGCTATACGGTATTCCTATCTCTTCACGCAAAGCTTCGGCTGCGCCAAGCAAAAGCGCCCCGCGCTTGTACTTACGTTGCTTAGCAGCTAAAACGGCCAAGTTTTCCAGGATGTTAGCAATCGACTCTCTGTCTCCCAATTGAAATACCTGGGGCAATGCTTGTGTTAGTAAAGTGACTGCAAGTGTAAAATCACTCCCGAGCAATGCAATATCGGCAAAATCGATCAATGACCTGGCGATGCCGCGCAGATCTCCTGCCTGCCCGAACCAAGCGACTTCCTCTTCTGCATATTCTCTTGCTTTATTAAGATCACCCGTTAGTAATGCCAGGGTCGGAAAACTTTGGATGGTAGACGCGATACCCCAGGGATCGCCCAACTCCCTTAGTAAAATCAGACTCTCGTTCAGAAGCCTTTCTGCTTTTATGAGTTCATTTTTTTGAAGTGCGATCAATCCCAACATCTTTAAGGCCCATGCAATAGCAAAGCGGTCATTTAATTTACGAGAGATACGCAGACTTTTTTCATGCAGCCGAATACTTTTATCATCATCCTCGTTGATCATCCGACTCATGGTGCCTAGATAGGTAAGCCCCCTTGCCACCAGTGCGGTTGGTACATCCTGGTTTAGGCCCAGAAACTTCTCAAGCCAGCCAACGCATTCCCTGTGATGGCCACGCACATGCCAGAAATAAGTTAGGGTTACCGCCAGGCTTAATCCTTCCTCGAAATTTTCCCTTTCCACTGCCCAATGAAGCGCAGCACGCAAATTTTCGTGTTCAATTTCCAGCTTCTCAAACCAGACGACCTGCCCTGCACCTCTGATCATTCGATCCCCCTCCTCTGCAAACTGGATAAAGTATTCCAGATATTTGTTTTGGACATTTACCCTGTCTTGCGACTCTACTAACTTTTCAAGTGCATATTCCCGTATTGTCTCCAGCAATCGATAACGCGATTCACCGCCTTCAAACCTGTTCGCTGTTACCAGATTTTTATCCAGCAGACGCGATATTGTCTCTAAAACATCAACTGCTTCGATCAACCCGCCGATGCAAATTGTTTCAGCAGCATCAAGCGATGCGCCACCAGTAAAAATAGACAACCGCTGCAATAGGATTTGTTCCTTCGTTGTAAGTAACGCATAACTCCATTCGACAGCAGCCAGTAGTGTTCGTTGTCGCAATGGTGCGTTCCGGTTGCCGCCCGTTAAGAATTGGAAACGTTGATCTAAACGTTGTGCAATTTCCTGTACAGACAAACTCCTCACTTGGGCAGCAGCCAACTCGATTGCCAGTGGCATTCCATCCAACCGATTGCAAATTTCAGCAACAGATTCATAGTTATCTACCGTCAATGTGAAATCAGGATTTTTCGAGATAGTACGTTCGATAAATAATTGGACTGATTCAGCAGCTTGAACTTGTTTCAAAATAGTTCTTTGATTGGCAAATTTTCTTGACGATTCCAGATCAGGCAACTTAAGCGGATGCACGACCCAGATCACTTCACTGGGAATTCCAAGCAGCTCACGGCTTGTTGTAAGTAGATGTAGTTGGAGGCTCTTTTGTAAAAGCGATGCGGTTATCTCTGCACACCCTGCAACGAGATGTTCGCAATTATCCAGAATGAGAAGAAGCTCTCGTTCTGATAGAAATGTTGCCAACGAATCCAATGATGTCTCTTTGGAATGTTTATTTACATTCAAGGTGGAAGTAATTTTGTCCGGGATGAGAGACGCATCCCTCAATGAAGCTAGATCTACAAACCAGACACCATGTTTGAAGTTCTCTGCCAGTTCCAGGGCAGCCCTCAGTGCCAAACGGGTTTTTCCAGACCCGCCAGCACCGGTCAAAGTCACCAAGCGGTGAGCCAGAACCAATTGCTTAACTTTATTAATCTCGGGCTTTCGGCCGATAAAAGAACTCAAGGGGATAGGAAGATTCGTGATTGGAGCAATTTTCTTTTGACTTATCGGTCCCATGGTTTTATTCGTTCTATTAATGGACTTCATAATAGGCTTCAGTCAATTTCTTCAACGATTTACACTCATATCATCACCGTCTTCATGTACTGATTATAACTTCAGGATGGGCAAATCACACCGATCATGTCTTAATTGGTTGCAAAAGCCTATCTAAAGAGTCTACCCGTTGGCCGTATCCCCCCTCTTATCACCCCCTCTAATATATGAAATCAACTCGGCCAAAACACAACTCTATAAATTCGACTGCGTTGATAACTGGCAGAGTATATACATATTCCATAGTCAAGAACCATCGCCGCGCACTTCATTCTTAGGGTGGACATTGATGTCTTTAAAAAGCCGGAGCTATGATATCGTGACGGCCGTCTTAGACCTTGAATTGGCGGCGTTCTTTCTGTAGATCTGAAATGGTATGATGCGGCCGAATTATGTGGAATGTCGCAAGTAAGAAGGGAACAAGCAGCTCATTCAGTAAATAGCTTGTCATTTTCTCTTGCCTGTCCGCCAGGTGATGCAATCTGATCGGCTACACGGAAAGCATGAATGGTCGAGGCAGGCGGATGATAGTCCCAGGTGTATTCCAAGACAGCAGCCGCCTGCCTCGCCCCTACCCAATTTCCGATTTATTTATTGGAAATTCATAACGGGGCTAGAAAGTTTTCGACACCATTCTAGCCCCATTTATGGGGTGTTTTAGTTGTAGGGTGGGCATTGATGCTCATCCGATCTCGGCCGTCCCACCACCTTAGACAACGATGTTTACTAAACGGCCGCGTACGACAATGACCTTTCTTGGCTCTTTCCCCTCCATCCAACCCTGCGCCTTCTCAGATGCAAGGGCGAGTTGTTTGAGGGTTTCGTCGGGGGTTCCGACGGGGACTTCTAGTTTGTCGCGGACTTTGCCGTTGACCTGGACGACGAGTTCGATGGACTCTTCTTTGACGGCTTCTTCGTCCCAGGTGGGCCAGGATTGTTGATGAATGCTGTACGGCCGTCCGCGCTGTTCCCATAGTTCTTCGGTGATGTGGGGAGAGATGGGGGCCAGCAGTAGGAGGAGGCTATCTACGGCTTCGTCCCAATTCTCGTTGGTGACGTTGGCCGCTTTTTGGGCGTCGGTGATAGTGTTGCGGAGTTCCATGATGGCGGCAACGGCCGTGTTGAAGGAGAAGCTCTCCATATCTTCGGTCACTTTGCGGATGGTCTGGTGGGTTTTGCGGTGGAGGGCGCGATCGGCCGAGTCGTCCACCTTTTTGGGCTGGTAGTCGTGGGTGGCAACGTCCCAGACATCGTAGAGCAACCGCTGTGGCCCTTTGATGCCGTCGTAGTTCCAGGGGCCGCCCTGCTCCCAACGGGCAAAGAACATCAGGTACGCACGGACGGTATCAGCCCCATACTGGTCAACCAGCGCATCGGGGGCGACGACATTGCCCCGTGATTTGGACATCTTTTCACCGTCTTCGCCCAAGACCATGCCCTGATTGAAGAGGGCCAGCATCGGTTCGTCGGACTTGACCAACCCCATATCGCGCATCGCTTTGTTGAAGAAGCGGGTGTAAATGAGGTGCATGGTGGCGTGTTCGATGCCGCCGGTATATTGGTCTACCGGAAGCCAGTAGTCCCCTTCTCTGGGGTCAAATGGTCCGGCGTCGTAGTCGGGGCTGAGGTAGCGAAACTGGTACCAGGAGGAACACATGAAGGTGTCCATCGTATCGGTTTCGCGCAGGGCGGGACGGCCGCAAATGGGGCAGGTGGTGTGAATAAATTCGTCGTTGAATTTGAGGGGGCTTTCGCCGGTGGGCATAAATTCAACGTCCATCGGGAGCATGACGGGCAGCTCTTCGTCGGGGACGGGGACGGCGCCATGTTCGGGGCAGTAAATGACCGGGATTGGCGCACCCCAATAGCGTTGGCGGCTGATGAGCCAGTCACGCAGGCGGTAATTTACTGCCGGTTTGCCTGTTCCCTGCTCCTCTAACCATTCCGTCACCCGATCAACCGCGCCTTCAACGGGCGTACCGGTGAACGGCCCGGAGTTAACCAAATGGCCTTCGGTTTTGGAAGTATAGGCTTCTTCCAAGGGGCCGTCGCTGTCGTCGCGTCCGGTCATGCGGATAACTTCGACGATGGGCAGGCCGTATTTGGTGGCGAATTCAAAGTCCCGTTCATCGTGGGCAGGGACGGCCATAATTGCGCCGGAACCGTAGGTCATCAGGACGTAGTCGGCAATCCAGATGGGGATGCGTTCGTCGTTGACGGGGTTGATGGCGTATGCGCCGGTAAAGACGCCGGTTTTTTCGCGGTCGGCCGTTTCGCGGTCAATCTCGGTCAGGCGGGCGGCCTGTTCCTTGTAGGCGGTTACGGCTTCGCGCTGCTCATCAGTGGTGATTTTCTCGACCAGAGGATGTTCGGGGGCCAAGACCATAAAGGTTGCGCCCCAGAGGGTGTCGGGGCGGGTGGTAAAAATATCTATTGGGTCTTCCAGTTCGGTAGTGAAAACGACATCTGCTCCGGTGGAACGGCCGATCCAGTTTTTCTGCATGGTCATGACCCGTTCCGGCCAATTGATCTGGCTGAAGTCGAGCAGTTCTTCGGCATAGTCGGTTGTTTTGAAGAACCACTGCTCTAAATTTTTCTTGATAACGGGCGTGCCGCAGCGTTCGCAGTGGCGGTCGTCGCCCCAGACTTGTTCGCGGGCGAGGGTGGTGTTGCAGTGGGGGCAGAAGTCTACGGCCGACAGTTTGCGGTAGGCGAGGCCCATTTCCATGAGCTTTTTGAAGAACCATTGGGTCCAGTGATAGTAGGAGGGATCGGCCGAGATCGCTTCCCGTTCCCAATCGAACATCGTGCCCATGCTGCGAAGTTGGCCCCGCATCCGGTCAATGTTTTCGTAGGTCCATTTGGCAGGGTGGATATTGCGCTTGATGGCGGCATTTTCGGCCGGGAGGCCGAAGGCGTCGAAACCCATCGGGAAGAGAACGTTGTAGCCTTTCATCCGCATGTAGCGGGCGCGGGCGTCGCTGGGGGACATAGCGTACCAGTGACCGATGTGGAGGTCGCCGGAGGGATAGGGCAGCATGGTCAGGGCGTAGTGCTTGGGACGGCTGTGGTCTATTTCCTGGCGATAGAGGCCGGTTTCTTCCCACTTTTTCTGCCATTTTTGTTCAACTTCGGTTGGGTTGTAGCTGTTTTTCATAACTTCTCCAATTTTTTAACGCAAAGCCGCAAAGGGGCAAAGACGCAAAGGTTTTTGGTAATTTGTGATTGATAATTGGCTTGCATTCGCAATTAATTACTAATCACCAATCACCGATTATTTCTCTACTGTCATTTCAAGAATCCCACTGCCTTAGGCGCAAAATCGGCCGCGTTCTTTGGGGCGGCGCTGTGGCCGCCGGTGGGGTAGGTTTCGAGTTGGACGTTGGGGGCGGCTTGGGCGAATTTGGCGGCGTAGGCGAAGGGGATGACGGGATCGTCTTCGGCCCAGGCCAGCAGGATTGGTGTTTGTAATGTTTTTAAGGCGGTGAAGGTGCTGTAGGCGGGGGCGGTGAGGATGAGTTTGGTGATTTTGTTGGGATGGCGCATGGCGGTTTGGATGGCGACCGCCCCACCCCAGCTTTTGCCCATGAGAACGGCCGATTCCTTCTCAAAGGCGTCCATAATCGCCAGGACGGCTTCGACACCCTGCTCCTGGCTTAATTGGCCGTCGTTCCAGGGGGCGCTCTGGCCCCAGCCGGGCATGTCTATGGACAGGGCAAAGAACCCGGCCGACCCTACGGGTTCCAGCAGTGGTTCCCAGGTGTGCCAGCCGTTGCGCTGGCTCCAACCATGCAGGCCAAGCAGCAGGGGATCGGCCGTGTTTCCGGCCGATTTGCCATATATCTTTCCATGTGGCGTTTCAATCCAGCAGTCGTCTAACATCACATCAACACCCAGGCAACCATTGGCTGCCCCTTACCTCGGCGCACAAATGACCAATTCAGAAGGCCGGTCGGCCGAGATTGAAAAATTATTATTTGAACGATCCAGGGGGTTGACCACCTGACCATTGAAGGTGATAACCGTTCTCTCAGGCCAGGCGCCCAACTCTACCTGCTCCAGGTTCAAGAACGGTACCGGTCGCGGCAGTTGTAAGACCGTCACGCCGTTCTCGACTGTCAGTTCATAGTCGCCTTCGCCGGTCACGACTTTCAAGGTGATGTTCTCTCCTGACGGTATCGTTTCCGGCAAGGAGAAGAACATCTTGACCGAGTCGGGGGCCATGATCGGCAGCGAATTTGTACACTGGTTCTCGATGATTAATTCCGGCTGGCTGTCGTACCAAATTTTCAGGCCGACAACGGCAATGACGGCAGCAACGACAATAACGGCCGACGCTATCAGGATGCCCAGCACGATGCCGCTGATGATGGTTGTGATACCGCCACC
This sequence comes from Promineifilaceae bacterium (SeqCode), assembly GCA_049281335.1. Taxonomy (GTDB): domain Bacteria; phylum Chloroflexota; class Anaerolineae; order Promineifilales; family Promineifilaceae; genus JAKEFB01. Next base: position 7,548 of record JBAPRX010000271.1, read on the forward strand.
AGAAGCGGCCGTACTGGATACGGCCGTGCGCCAGAAGTTCCGGGCTGGCGGGGGCATTTCGTCAAATGGGGTTGCCGAGACAATCTCGTAAATATCTAACTGGTAGGGCAAGGATAGAGATGTTAATTTTTCGGCCGTTCCGGCTGGCAGGCCAACCAACACCTTCAGGCTGCCCGGCGCAGTGGCAATGATCATCACTTCTTCGGCCGAGATGCCCAGCAGGGCCGCCAGCTTTTCCTTCAAGTCCGGGCGACTCTTGATTTTGTCATTTGAAAGGACAATCTGGACTTTTTCGTTGGGCTGGCAGCCCGGCACCTGGGCCAACAACCGGGTCAGCCAGTCAACGGGCCTCACCTTGATGACCTGGGCTATAAGGCAGCCTATCTTGCCATGCCGCTCAAAATAGGCGACCAGCTCACGGGTGAACTCGCTCATGGTGGCGCGAGGAAATTCCTCGTAGTCCAGCCCAAGGTCAAAGCAGAGCGTCTTTAATTCATCCAGATTAAAGCGCTTGGCCAGAAACTCGCGTAGTTGCGTTCGATCTTCCGTGGTCAGTTCAGACACATCGCCTCACCGTTCGTGCCAGCCACTCCCATCCGGGTTGTGTGTATGGCTGGAACCCACTTTGCCAATAAAAAAAACCCCTTTCGTTCAGAGACGAAAGGGGTTCGCGGTACCACTCTGATTGATGGCGGTGTCCACAAAAAATCTTGCGGACAATTCTTGAGTGGACCTGAAGGGGCTCGAACCCTTGACCTCCACAATGCCATTGTGGCGCTCTCCCAGCTGAGCTACAGGCCCATTACATAGGACAAACTGCAATTATATCGCATGAATTGCAATTCGTAAATGGTTGATTCACCATCCTCTTAAACACGTAACGTGTGTGATCCGACGGCCGCTAGAGGATATTTGTAATTAGTAATTAGGTAACTGGGTAATTGGCGGTAAATGACACCACAAACAATTACTTAATTACCAATTACGCAATTACAAGAAAAGCCTTTCACGGCCGCAGCTCCCAGGCGAGTTCGGTACGGATTTGCCAACCTTACAGCCAGGGGTTGGCTCTCTGAGGAGGTGTACCTACTACTCCTGTTCACAGCTTTTGTCTATTCAAATGTTAAGAGCTTTTGTCGCTCCGCTGGTGGACCTGAGGGGATTCGAACCCCTGACCTCTACAGTGCGATTGTAGCGCTCTCCCAGCTGAGCTACAGGCCCGAAGGCGAAGGGAATATTAGCCCAGGGCGGATAAGTTGTCAAATGACATTCCTTGTCCTCAATCTGTGTTAAAATGCGGAATAAATAGTAGAGGAGATTAATCGTGGCAATGATTCAGGTTGACTATTCGGCTGTTATTGATGCGGCTCCAGAAAAGATTTATGACGTGTTATCAGATTATCATGGTGGGCATCAGGCGATATTGCCCAAACCATTCTTTACTGAACTGATTGTTCGGGAAGGTGGCCGAGGCGCAGGAACGGTTATTGACGTCCATATGGATGTGTATGGCACAAAGAAATCGTATCATATGGTCGTTTCAGAGCCAGAGATGGGGCGGGTATTGGTAGAAACAGACCCGGATACAGGGGAAGGGTCTACTTTCACGCTGGAACCGTTAACAGACGGCCGACAAACACGGGTGACAATTAGCAGCCAATTCAATCGAAGCGCCGGTTTTGCCGGGATCATGGAGGGGCTGATGACGCCACCAATTACCCGCCGTATTTACAAAAAAGAACTGGAAAATCTGGCGGCTTACCTGAAAGAACAGGATAAGCAGGTCGCCCTGTCCCATTAACACAGGAGAAACTAGACTTATGTCAACTGATTGGCCTGACTTCAACGATCTGTGGGATTACAACCAACCGGATGAGACGGAGCGTGTTTTTCACCAAATTTTGGCTGAAGGCGCGGAAGACGACCCGGATTATTATTTACAGTTGAAAACACAGATCGGCCGAACTCTCTCCCTTCGAGGGCTGTTTGCGGAGGCGCATACAATTCTGGATGAAGTAGAGGTAGAGATGGCGGGGGATGATATTGTTGAAGTGCGTTATTTGTTGGAACGGGGCCGGACGTTGAACAGTAGTAAGAAGCCAAAGGAAGCGTTTCCACTTTTTATGCGCTCTTTTGAGATTGCGGAGCGAATCGGCCGTGAACAAGGGGGCGAGGCTGATTATTACGCGGTCGATGCCTTGCATATGCTCAGTATTGCTTCGGATACAAATGAGGCGCAAATGGACTGGAATCTAAAAGCCATTGCTTATGCTGAAGCGTCTCAGCAAGAGAAGGCGAAAAAGTGGTTTGCCAGCCTTTATAACAATACGGCCTGGGGCTTTTTTAATGAGAAACGGTATGAAGAGGCGCTTGACCTCTTTCAGAAAGCCCAAACGCTGCGAGAAAAGGAAGGGAATGCTCATACGCTGGGGATTGCGCGTTGGTGTGTGGCAAAAACCCTGCGGGTGATGGGACGGGTAGAGGAGGGGCTGGCAATTCAGCGATCGATGGAAGCGGAAGGGAAGCAGGATGGATTTACGATGGAGGAGATTGGGGAGTGCCTTCTGGCATTGGGGAATGAGGAAGCAGCCCAACCTTACTTCAAACAGGCTTACGAAAGGCTTTCGGAAATTGATTGGGTAGCGGAGGATACGAGTCGGATGGAACGGTTGAAGTTGCTGGCTGGCTTATAACCGAACCACTAACTTTGCCAATCATCATACATGGTCGGCCGTTTTCCCACGTGATAGTAAGAGTAGATTTTTGAAATCTGACCGTCTTGAACATAAATGCAGTCGCAAGCCGGATTTTGGTTGACCAGATAGCGAACGGCAAATTTATCGTCATCTTCGATAACATCAAGGATTTCAATAACCGGGCTAAAAAACGCTTCTTCGTTTTCCCGAACCAATTTAAGGTATGCTTCTTTGCTCCCGATTTCCCCGAAAGGGCTTACATGAACAAAGTCTTCGGCGAGGGCGCGTTCAAGTACAGAAATGTCTTTGGTGCGAAATGCACCAAACCAGGCATCAACTAACTTTCTACTCATAAAAACCTCCAGTTCAAACAAATGCCTTTATCTTTGAACGCCCTATTTTACAGGTCGATCACGATGGGCGCATTTATCGGTTCATAGTTGAGGGTGCAGGAGCTGGCGTTGATGAATTCGGTGTGGTCGTCAGAGATTCGGCCGTATGCCTCGTGAATGTGACCAAAGATGTGGAAAGACGGCCGTACTCGATGGATGGCATCCATTAAGTCGGCACAACCGACTTGCTGGTCCTGATAGGTTTGATCCAGGTAGCCTGCGGGAGGGCCGTGGGTGATGAGGACATCAACATCTTCCGGTATCAGATCCCATTTGGCCTTGATTTCAGGGCCGCGCTTCAAGTTAAAGGCCCAATCAAAGAACCAGGGCTGCCAGGGGCTGCCATAAAAGTTGATCCCCCGAATCGTAATGGCCTGATCCAACAAATAGGTACAGTTAGTCAACAGGGATTCTGCTTTGTCAGGCTCTTTTTCAAAGCAAAAGTCATGGTTTCCGGCAATGACCAGTTTGTGTTCGTGAGGCAAGGTTCCCAACCAGTCGTTGAAGTCACGAACATCATTTATGTCCCCCATATCGGTCAAATCTCCGGCATGGATTAAGATGTCTCCGTCGGGAATTGTCAGGTGTCGGTGTCGGTTGTGAGTATCGCTGATTGCTACAATTCTGGTTTTCATCCGGTGATTATACTTCACATTCACTCGCCTATATTACATGAAATAAACCCAATTGTGAAAAGCAGTAAGTTAGGTACAATCAATTGTCAGGCTAAGCGATTCGTAGTCACACACCTATGGACGAGACAAAAATTATGCCCCCATCTAACCCGGAGAAGCTGCTCCATACCAAGTTGATGCCGCCGCGCTTGCATTCGGCCGTTCTTCAGCGCAGCAGTCTACTATCCCGGTTAGATCAGGGTCTTACCCGAAAACTGACGCTGATTACCGCCCCGACGGGCTATGGCAAGACAACGCTGGTTAATCTTTGGCTGACCAATCGGGACACCGCCTCGGCCTGGCTGACCTTAGATGAATACGACAACGACCCGGTTCGCTTTTGGACCTACGTTGTCTCTGCCTTACGGTCACTGTGCCCAGATTTGGGCAAGACGGCGCTGCCGCTATTGGCCGCTTCGCAGCCGATTCCGCTTCGGGCTTTTATGACGGCTTTGATCAATGACCTGGATGTTCTCGAAAGGGAGTGTGTGCTTGTCTTCGAGGACTATCACACTGTCTCCTCTGAGGAGATCAATGAGACGTTCTCATTTCTGCTGCAACATCTGCCCGTTTCGCTTCACCTGATCTTGATTTCGCGCCGCGAGCCTTTGCTGCCGTTGAGCATTTTACGCGCCCGCGACGAGTTGGTGGAACTAGACACGGCCGCTTTGCGCTTTACCCTGCCTGAAACAGAAACTTTTTTGGGGGAGACAATCGGCCGGGGGGTGCCAACGGCCGTTGCGGCAACACTGCACGAACGGACACAGGGCTGGCCTGCCGGACTGCGGCTGGCTGCTCGACTGCTGCAAGACAAAGCGGGGGAAGAAGCGGAAAAGCTCATCCAGTCCTTTTCGGGCAGCCACCGCTATATCGCCGACTATCTGATCAACGAAGTCTTTGAAAAGCAACCCCAGCATTTCCAACAATTTCTGCTCCAGACCTGTTTTTTGGAGCGATTGACAGGCTCGTTGTGCGATGCTGTTATGGGGGGCGAGGATGGAACGGCCGTATTAGGCCAGCTTGACCGGCAAAATTTGTTCCTGACCCGCTTGGAGACGGAGGGGGCGGCGATTTGGTACCGTTATAATCCTTTGTTCGCCGAATCGATCCAATATCTCGCCCGCCAGCGGTTGAGCAGCCAGGACATAGCCTCAATCTATGAAAAGGTAAGCGGGTGGCATGAACGTCGCGGGCAGTATGAGGAAGCAATTGAAACGGCATTGGCCGCGCGGCTGTTTCAACGAGCCATCACCTTAATCGAAAAATTCATTGATATCCACGATTTAACCGAAATGCATACTTTGAGCCGCTGGCTTGAGCTGCTGCCGGAGAAAGCGGTTCTGCTGCATCCTGAGATATGTTTTATCTACGCTCAGATTACCTTGTTTGGTTCGGCCGAACGCTTTGCGGCAGCAACGGCCGTTAGTATTGAACCCTATCTCAACGCGGCCGAAACGTTGTGGCAGCAGCAAAATAATGAGAAGCGGCTGGGCCAACTGCTCTCTTTTCGGGGGGTCGTTTCCTGGTGGCAGGGGCAGTTCCCAAAGGCATTTGAGTATGCCCACCAATCTTTGGAAGACCTGCCGGAAAACGATCTGTTTTGGCGGGGCAACAGCCTTCTTATTATCAGTTACGAGGCGCTGCATGCCGGGTATGTGCTTCTGGCCCAGGACTACATTTTGGAGTCCAGAGCTTTGCTGGGAGCCGCCCAAAATATTTACGGCGTGCTGGCAGCCAACCAGATATTAAGCCAGATTTTCTACTGGCAAGGTGAGATGGAGCAGGCGGAACAGTTGAACCGCCAGATTCTGGAAGAGGCGGTTGGCGAAGAGTCAATGCTGGACGATCAGGCGTTTGCTTATTTGGGACTGGCTAATATTGCCTACGAACGAAATGAACTGGAACCAGCCCAGGAGTTTGCAGTACAGGCGTTTGAGTTGGCGAAACAACGAGGCGAGGAGATGATCCAGGCGCAGGCCAAGATTCGACAGGCTTATGTTGCTGCGGCCGAAAATGATTTTCAGCAAGCCCACAGCGGCTTGAAGTCCTTCATCCCGACTGTCCAGAACCCGGTTGTGCTGCCGGAAGTGCAGGACGCCCAGGCGCACCTTTCTATCCTGTCCGGTGAGCTAGGGTCGTTGACCGGCTGGCAAACGGTTGTTGCCAATAATGAAAGCAGCGGCCTGAACGTCCAAAAAGAACAACGGACCTTTATCCTGGCGCGTTGGCGCATTGCGGATGGCCGTGCTAATGAAGCGTTGGAGATTTTGGAAAACCGGGCTTCGGAAGCGGCCGAACGGGGACGGTTTCGCAGCCAGCTTACGGCGTTGTGTCTTGAGGCGTTGGCCCACTTTGAGGCGTCAAATTTAACGGATGCGGCCGAAATATTATCAGAGGCGCTTACTCTTGGACAGGCAAAAGGGTTTTGCCGCCTATTTTTGGATGAGGGTGCGCGGTTGGCAGCAATGCTTCAAACACTGCTCCCCCAGCTAAGCCAGCGCAGCGTGAATCTGTATGCGGTCACCCTGTTACATTCGTTTAACCCGGAGCAGACGGCCGTGCAGGATAATGTGCCTTTGTTGGAACCGTTAAGTCCGCAAGAACTGCGGGTGCTGCGGCTGCTTGCGGCCGGATTGAGCAACCGCGAAATTGGTGAAGAGCTGGTTGTTTCTATCAATACTGTCAAAACACACGTGAAAAATGTCTACAGCAAGCTGAATGTCAGTTCGCGGGATGAGGCGAGCGAAGTTGCGCGGGGGCTGAATCTTTTGTAGCTGGCCTCACCCCACTCATATCACCCGCTCAATCACCCTACGTGGGTGACGCGCACCGGTCAGAGAAGGAATACAATGCGTTCAAATGAAAATTTTAGTAACTATTCAGGTGACAGTCACTTTACCTAGAGGTATTGCGACAATCGCAACAATTATGAAGTGACTGTCACCTCTAAAAGAAGGTGTTTAATTATGACGCAGCGATCTATTCTGGCAGGAAACAGCCCAACAGTAATTATCAGGGTTGGCGGCAGTGTGACTGTGAAAGGTTATGACAGTGACCGAGTTACGGCCGAAACCGAAAAAATGTCGGGGTTGCGTGTTGAGAAACGGAGCGAATCCGAGGTGGCACGCGCCCGTGCGGCCGTTGGTGACTTCGTTCTGTTTGACCTGCGATTCAAATTGCCAAGATTTCAGGAAAAAAGTACCGATGAGGATGCCGTTGAAGTCAAGATGGGTGGGGGCGGCGAAGTGTTGGTTCCTTTCAAATCCAATGTGAAAGTGTATGCCGGCAAAGATATTGAGGTTGAGAATGTCTTTGGGCAGGTAGACGCTTATTCGGGCGGCAAGCTCTGTATAGAGGGTGTCCATTTTCTGCGATATGCTTCGGCCGGTCGGGCAATGGACCTGGACTGCCACGCCCTGGTGGAAGATAACGTTGAATTCAAAGCGGGCAGCAATATCCGACTTCATGTTCAAGAGCTGACGAGCGCCTTTATTCGGGTGAAGGATATGGGCGGTTATTGGGAAGCCCGAATCGGCAGTGGGGACGAGAAATCGATCTATCTTAAATGCGGAGGCGATGTCACCCTGGTGACGGATCAGGAGGTTGTGCCGCTGCCGCCGAACTTTATTTTGGGGAACATAGAGAAACCGGCCGAGTAGTGTAGAGCGATTTGGCAAATCGCTCTACTTTTTCAGGGGCAGCCTTGATTCTGCCTAAGTCCAGCAAATAAAAAAAAGCCTCGCAATCGCGGGGCTTTTTTGTTTACGATCCTGGGTGAACGGCCATTTCACTCCTTTTTCACCCACCCTATCACCCGGCGTGGGTGACGCTCATTCACCCGGACGGCCGTTAGGATAGGCCAAACTTTAGTCAAGGAGATTTGAAATGGAAATTAACGAACAAACGAAGAAACGGCCTTTACGTCTTATCTTTTTTGTCATGCTTATGGACGTTATTGGCTTGAGCCTGCTTTTTCCAGTAGCGCCTTATATTGTGCAGCAGTTCAGCAGCGATGCCTTGATGGTTTCAATGCTGACCGTTATTTATGCTGGCGGGCAGTTTCTTGCCGCGCCAGCCTTAGGGAAAATCAGTGACCGGGTGGGTCGCCGTCCGGTGTTGATCATCTGTGTCTTTGGTTCAGCCATAGGCTATTTCATCTTTGGTATTGGCGGGGCGTTGTGGATTCTGTTCCTGGCTCGTCTGATTGACGGCATCACCGGTGGCAATATCTCGACGGCGATGGCCTATATTATTGATGTTTCCAAGAAGGAAGAACGAGCCAAGAATTTCACCATAATTGGTATGGCGTTTGGCCTGGGCTTTATTCTTGGCCCGGCAGTGGGCGGCGTACTGGGCCAGTGGCATCTGAATGCGCCTATTTTCGCGGCGGGCATTGCTTCGCTGATTAGTGCGGCCTTGATCTACTTCACGCTGCCAGAATCGCTGCCCAAAGAACGGCGAGCCAAGACGCCTTTGACGTTGGGTGATTTCAATCCCTTTGCTTCCATCGCTCAGATGGCTTTCAAGCCAGGTCTGGCGTCGGTTCTCCTGGTGGCAGCCTTGTTTAACTTTAGTTTTGATGGGGTTAACAGTATTGCGGCCGTTTTCATCAAAGACAAATTTGCCGCGCCGCCTCTGACACTGGGGATACTCTTTGTTATGGTGGGTCTTGCGACTGCCTTTGTCCAGGCCGGATTGGTGGAGCGACTCGTGCCGCGCTATGGCGAGAAGCGTATGGCGATGGTCGGGTTCTTAGGAAGCGTCATTGGTTGGCCGCTGATCGCTGCCGCACCAATGTTGTGGATGTTGTTTCCCATCACCTTCCTCCAAAGCGGCGTTACCGGTTTCCTTTGGGCGACGGTTGGCGTACTTGCGGCAAACCTCGTCTCAGATGAAGAACAGGGCCAGTTGGCAGGGGTCAATACAGCCCTGGCCGGGTTGATGTCTATGTTGGGGCCGTTGTGGGCGGGCAGTGTCTACGACCACGTTATGCCCAGCGCACCGTACTGGATGGGGGCAATTGTTATGGGTATCGCTTGCTTGCTGTTGGTTCGGGTAAAGACGAAGGTCAACGTCAGCCACGACGTCAGCGTCTTATCGGCAACGGACTGAAAGGAAGTGGAGGGAATGGAACTCGGTAGAGGAAATGCTGCCATGACGCGGTGGACTTTTGACCATATGCTGTTGAAGCGTGCCTACAGTATCGAGGACATGGAGTCCATGATAGTCCAGACGCCGTTCGGCCGAGGTCGGATTGTGGTGGATGGCGTAGGCTTTCAGGTATGGCTTGAAAAATAAGGGAGGAAAGTGGCGTGGGTAAGATTGTGAAAACGGCCGAGTTGGATACAATCAATGCCCATGTCACGACCCTACCCTTTATTTGAGTATGATGATACCGTTCCGGCGGTTATTGAACCGGCCGAAATAATCCAGCCCGTTGAAGGGATTGCCCAACATGCCGTGTTGTGCTTCTTCCAAGACGTGATCACGTCGCTGCAAGAGGAATATGATTTTGTGACGATTCATACGTTGGCCAGCGAAATCGGGCCGAACCCCGTTTACCAGTTTGAGATTGAAGGACGGCCGTTGGTCGTCTTTCATCCGGGGGTGGGCGCACCGCTGGCGGGGGCTTTTCTGGATGAGTTAATCGCTTTGGGCTGCCGTAAGTTCATTGCCTGCGGCGGCTGCGGGGTGCTGGACGCTTCGATTGAGATGGGGCAGGTGTTGGTTCCGCAGTCGGCCGTTCGGGACGAAGGCATCTCCTACCACTACCTGCCACCGGCGCGGGAAGTGGCGGCCCATCCCCAGGCAATTCAGGCCATTATCGCCACGTTGAAAAAGCACGAGGTTCCCTACACGTTAACCAAGACCTGGACAACGGACGCCGTTTACCGGGAGACGCGGGCCAAAGTGAAGCGCCGCCGGGAGGAGGGCTGTCTGACGGTGGAGATGGAAGCGGCCGCTTTCTTTGCGGTGGCCCGGTTCCGGCGCTGTGTCTTCGGCCAAATCCTCTATGGGGGCGATAACGTTGCGGCCGAACAGTGGGACCCACGCAGTTGGTATCACCATATATCGGCGCGAGAACAGCTTTTCTGGCTGTCGGCCGAGGCCTGTCTGATGCTTGAGTAACGGTTCAAAATCGAACCGTTACTCAAGGCGAATTTCGACGCTTGCGACGTGGACGTCTTCGCCAGAGGCGGGGCTGATGTCACGAACGACGACTCGACCGGCCCCGGTTGCGCCTTCCGTATAGGGAAGGGCCAGAACGAATGGGCCGGGTTGACCTAAATCAGGGGCTTCGACAATGACCGGTTGGGCGCCAATTACCGCCCCTGTCTCGTCTAAGACCTCCACCTGCAAGGTCTGCTCGAAACTGGCCATGGCAACGCCTTCGATATAAATGACGCCGCCGCTAACGGATGCATTGAGAACGGGGTCGCTGATCACAATCCATTCATCCATTGGCTCAAATTCAGGGCGGCTCTCTTCGCCGCTGTCAGCAATGGTAATGCTAACAGAAGAGAGATGGGTGATGCCGCCGTCGCGGGCGCTGGTGGCGTATACCTGCAAGAAGGCCCGCTGTTCGCCACTGACTGAAAAGGGAATATCTACCTCAAATGGGCCGCGCTGTCCGACATCGGCCGAAATCGTTACTGGCGTTACGGATAATTCGGTGCCGTCTTCCAGCGACAGCCGGACGACCAGATTTTGCTCAAAGGTGGGGTCGGCCATGCCGGAGACGTGAATGGGGCTGGTCAGCCGCCAGCCGGGGCCGGGTTCCGTAATAAGGATGGCTTCCTGACCTGGGGGCGCACCGTTTGCCGGTTCGGCCGTTGGTTCAGGTACGGCTGTGGCAGGCGCTTCCACCTGGGCTGTCGCTTCGGTTGGTTCAACAGCATCAGTTGGGGCGGGTAATGTTGGGGTGGGAACGGCCGTGTCTAATGGTTGTGGAACGGTTGCCTGGGGAACGGCCGTAGGCGGCTCTCCCCCACCGCAGCCAACCAGAAAAATGAGTGTCATGAGAAAGATGAGAAGTTTTTTCATATTACCTCCGTTATTTCCTTTTTTAACCCTGGAGTAGTAAATAAGCTGTGATAGGTGGCAATTATTAACCTGGGACTTATCAACCACTCTGTAAAGTATGATTCAGATCGGTTCAGTCTTGGGAATTGAACCAATCTCCAACAGCAGCCCGGAGAAAACCGAGCGTGTTGGCAACCTGCATGATGAGAAAGAGGGCAAAGAGGCGCAGTGCGGAACGGCCGTTTGCCTGCTTGAATGGGTATCTGAGTAAATTGAGATAAAAAGATACTGGTTCCAATTTTAGCTGTCTATGTTGCTGCCGGGCCTGGGTGTGGCGAAAGTGGTAGGCGCCTCGGCCGTAATTGAGATGCTGCCGCCAGAATCCGGTCAGAGTCAGCGCGTGGGTGTGGTGGACAATGGCCTCCGGTTGGTAGATCATACCATATCCGGCATTGAGCCAGCGGCGGCATAGTTCCCGGTCTTCCCCGGCAGCCATTGGGAAAGTGGTGTCAAAACCGCCTAATTCCAAAAACAGATCGCGCCTCACAGCCATGTTGTTGGAGGCAAAGAAGCCAGCTTGCAAAGAGTCGGGGTCAAACTGCTCATAAAGGAACTCTACCAGCAGTTGGCTGGCAGCGGCATAGGAATTATTGGTCAGAGCGTTGATAACTCGGCCGCCGACCATTCGATCCGGGAATTGGGCTAATACGGCCGACAATTGGCCCAGCCAGTCGGCCGAGGGGAGGCAATCATCGTCGGTAAAGGCCAGGTAGGTTCCAGCAGCGTGGGCGGCTCCTAAGTTGCGGGCCGCAGCCGGGCCGCGTTTGGGCTGGGTGAGGGTCTTGACAGGATAGCCAGGTGGCTGATCAGGGCCGTCGCCGTCATAGACGATAATGATTTCAACCTGTTCTGGCGGGTAGTCAAGACGGGCGAGTGCTTCCAGGCAGTGGTTCAGGGCGTCAGGTCGGCCGTGTGTGGGGATGATGATGGAGAAGGATGGCTTCTGCATCTGCCTATTATAAGGGGAATCAGATGATTGGAGTGATTGATAGAAGGTTTTTCAAAAAAAGGGCCACGAATTTCACGAATTACCACAAATTTTTAGCTTTTATTGATGCGCATTTTTGGTTAATTGTGGCTGGTTTTATTTTTTACCCTTTACTGATTGAAAAGCGCAGTTCCCGGTATAATTGGGGGTGTTTGTATCAAAGTTCAATGGAGGTTGATGATGGCTTATGATGAGGGGCTGGCCTTTCGCGTTCGGGAGGTGCTTGCAGAGCAGGATGGCCTGGTTGAGAAGAAGATGTTCGGGGGTCTGGCTTTTATGGTACGGGGAAACCTGGCTTTAAGTGTTATCAAGGACGAACTGCTGGTTCGGGTTGGGAGCGATGGTATTGATTCGGCCGTTACTCACCCCCACGCCCGTCAGGCTAATATGGCAGGGCGGATAATGAAGGGGTGGGTGATGATTACGGCCGAAGGCTGCACAGATGATGAGGATTTAGAAGCGTGGGTGAAGCGCGGCGTGGATTTTGCCTTGTCGCTGCCGCCGAAGTGATTTTACTCATTCGATAGTGGCGCATGTGATCGGCCTTCTTTAGGCGTTGGTTGGACAATTTCCGGGTAGACGAAGGAGAATCCAAGCAGGAAAAAGCCGTCTTTTATCAGGAAGGGCATGAGGTGGCTGAGGCTATTGTAGCCAACGACCGGATGAATGGCGATAGCGGTTAGCAGTTCAAGCAGCCAGAGAAAGGACATCCAATAGAGCAAACGGCCGCTGCCCGGTTTCAACCCATGCCAGATGCAGGCCAGAGCAGCCAATCCCCAGGAGATGAGCGCCCCGCCAAAGCCGATGCGGTCGTGGGCAATAAAGGGAACCAGGTGGGAGTTGATCTGTTCCAGGGC
>JBAPRX010000272.1:0-27930 GCA_049281335.1 Promineifilaceae bacterium (SeqCode)
CCTGGGAACATGTGGAAGAGCGGACCGGGCTGTCTAACCAGGAAGTCTTTGACATCTACTGGGGCTGGCGTCGGCGGCATTTGAATCCTTTCCTGAAACTGACCCCCATGCACCAGGAGATTATCAAGCTCCGTGGCCGGATGCGAATCAGCTACTTTGAAGAGCTAGACAGCCAGTTCCTCAACACGGCCGTCCGCAAGATGGTCGTCTTTCCACACGGCGTCTACACCATTACCTACAAACGACGAAGTCGAAACGACGGCAATAGGGCCGGTCAGTTGGAAGGGTCGTTGCAGAAGGGCCGGAGGATAAACGGCCGAAATTTTGTCCGGGCAGTGCATCTGGGTATGGTTGGGGAAATTACCAAGAAGCGATTGTACGAAGCCAGTTTTATCGTTGAACGCAAGCTGGCGGCGCTAGGCGCGGAGGTGTAGGCTATTGACAAATAATAGAATAACCTGGTCCGTCTTGTAATGAGGCGGGCCAGGTTTTACTTTTTTTCTGGTTGTGAAATTGGTGGTTTACGGCCGTCGGAAGCTGACGCTATTGAGATAATGCTTTTGAAACAGACGCCTTAATTTACCAACGATTCACCCGGCCCTCCCACCCAGAGGCGGCTGCGCCGCCTGCATGACGGCCGTCATGCAAAATAACCCGCCCACCCAACCCGGAAAAGGTTCAAAAGGCTAACAGGCCCCCTGTTGGTGGAACGGGGCAAAGCTTAGGCGCACCGGGGCCTAACTATCACAACAAGGGAAGGGCAATAATATTAAACGGGGGCCTCTTAGCAGTTCGGACTGCTTTGGCCCACCAGAGGTTGTTATCAGATTCTTGGCGCTAAATCTTTTGCTTTTCCCTCCGTTTCCGATTAAAATTTTTAAGAGAAATGCGATGAAGACGCTCAAAGAAAACCTCTTAATCGGCCACCATATCGGCCTTTGTACCAGTATTACTTTTGGTTTGCTTCTGGTACTCTTTTCAACTTCCACGTCGCCTGTTGGCTGGCTGACGGCCGTTCCACTGATGTACATCGTTGCCGCCGGATTGACTGCGGCTGCCCCGTATCTCTTTGGGGAAGAGATGATGGCTGCGGCCACGGCGGCTATGGGCGGGTTGAGCCCTCGGGTATTTTTTGTACCTCAGCCGACTGTCGTTTTCCAGCAAGCCCCTCAAGCTGCGATTGTAGGTCATCCCCCACGGTTTCAATCCCTTGTCTGGGTCGAACAGTCCTGGCTGAGTACCAACCCGGCCATAGTCATAAAAACGGCCGTGCCTTTCCTGCTCTTCGGTCAGGCTCCCCTACGCATCCCTTAAACTCCTTTTCTATCAAATTTAATAGACAGTCTTAACCGGCCGTGCGTCGCTGCCCGGCCGGTCAACGTCCGTTTGATAGCGCCGCCGAACGGTGGAAGGAGTTACCCATGAATGAGCCGACAAAACGTCGCCGCCGGCGACAGACAACCCATCCTAAACGTATTTACCTGACCGAACCAGGAGAGGAGCAAATCCAGCGCTGGGCCGACGAAAGCGGCATTACTTTCAGCGCCGCCAATGAGTCCCTGGCCGCTTTGGGGGCCGACGACCCGCGCCTGGCCTTGGTGCGAACGGTGAGCGCCGTTCTGCGGGAGGAGCTGGCCGGGATTAAGCAGGAATTACAGGCACTGGCGACGGCCGTTAGCCAACTGGAGATAAAGCAGGAGGCGCTGGCCAATAAGCAAGCCACCCAAATCAAGAATCAGAAAGCCATTGCCAGCAGAGTCGCCTATACAACCCGGACAGCGGCCATCATCCAACACCTGGTCGAGGAGCTGCTGCTGCAAGTGGTTCGGCAGACAGCCGAGTCCCACCCTGATGATTTTGTCGTCAAGTTGCACGTTAACACCGAAAAGCAGCGCGGCAAACAGGTGGTCGGTTTCCTTGAAGAACTCTTGGAAGAAGTTTGGACCGAGACATATGATAGCCTGGCGGCTGAGGCGGCCTGGGCGCTGGACGACGTGGAGGACAAACAATGAAAGGGCGCGTGGCAATCGTTCGGGGACAGTATGGATGGAATCGAAATAAACAAGGCGGCCGCAGCTACCAGCGAATCAAAGGGATGGCCAACTACATAGCACGTGGGCAGCGGGTAGATGGGTATTACCTGCAACAGGAACAGCGCGGGACCTGGTATGACCAGAACGGCAAGGTGCACGAACATTCGGCTGTCCTGGATTGGGCCAAGGAAAAGGTCCATCACTTTGGCTACGAATGTAATTACAACCTGCTGCTGTCTACTCGTTATGGCGAACTGGAAACGGCCGATTTCAACCAGGTGTTGGAATTGGGCAGTGAAATTAGTGGAACACTGGAATGGCGTTTCATGGTGCATGAAGATACCAACAACCAGCATGCCCATGTGATTCTTTTTCGCCAGGAGGTAATGGCGCCCGGCCAGTATAAGGAGTGGCAGCAGGCAATGCAGCAGGAGCTATCCTCTATCCAACAGGAGCATTACCTGGAATTGGGACTTGAGCAAAAGCTTGAACTTGAGCAAAAGCTTGAGCAGAAACAAATTGAACAGCAACAAAGGTTAGAACAGGGGCATGAGGCAGCGGAACATCAAACTCCGGAAGCAGCGCTTGCCCATCAGATTGAGCAGATGGAGCAGGGCGAAGAGCAAGAGCAATCTCAAAGCCGGGGAATGGGATTATCGTTATGAGCATCCAGATTCCCAAACCAAAGAAGAATGGCGATAAGCTGTTGGTTTGGTGGCTGCGGCTTTCGACAGAGAACCGCTGGTTTGCGTTGCTTTACTCCCTTTTCCCCATTGCTATCTGGTTAACCGGCGCTCACTTTGCACCTCAGGATGTGGTTGAAATCGGCCGTTTGGCTGGCCGGGGGCAAACTTTGGCAGCGCTAAGTATGGGCGCTATGACCTTTGTCTGGTACGAGTTGGTTAGGGCTGGACATATCATCGACAGCGTCCAGTCGCCCAGTTCGTTGTGGTTGCTGCTGGTCTGGATTGGACCTGTCGGGGTGGTCTATTCCATCTGGCTCTTGCACCAGGAGAGTTGGCCGTGGGAACGGCCGCTGGCCTGGCTATGGGAAAAGTGGCAGAAGCTGCCCCGCTGGCTGCGCCCAAAATCCAAGGAGAGGTTTAAAGATGGGGATGAGGTAATGCGAGCCTGGGAGAAGATGATGGCTCAAAAAAAGGTAAGGAGAAAACAGCCGGTGGATGACCAAGATTATTTTTTCCCCTGGGAGACAAAGCTGAATTCACAAGCACAGACGACCGTGGGGGAGAGTTTACCCCAACCACATCAAAGCAGTCCATTTCCAGTAAAAGCCCCCGCGACGGAATCGGCCGTTGAAGAAAAGCCCCGGAATGAAAGGACTACCCAGGCGGCGAAAAAACCATTGGAAAAACCAGTACAATTACAATTACCAATGGTTGAAGCAGGAGAGAAGTCAGACGAGGTGAATCGGGAAGTGGTGGAACATTCAGAAACGGATGAACGAAGGCGAAGGCCGGGCCGACCCGGAAGCAGTGGGAGGCGTTGGCGGCGAAATACAGAATCACTCTAAGCTTGGAAGAGCGGTTCAAAAGGCTAATAGGCCGCGATTGGCGAGATGGGGCTAAGATTATACGTCCCAGGATTTAATTATAACAACAGATGAACCTAATCGGCATAAACTTTTTTACATCATTGCTGTTACAGCGGCTCACCATCTACTAAGAACTCATCTACTTTCTTCTGTGGAAAAGCAACCCTATTTTGAATAAGCGTATAAGGGGCGTTAGGATAGGGATAAAACCAGGTAATGTTCGTGGCGGTAAAGCCGTTGGGTCTGGTAACATGCTTTTGGCGATAATCCTAACGGCTTTAGGGAACAGGCTTTAGCGAGAGGGAGCAACCCGGAACATCGGCCGACTTTATTAGAAGGCTGACGATGTGGCGGCTTTCCGTCAGGCAGCTAGAGCAAATACTATGTATAATTGATGGGGTACGATTAGCTCGGCCAAGATGACGGCCGTTAGATATTGTTGTGGGGAAGGTAAGTTGAACAGGACCCTTATTTCACGTCGGCTTCTCATCATTATTCTCAGCCTGCTATGCGCCTGCCAGACCGGGCCGACGGAAGAGGAAGCCGCGCGGTCGCCAACAGTCACCGCCACGAACGGCGCGTCCTTGGAGGGCACCGAATGGCGGCTGCTGGAGATTGAGCGGCGTGAAAGCGATCTGATAGAGATTTATACGGTTGAAGAGTGGGCGGTGATGACGGCCGTCTTCAGCGAGGGACAGTTATCAGGTACGACCGGCTGCAACCACTACAGCGGCCCGGTGTCTGTCGGGGTTCCGCCAACTGGCGAGGCAGAGGGAACGCCAGCGCTTTTTGAGGTCGGTGAACTGGCTATGACCGCGGCCGAATGTGTCGACCCGAATCTGGGCCGGCTGCAGAGGATGTACAGAGACAGCCTCCTGGCGGCTGATGCATACGTGGTGACGGCCGACCGGCTGACCATCCTGCTGCCCGATGGCGAACTGCGGTTCCGCGCCCTCAGACCGGACGATTTGACGGCCGGCGAACGGGAAAATGAGGTGGTCGAAGCCCTGCTGGCGGCCTGGTATGGCCGGAGGGGTGACCTGGCCTATGTCATCCAGAATGAGACAGTCTTTAAC
This sequence comes from Promineifilaceae bacterium (SeqCode), assembly GCA_049281335.1. Classification (GTDB taxonomy): domain Bacteria; phylum Chloroflexota; class Anaerolineae; order Promineifilales; family Promineifilaceae; genus JAKEFB01. The sequence continues at coordinate 4,662 of JBAPRX010000272.1, forward strand.
GCTCCAGGCATCAACCTGGACGAGACGCTGGCGATGGTGGCGGCCGAGCTGGATGAGCCACGAGACAGCGAGCTGCTGGCCGACTTTCGGCAGAAGAACGCCGCCGTTCACCTGCTGGCAGGCCGGTTGGACATCGCGCCACCGGTGACGGTGCTGGACGAGGCGGAGGCGTCGCGGCTGCTGGCCGGAGGTTGGGAGGCTTTCGTCGCCCAATACCCGGATGCGCCAGCTTTCATCACGCTGTCGCGGGTGGGCTTTGACGAGACCGGCAATAGGGCGCTGGCCTATATCGGGCTGCGCGATGAAACGCTGGCAGCCGGCTACTACGCTGTGCTGACTCGGGAGGCCGGGACGTGGGTGGAGACACGCTCGTTTCAGTTGTGGGAGGAGTTGGCATTTATGGATGGCGCACCTGCAATCCCCGGTATTGTTCAAATGGATCGAAGTCCCGATCGGAATGAAGGAGCGTCAAATCATTCTCCAAGCAGTGGGTAGCGATCAAGCAATCAATCGTCTTGCGTATGGTGATCCCTTTGGCACGCAACGTTCGATAATTTACAGCACTTTTAATGGCAATATCCACGCCTAACATCTCAATAGTTGGAAACTTTAGCAGAGCAGCCCGTGCCTGATTAAAGTCTCGTTGCAGCCGAAAACCTTGTAAAATTTCTACCAAAATTAAATCGCCCACAACAATTACTTCGTTGCCTAAGATATCGTCAAGATGATCCGTCTGGGGCGTAGATACACCGTTAAAAAAATCTATCCAGACGGAGGAATCAACGAGTAGGCTCAAACCGCCCTTCCCGTAGACTATCTAAATTGCCTTCCCAAGAAAGCTGCCCGCGCAGATCGCGTACCTGGGCTTGAGCATGCATCTGGATTAACAAACGCAAGGCTTCTTCTACAACCCCTTTTTTAGTCTGGATGCCTGTGAGCTGTTGGGCTTGAGCCATCAAATCATCATCAATTACAATATTTGTTCGCATGGTTCACCTCTGCTTGAAAATTGATGTGTACAGAATATCTAATTTATGTGTAAAGGTCAAGTCAAACCTACTTTCCTGGCGATTCCATATTCTGAAGAATTTCATAGAAACATCCCCTTTTTTACCTGGCACATTTTCAAAACGCTTCTATAGAAGTCAGCCCACGTTCGAGGGCTTCCCGGATTGCAGGGCGAACCAGTTCCTCCGCCCGATATTAGGGGACATCTGAGTCAGGACCTGTTCGCAGCCAGGCGACAAAGAGACCCTCAATTTCAGCGCCGGGAAACTGGGTTAGCCGGTGGATTTCTCTCCTGACTCGGATGAAAGGCCTGTATCTACATTACTGAAGGCCGTTTCAAGGTAGACCCATTTCACAGGATTAATGCACTGCGAAATAACCGGCCTGACCCTCGGCCGTTTCGGAAAGCTTTTGATAATTTTGCCCATGATTCATGTGTGCAAATCCTTCAGTTAAAACGATGGTTCTGCACACAAAACCACAAATCCTGGTTAAGATCCTTCAATCGCATCCATCACTTGGATTACAACATTGAAGATGATACTATTGCCCTGTAATGTCACGTCAAAAGGTGAATTAATCAGTTTATGTTCGACATCGCGGGTAATATGCACATGCACACCCCATACTCTGATGGGGAAAAATACCATGCTGAGATTGCGGCCGATGCTATTAAGGCGGGATTGGATTTTATCATTGTCACCGATCATAACATTTGGGTTGATGGTGTTGAAGGGTATTATGAGGATGAGAACGGCCGTGTTCTTCTTCTCGTAGGTGAGGAAGTGCATGATATGCGACGACAGCCGCAGGCTAATCATTTTTTGGCCTATGGCGCAAACTGCGAACTGGCCCCTTATGCGGCCGATCCGCAGCGTTTAATCAATGAAACAGTGGCCGCCGGGGGAATTGGCTTTCTGGCCCACCCCAACGACCCGGAGGCGGCAATTTTGGGAGAAAACGGCCTTCCTTTAAGGTGGCAAAATTGGGATGTTACTGGCTTCACCGGCCTGGAAATCTGGAACTATATGTCCAGTTTCAAAGGCGTTCTGGGAACCAACAAAATTCAAATGGTCCGGGCGGCATTTAATCCTGAAAACCATGTCGTAGAGCCGGATAAGGAAACACTCGATAAGTGGGATGAGCTGCTGTCGCGGGGCAAGAAGATTTCGGCAGTTGGTAATAGCGACGCGCATGGGACAACCTTCCACCTGGGGCCGCTCTCGCGGGTCATTTTTCCTTATGAGTTTCTGTTTCGGGCTGTCAATACACATGTATTACTACGCGAAGAGCTTGATGGTGAACTAGATCACGATAAGAAGCTGATCCTCGAGGCGATTGCCAAAGGGAATGGCTGGGTTGGATATGATATGGCCCACCCCACCAGTGGTTTTCGCTTTACGGGCCAGAGTTTGACAAAGGGTATTCTGGGGGATGAAATCAAGCTGGATGCAGGCGCGACGCTTCAGGTCCGCGCCCCAGCCAAGTGCCATATCCGGCTGATTCACTGCGGAGAGACAATTGCCGAAATCAGTAACGCTACCAATCTTACTCATATCCCCATTGATCCAGGCGCCTATCGGGTCGAATGTCGCATCTCCTATAACGGCCGAGAACGGGGCTGGATTTACAGCAACCCTATCTACCTTATATGAGGATCATTCGCGGCGTATACCGCCTTACCGCTATCGTCCTTATTATCCTGGGGGGGACGGCTTTAATCTTACCAACAATCTGGCTGCCTTTTCGTATTCGGGGCATTAAGCCTTCGGCCTGGGGCGTCACGATTATTACTCGCTTTTTCATGCTTATCTTCAAAGTTCGTTATATCTGCCTCGAGCCGGAAAAATTCCGCAGGTTGGAGGGGTTCGTTTTTCCCAACCACTCGACTTATCTGGACATTTTGATGATGACTCACCTGATTCCAATGCGCTTCGTCGCCAAAGAGGAAGTCAAGCGATTTCCAATTGTGGGGGCGCTGGGGAAGGCAATCGGTTGTGTCTTTGTTAAGCGGGAAAACAAGGAATCTCGCGCCCAGGCAAGGGTCATTCTAGCAAAAGCGGAGCGGTTTCCGCCGATTGTTCTCTTTCCAGAAGGCAAAACGGGAAGTGGTGAAACGCTCCAGGAGTTTCGATATGGGGCATTTGAGATTGCGGTCGAAAATGAGATCCCTTTTCTACCCTGCGTTATCTTGTTTGACAAGCCAGAGTATGTTCGCTGGTTGGGCGAGAAGTTCCCCAAGGTTATCTGGCGACTTGCCAGCCGACCAGGGTGGTTGACGGCAAAACTGGTTCCGTTGGATGTCATCCATCCCAAGAAAGAGGATGATGCCAGGAAGTTGGCGGAGGAGGTTTATCAAGAAATGTCGGCCGTTTACGAGAAGGGATTGGAAAATTAACGCAGAGGGTTTTATAGTTTTTTCAATTTTAGGAATGATGTCGACGTCGTAATTCTGCTTCAACATCGGCCAGGGTCAGGTTCTTGTAAGCCAGCATAACCAGGACATGGTAAAAGAGGTCGGCCGTTTCTTCAATCAACCGCTGCTCCCCCTGCCCTTTGGCAGCTAGAATTACTTCCATCGCCTCTTCCCCTACTTTTTTCAAGATTTCATCCTCTCCCATAGAGAATAACTCGGCCGTGTAGGAACCTTGCGGCCGATTTTGTTTTCTAGATTCAATGATTGTGAATAAGTTAGTTAGCATTGTTCGTTCCTTTAAGAGTTGCCACGAATTTACACAAATTTTCACGAATTATTTTATGTATACCGTGATTATGTCTAGTCCCAAAACCTATTAAACAAGGTCTTGGAAGAAGCAGGTTGTTTGACCGGTGTGGCAGGCAGGGCCTGCGGGGTTGACCAGCAGCAGCAGGGTGTCGGCGTCGCAGTCCACTTTGATGGATTGGACTGCCATGACATTGCCAGAGGTTGCACCTTTGTGCCACAGAGTTTGGTGGCTGCGGCTCCAGAAGTGGGCCTGACCGGTTTCTTTTGTTAGTTGGAGGGCAGCTTCATTCATCCAGGCCACCATCAGCACTTGATTCGTTTGGGCATCCTGAACAACGGCCGTAATTAAGCCACGTTCGTCGAATTTTAGTTTCATCTTCTTCCTTCAAAAATAAATCTCACGCAAAGCCGCAAAGGACGCAAAGGGTAAGAGGAGCAACCTCGCTAATCGTTGGTAATTGTGTATGCAGGTTATGAATGAATGGGCCGGATAGGGATGCCTTGTTGGGCGAGGTACTGTTTGACTTCGCCGATGGTCAGCTTTTGGTCGTGAAAGAGGGAGGCAGCCAGGGCTGCATCTGCTCCGGCGATGGTCAGAACAGCCGCAAAATCCTCCACTCGTCCCGCCCCGCCGCTGGCAATGACAGGGACATTGACAGCCTGGGTGATGGCCTCGGTCAAAGTCAGGTCGTATCCGGCCAAAGTGCCATCGCCGTCCATGCTGGTCAGGAGGATTTCGCCAGCGCCAAGTTCGACACCGCGTTTAGCCCACTCGATGGCGTCCAGACCGGTTGGTTTTCGGCCACCACTGACAAAGACCTCCCAACGGCCGTTCTCTACTTTCCTAGCATCAATGGCGAGAACGACGCATTGACTACCAAAGCGACGGGCGGCGGCGGTCAGAAGGTCAGGGTTTTTGACGGCGGCGGAGTTGATGCTGACCTTGTCTGCTCCGGCAAGGAGAATGCGGCGAACGTCTTCGATAGTGCGAAGGCCGCCGCCAACGGTCAAGGGCATGAAGACCTGGTCGGCTACCTGGCGAACGATGTCGGCCGTTGTTTGTTGGCCGTCGGGGGTGGCGGAAATGTCTAGGAAGACCAGTTCATCGGCCCCCATCTCATCGTAAAGGTGAGCCTGTTCTACCGGGTCGCCTGCGTCGCGCAGGTCTATAAAGTTGATGCCTTTGACGACACGGCCGTCTTTGACATCTAAACAGGGAATGATTCGTTTAGCTAACATTCTTTCTCCTCTGAAAATAAATCTCACGCAAAGACGCAAAGAGCGCAAAGGGTTGATGTTTTCATTCATGGTGGTGGGCGGCGCATGTGCGCTTGCCCATGTCGTCTCCTAAGAAAATATCTCGCGCAAAGGGTTCATAGGGAATCTTGTAGGGAGATATGGCCTTCGTAGAGGGCGCGGCCGACGATGACGCCGGATAGACCGGCGGCTTTTACCTGCTCTATGTCGGATTGGGAGGCGACCCCACCGGAGGCGATGACGTTGAGATTGGTGGCTTCTGCCAGGGCGCGGGAGGCGGTAACGTCTACGCCGCTGCCAACGCCGTCGCGGGCGATGTTGGTGAAGACGGCCGTTCGGACGCCCATCTGGTACAGCGTTGTTCCGAGTTTGACGGCGGTTATTTCGCTGCCCTGTGTCCAGCCACGAACACGGACTTTCCCGTCTCGAACGTCGAGGCCAGCGCCGATGCTGTCCGAGCCGAATTGGGCAATGGCCTGGGCAGCCATGTCGGGGTTTTCGACGACGGCCGTTCCGAGAATAGCCCGATCAACGCCTAATTGCAGGATACGGCCGAGATCGGTCATAGTCCGGATACCGCCGCCGAACTGGACTTTGACGTGATAAGCTGCGGCCGTTTGCAAAATGGCTTTTAAGGCTTGCATGTTGGCTGTATCGGCCTGGTCGAATGCGCCGTCCAGGTTGACGACATGGAGCCAGGCTGCTCCGGCGGCACACCAACGGGCGGCGACTTCGGCCGGGTCACTGCTGTAGATCGTCTGACGAGTCAGGTCACCCTGGGCAAGCCGGACAACCTGACCATTTCGGAGGTCTATCGCGGGGTAGATGGTGAAGGGGGAGGAGAATTTTGGTTTCATTTGAGATTGTTGTTGGTAATCAGTGATTGGTAATTGGGTAATTGATGAACCAGTGTGGATTTAGCATCGTTCGACGAAGTTGCGGAGGATAGTCAGGCCGACTTGCTGGCTTTTTTCTGGGTGGAATTGGACGCCATAGAGGGATTGGCGCTGAACGGCCGAAGCGTACCTTTCCCCATAGGCGGTGACGGCCAGAATGTCGGCGGACTCGACGGGGTCGCAGAAGTAGCTGTGGTTAAAGTAGACGTAGCTGCCGGGTTCGATGCCTTGAAAGAGGGGAGTTTCCCTTTGGGGTTCGATCTGGTTCCAACCGGTTTGAGGGACTTTGATGGCGTCGCTTTCAAAACGTTTAACCCGACCAGGAAGGAAGCCAAGTCCAGCGTGAAAGCCCATCTCTTCGCCGATGTCGAACAAGACCTGCATCCCGACGCAGATGCCGAGCATTGGGGTCTGGCGTTGGTAGATGGTGTTGACAACCTCTAGTAGATTTCGTTCACGAAGCCCTTGCATCGTGTCAGCGAAAGCGCCAACACCGGGCAAGATGACTTTTTGAGCGGAGAGGATGGTCTGGGGATCGGCCGTCAGGGTGACATCGGCCCCAACGGCGTCCAGGGCTTTGACGACGGAACGGAGATTGCCAACCCCGCTGTCTATAACTGCTATCATGGTTCTATTTCTCCAGGAATTTAGCAACGAATTTCACGAAATTCACAAATTACAGAAAAGATTGGACACAGAGTTTCAGAAAGGGCCAGAGTTTCACAGAGAGTCTTTTAGGGTTCCTTTGGTGCTGGGGATGATGTTGGCCCGGCGGGGGTCGAGTTGGGTGGCGGCGTCGAGGGCACGGCCGAAGGCTTTGAAGAGGGCTTCGGCCTGGTGGTGGTTGTCTCGGCCGTAAAGGATGCGGGCGTGCAGGTTGCAGTGGGCGGTGGCGGCGAAGGATTCGAGGATGTGGGGAAAGAGGGAGGTGGGAATGCCGCCGACAGAGGGAGTGTGCCAATCGGCTTGAATGACAGCGTACGGCCGACCTGACAGGTCAATGGCGACAAAGGCCAATGATTCGTCCATGGGGACGTAAGCAGACCCCATGCGGCAGATTCCGGCAGCGTCGCCGAGCGCCTGGGCAAAGGCCATACCCAGAACAAGGGCGCAGTCTTCGACGGTGTGATGGACGTCTATTTCGAGATCGCCGGTGGCGCGGAGGGCCAGGTCGAAGAGGCCGTGGACGGCGATGTGGTGGAGCATGTGATCAAGGAAGCCAACGCCGGTATTGATGTCGGCCTGACCTTGCCCGTCGAGGTTGAGTTTGAGGTAAATGTCTGTTTCGTTTGTTTTCCGAGTTATTTCGGCCGAACGCATTATGAAGTCTCCTTAAGAATAAATCTCACGCGAAGGCGCAAAGAGCGCAAAGGAATAAAAATGCAGAGAGATAAATTTTTACGTCTTAGGTTTTACGCATTGTCTCTAACGTTTGAAGCAAACGGTCGGTGTCCTGGGGACGGCCGACACTGATGCGGATACAGTCTTCCAAGCCCGGTTTCTGGAAGTAGCGGATGAGGACACCTTGTTGGGCTAACCGCTGGCGGACAATTGAGGCGGGGCGATCCAGAACGCGGCAGAGGATGAAGTTGGCCTGGGATGGATAGGGATGGAGCCAGGGAACGGCGGTTAGGGACTGGTAAAGGCGTTCTCGTTCGGCGATGATTTTTCGGCCGGTGGCCTCCAGTTCGGCGGCATGTTGGAGGGAAACGGCAGCGGCGGTGGCAGCGGCGACGGAGACGTTGTAGGGCTGCTTCATTTTCCAGAGGTGGGGCATGAGTGCGGCTGGGAAAAAACCGTAGCCGACCCGCAGCCCGGCCAGTCCGGCCCATTTGCTAAAGGTGCGAAGGATAATAAGATTCGGCCGATCCAGCACGAGTTGGGCGGCGGTTGTGCCGGGTGGGGCAAATTCGATGTAGGCTTCGTCAAGGACGATGACGACAGGCAGGGAGAGCAGGGTTTGGAGGGTGTCGGGTGGGATGAGACGGCCGTCGGGGTTGTTAGGAGAGGTCAAGAAGAGCAGTTTAGGACGATGGTTGGTCACGGCCTGTTGGATGGCGGGTACGTCCAGAGAGAAGTCGGGATTTCGGGGGACGTTGATAGCGGCTGCACCCTGAATGGCGGCGTCGAAGGAATACATGCCGAAGGTAGGGGGACAGTTGAGAATGGTGTCGCCTGGGTTGAGGAAAAGGCGCATGATGAGGTCTATCAGGTCATCGGCCCCGGCCCCGGCAAGGATGTTTTCGGCAGGGATGTGGTGGTAGTCGGACAGCGCCTGACGGAGTTGGCGGCTCTGGGGGTCGGGATAGACGTGGGCGTATGGGAGGGTGGATAAGGCTTGAAAGACGGCCGAAAGGGGGCCATATGGGTTTTCGTTGGCGTCGAGTTTGACGAGTTGGTCGGGGGGAAAGCCAAGCTGTTGGGAAAGTACCTCGAAGGGGAGGATAGGTTCGTAGGGAGGCATTTCTCGAATTTGGGGGCGGATCAAGTCAGTAACATTCATATAGGTTTCTCTCTTTTAGCCACGAATGAACACGAATTAGCACGAATGTTGACAATTATCATTTGGTCCTTTTCTGGGCGGCTGCTGCGTGGGCGGTCAGGGTTTCGGTAAGGGCGATTTGGGTGGCGATGGGGCTGAGTTGCTGGCCGGTGGCGGGGTCGAGGGCGATGATGCTGTTGATTTTGACGAAGTCGAGGACGTTGAGAGGCGAAGCGAAGCGGGCGGTCCCGCCGGTAGGCATGATGTGGCTGGGACCGGCAACGTAATCGCCGAGGACTTCAAAGGAGTATTCGCCCAGGAATAGGCCGCCAGCGTTGGCTATTTGGGGAGCAAGCGTCAGGGGGTTGGCGACGGACAGGCAAAGGTGTTCGGGGGCATAGCTGTTGGCAAGCTGCACGGCCGTTTCCATATCGGCCGTTATCACAGCGCCGCCGTTGTTGGTTAAGGATTGGGCAATTATTTCAGCCCTGGAGAGTGCTTCCAGTTGTCGGCCGATTTCTAATTGGACGGCTTCGGCAAGGTGACGGAAGGGAGTCAGGAGAATGGCGGCGGCAAGAGGATCATGTTCGGCCTGGGCCAGCAAGTCGGCCGCAATCCAGGCGGGATCGGCCGTTTCATCGGCAATGACCATCGTCTCTGTCGGGCCAGCAAGCCCATCAAGACCAACGAGACCGTACACCTGCTGCTTGGCGAGGGTGACGAAGAGATTCCCGGCCCCGACGATTTTGTCCACGCGGGGGACGGTCGCGGTTCCGAAGGCCATTGCCGCAATGGCTTGTGCGCCGCCGATTTGGAAGACGGTTTCAAGGCCGCAAAGATGGGCGGCGGCGAGAATGGCGGGGTGGGGATTAGGCGGGGTGCAGATGACGATCTCTTCGACCCCGGCAACCTGGGCAGGAACGGCCGACATGAGCAGGGAGGAGGGCAGCGGGGCGCGGCCGCCGGGAACATAGATACCTACCCGGCGAATGGGAGTGACACGCTGGCCGAGGATGCCACCCATTTCGGTGGTCTGCCAGTTGGGGAGGGGCTGGCGGGCGTGGAAGTGACGGATTCGGTCGGCGGCTGTTTGCAGAGCGGCGATTAAGGTGGGGGAAAGGTCGTTTTCGGCCGATGCCAACGCTTCTTTAGAGACAGTGAACGTCTCCAGTTCGGCGTTATCCAGTAAGCGTGACCAGCGGCGGAGAGCGGCGTCGCCTTCGTCGCGGACGCTTTGCAGAATTTGGGAAACGGCCGTTGGCGGCGCTGCACCTTCTCCAAATAGACGTTCGAGGCTGGCGATTAAGTCGGGCGGATAATTTTCGCTTTGCCCTAACAGCGGGCGGCACAGAATGGTCTTTTGGGCTTCGTCAACAGTATATATTCTGAACATTTATCCCTCTAATGCCTGTAACATTTGCCTGTATGCAGGCGGTTCTTCCTCAAAAATGAAGGAAACAGGGGTAACGATAACGCCACTCCCCCCAATCTCGCGCAGTTCTTGAATGGCAGCAGCCAGTTGGTCTTTGCGGACGATGATGTTGATGGCGTGCCATTGACCGCCATCGCGGGTGATGACGGGGGAGATGGTTGGCCCTTGCAGGCCGCCGATAACTTGACGGCCGAAAATCTGGTCGGCAATTCGTTGGGGATCGCTGCCGCGCACATTGGCAAAGATGGCAACATTTTCGGCCGCACGAAGGTAAGCAATGATAAATTCGAGCAGTTGGCGAGCGATGGTGAGAACGTCTGGCCGTTCATTGAGGTTGGCTTTATTGGCGATGAGGCAAGCCTGGGAGCTGAGAATCTGACCATCATCGAGCATACGGAGGTGATTGTCGCGCAGGGTTGTGCCGGTGGAAACAAGGTCTACGATGAGATCGGCGTAGCCGATACTGGGAGCGATTTCGAGGGTTCCTTCGGCCGAAATGAGCTGAACGCCTGACAAGGCATGGCGGGCGAAGAATTCGGTGGTTAGTTTGGGGAATTTGGTGGCGACGTGAAGGGGACGGCCGAGTTGGGACTGGTAAGGGGCTAGATCGGACATGGTGTGGACGGCGGTCAGTTTTTCGGGAACGATGACATTGAGGGTGCAGGTTCCGAAACCCAATTGATCGTAGAGGATGAGCAGTTCCCCATTTCGGCCGCGCTGCTCTTCGATAACGTCTCGGCCGGTGATACCGAAGTCCACGCTGCCGTCGCGGACGCTGACAACAATGTCACCGGGACGCTGGAAGACGACGGTTACTTCAGGCAGGCGGGGCATGGTTGCCATGTATTGACGGGGGTTGGGTTTGTAAACGCGCAGGCCGGCGTCGGCCAGAAGTAGCAAGGCGTCATCGGCTAAACGGCCTTTGCTGGGTAGAGCGAGTCGGATGTCGGTGCGGTTGGTTGTCATTGAACCTCCTTAGGGTTAGCCACGAATGATTGGTGGATTTTCAGCAGCGGCGCAGGAACAGGCGGCGAGTAAAGTCTTAATTGGAAATAAAAAAGGCGCTCCCTGGTCGGGGAGCGCCTTTTGAGTTGCGAGTTATTGATTGGTTTACATCAACAGTGAATGAACGCGCGACAGCTTTGCCCGACAGAGTGGTTGTTCAATCCGTGATGATGATGGTGGGTTGAGGGCAAAATCTGCTGATAAGCATTCATGTTGGGGGGATTCTAGCAGAGGGGTTATTGAATTGCAAAAAATGAGTTGGCTGTTGCAATCTTCATAATGAATGAAATCTGATCCTAATTTAAGAAGATTGAAAGTTGCCCTGGCGACAGGTGGGGTGATTGCAACGCTGATTGGCGCAGGTATGTTGGGCAAGGAGGCCAGTGCGCTGGCTGCTGACAGCTCGACAACGACCACTATTACTGAACCGGCTGTGAACGGCACGTCAATCGATTCGGCCGTTCCCGACGAGTTGGACTTGAATCTGGAAGCGATTCCAACCGTCGCCGCGCCGACTTTCCGCAGTGCGCCGGTTACGTTTGGCCGTTCCTCAGGATAATCCCATGAACCTGAACGAATACCCCGACCGGTGGCACCAGCGGTCATTCTATGCAATGGGATGCCAGATGGCGGTCTGGTTAGAGTATGATGACGCAGAAACGGCCGCCCAACTGCTGATAAAAGCCGAGGAGATGTTTCGATATGCTGAAAGCAGGCTGAGCCGCTTTGACCCGACGAGTGAGCTATCGCTTATCAACGCCTGGCCCGGCACCTGGAAACCTGTCTCGGAATTGATGTGGGCTATGGTGACCCAGGCGCTTTTTATGGCGCGGGAAACGGATGGCCTTTTTGATCCAACACAATTAACGGCGCTTGAAACGGCCGGTTATGTCCGTTCCTTTGAATTGATAGGGCCGGTGAATGATGGTGACATTGAGGAGGATGTGACCCGATATGGTCAGTGGCAGGCAATTCAGTTGAACGCCGGAGAAAGGGCCATCTGGACACCGCCGGGGGTCAAGCTCGACTTCGGCGGTATCGCCAAAGGGTTCACGGCCCAGGAATTTGTTGATTTTCTGGCTGAATGGGGGCCTTGCCTGGTTGACAGCGGCGGCGATTTGGGGACTTATTCTTAGCAGCAAATTCCTTAAAGAGATCGTGCCGGGCCAGTTGACTTTGGCGATGCACAACTATCTTTCCTGGGCTGCGCTTGGTCTAACAGTTCTGCACGCGGTGCTGCTGCTGTTCACGGGCTTTATGGACTATACGGTCATCAACCTCGTTGTCCCCTTCACCGGCCCTTATCGTCCTTTCTGGGTTGGCCTGGGGATCATTGGTCTATATCTGACGATCTTAAACACGATAACTTTTTATATGCGTAACCGGATAGGATATAGACGCTTTCATGTTATCCATTACCTGACATATGGTTTGTTTGTCGCGGCGCTGCTGCACAGTTGGGTTTTCGGCACAGACACAACAGCATTGGAGATGGTGTATACGATAACGGGTTTTGTGGTGTTCTTCTTAATTGCTTACCGAATCGTGAGTATGGTAAGAAGGCCTGAGACGGCCGAGCTACAGCAAATCTAAAGTTTTTATAGCTTCCTAAAAATATCGCTAACAGCGACTTCTAGCCCCATTAGTACCTGAGAGGTCACATTTTCCCCAATGTGGCGAATCCCCTCCCACAGCAGGTATTCTCCCTCATCTAAAGAAAATCGTTCAACGGTCTTGGCACGATAATCAACAATCCAATATTCAGGCACACCGGCTTGTTGATAGGTCAGAAACTTTTGGTTTCTATCATAGGGCCAATTGCTGGGGGAAAGAATCTCTATAACCAGATCGGGTACGCCTTCAATATATTGGGATCCAATAATTTCCTCGTTCCTCTGGGCAACAAACACAATATCTGGTTGAAGGGGTACTTCCTGATTCGGCAGTTGAACACCGACTGGTGCTGTTAGTATATGGCCAAGGTTATGCTTATAAACATAGTCAGTCAAAAGATAAGCCAAACTATTTGACGCTTTTTGATGTGCTACAGAGGGAGGGGGAGCCATAAATAAAGTTCCATCAATTACTTCATAGCGCGTACCATCATCGGGCAGGCTGCGCCAATCGTCATATGTCCATTGACCTTGTTCCGGCCATTGTCGTACAGGCTTATATAAAAGATTCATAGTTGTATTTTAGCATAACTTTTGGAACTTTACAGTTTCACGTAACTTTTTCGGGGGGAATTCGACTCGAATTGGTAGCTTAGTAGTACATTTATCGGGTCAACCAAACGATGGAAATGTGCTAAAATATACGCTTGTGAAATAATGTATTTATTAGGTGACGATTCAAGTGCCAGGCACCTTATACTAGAGGTAATTAAAGCATTCAACAAGATTCTAGTGGTACCTCTAAGAATTTAGAATTTATAGGATTTGCAGATGGCAGAGAGTAAAGTTCCCCCTACCAGACCTTTAGAGCGCAAGCCGGTTGCGATTGTGGTGGGGGCATCGTCAGGGATTGGGGCAGCGCTGGTCCGGGAATTGATTCACCAGGGCTATTATGTGGCGGCGATTGCGAGGCGGGAGGCGCGGTTGAACGAGTTGTGCGAGGCAATAAACACGGCCGCTTCAAACGGCGTTCAAGCCTTCCCTTATACTCATAATGTCACCCATTACAGTGAAGTTCCAATCCTTTTTCAGCAGATTTCTGGGGAGTTGGGCCAGGTGGACTTGATTGTGTATGTGGCGGCCGTTCAGCCAACGATGGCAGCTAATGAATATAACTTCGAGAAAGACCAGGCGATGGTTCAGACAAATTTGATGGGGGCGATGGCCTGGTTGGGACAGGCCGCCGTTTATTTTGAACGAGCTAAGAAAGGGCAAATCGTTGGCATTTCTTCGATTGCGGCCGATCGGGGGCGGCGGCTGAATCCGGCCTATAATGCCAGTAAGGCGGGGCTGGATACGTACCTGGAGGGGCTGCGAAACCGCCTCTCGCAGCACGGCGTGACGGTGACGACGATTAAGCCGGGCTTTGTGGATACGGTTTTGCTGGAAAATGCACCGAAGACTTTCTGGGTGATTTCTCCGACGAAAGCGGCCGAATTGATTTATAAGGCAGTTCGGGGAAAGAAACAGCTAGTTTATGTACCGGGTCGCTGGCGGCTGGTTAGTCTGGTGATTCGGAATATTCCGTCGGTTGTTTTTCGGCGGATGAATATGTAGGGTGGAGTAGAGATTGGTAATTAGTAATTGGGTAATTGGCGGTAAAAAACACCGCTGGTAATTGATATTGATTGATGATTATCCAGTTTTGAAGTGAAGATAAGAAGTTTAAGATGAACAGAGTAGAAGAATTAGAAATCAAGGAAACTTTAGGCATTGAGAATGAGGGCAAGGCGCTGCCGGTGGAGCGGTTGGAGTCGGTTCCGGCATGGGGTGGCGCGAGCAGTGCTCTTGGATATGTTTATCGTCCTGTAACGCTCGACCAGTTGGCCGATGTTTTTCAAGCGGCGCGGGAAAGCGGCCGTTCCGTTGGTTTGAGAGGAACGGGTAACAGTTATGGAGACGCAACGTTAAACGACGGCAATATTACCCTGGATATGTCGCGTATGAACCGCGTTTTGGATTGGAACCCGGAAAGCGGCCGAATTCGAGTTGAACCGGGCGTAACGATTCAGCGGGTATGGGAATACACGATTGAAGATGGCTGGTGGCCGGCGGTTGTGCCTGGAACTAGCAAGCCGACAATCGGTGGCTGTGCCGGCATGAATGTGCATGGCAAAAATGCTTTGCAGGTTGGGCCGATTGGGGATCATATCTATTCGTTTGATTTGATGCTGCCTTCGGGCCAGATTGTGACTTGCAGCCGGGAGCAGAACAGCGACCTGTTCTACAGCGCAATTGGCGGCTTTGGCATGCTGGGAACGTTTACCTCGATTACGCTGAATTTAAAACGGATCTATTCGGGTCTAATCAATGTAGAAGCGATTGCCTCGCACAATTTGAAGGAGATGTTTGACCAGTTTGAGGAACTGCTGCCCTATTCCGATTATCTGGTGGGCTGGATTGATTCCTTTGCCGGTGGAAAGTCGTTGGGACGGGGACAGATTCATAAGGCGAATTATCTGGCTCCGGGAGAAGACCCGTACCCGGAACAATCGCTGCGAGTGGATAACCAGCACATTGGAGACACCTTGTTTGGCATTTTGCCGCGCTCGATTATGTGGCAGTTGATGCGGCCGTTTATGAACAACCTGGGGGCGCGGTTCACCTTCATGGGCAAGTATTGGTTTTCTGCCTTGAAGGATGGCAGCAAATTTCAGGAATCACACGTTGGTTTTCATTTCCTATTGGACTATATCCCGAACTGGAAGAAGTCATATGGGCCAGGTGGATTGATCCAGTATCAGAGTTTCATTCCAGCAGAAACGGCGTTGGATGCTTTCAGCGAGATGTTGGAATTGTGCCGCCAACGGGGTTTGCAGAATTACCTGACGGTGTTGAAACGGCACCGGAAAGACGATTTCCTGATTTCGCATGGGGTAGACGGCTATTCGCTGGCGATGGACTTTAAGATTACGCCCCGCAGACGGCCGCGTATTGTTCAACTGACCAGAGAGCTGGATGAGATTGTCTTGCAGGCAGGCGGCCGTTTTTATTTCGCCAAAGACAGCACCTTACGGCCGGAGGTCGTTTCAACGTACCTGGGCGAAGAGAATGTGCAGCGGTTCTTGCAGTTGAAAGAGAAGTATGATCCGGAAATGATCTTGCAGACGAATTTGTGGCGGCGAGCGTTTCCACACTCGGTTGAGTAACCAGACTTTTGTTTTCTTGTCTGACCCTGATTGTGAGGCAATGGAGATGATAGAAAGCAAAAGTCTAATTATTTGAGTTTTGCCATTAACCTTCTAAAATAGAGGCTATGATTCCCAGGTATCCTAGCCGAGTGACATTTGCCCATATACCGACGCCAGTTGAAAAGCTGGAACGGTTGAGCAAACATCTAGGGGGGCCAGAACTCCTGATCAAGCGAGATGACCAGACTGGTCTGGCGATGGGGGGCAACAAGACGCGCAAGTTGGAGTTCCTGGTAGCCGATGCCCTGGCACAAGGCTGTGATCATCTGATAACAACTGGCGCAGCCCAGAGTAATCACTGCCGCCAGACAGCCGCTGCCGCCGCCCGCATGGGTCTTGGGTGCAGTCTTGTTCTGCGGGGCGTTACGCCTAGCCGTTTCACAGGCAATCTGTTATTGGATCAGCTTATTGGCGCTCACCTTTACTGGACAGGCGAACGGCCGACCGGCACAGTGATGAGCGAGGTGGCCGACGAGGTTCGGGCAATGGGACGCAAGCCTTACGTCATTCCGTTGGGCGGCTCCAATGTGATGGGGGCAACCGGCTATGTGCTGGCGATGCAGGAGCTGACAGATCAGTTGTCAGAGCAGCAGTTGAATGTGGATTTCATTGTCTTTGCCAGCAGCAGCGGCGGAACCCAGGCCGGGATGGTATTGGGAGCAGAGGCTTTTGGTTTTCGCGGCCGTATTTTAGGTATCAGCATTGATAGAGCGGCTGAGGAACTAACGACGCAGGTAGCCGCGCTGGCAACGGCGACAGCCACTCACCTGGATTTGAAAACGGCTTCGATCCATGACGTGGTGGAAGTAAATGACGATTATATCGGGGAGGGGTATGGTATTTTGAATGAGGGGGATAAGGAAGCGATCCGCCTGACGGCCCAGTTGGAAGGAATTTTATTGGACCCGGTTTATACGGGGCGTGCTATGGGCGGGCTGATTGATCTGATTCGATGGGGGGCATTTACTCGGCGGCAAACAGTCCTCTTCTGGCATACCGGCGGGCTGCCAGCGCTGTTTGCTTATGAGGGGCAGCTTTTATAGAGAGAAGTGAAGTCTGTTTGACTGCTGTTTTCTCCTGGGCGTGTTAGAATAGGCGAATGGACAGAATCGGCCGATATGAGATTATAGGAGAAATTGGCCGGGGTGGGATGGCAACGGTTTACAAGGGCTACGACCCTCGCTTTGGGCGAGAAGTTGCAGTCAAGGTCTTGCCGCCTGCTTTGCTCCATGATCCTCAATTCCGCGCCCGCTTTGAACGGGAAGCCCAAACGATTGCAACCTTAGAACACCCGGCCATTGTCCCGGTTCATGATTTTGGGGAGGAGGACGGCCACCTTTATCTGATTATGCGGCTGATGACAGGCGGTTCTCTGGCGGATCGTTTGAAGAATGGGCCAATTTCACTTGAGGAAGCAGCACGTATTTTTAGGCGGCTGGCCTTGGCTCTGGATTCAGCCCACTCTCGCGGCGTTGTTCACCGCGATTTGAAACCGGCCAACATCTTGTTTGACGAATGGGACGAACCGTATCTCTCAGACTTTGGCATTGTCAAGCTGATGGAGGGGGATGGGGCAACGCTGACAGGAACCGGCGGGATCGTCGGTACACCAGCTTATATGAGTCCTGAACAGGTGTTGGGCGATGAAGCATTGGACGGCCGCAGCGACATCTATACGCTGGGCGTCATTCTTTATGAGGTGTTGAGCGGGAAACGGCCGTACCATTCGGACACCCCAATGGGGCTGGCTTTCAAACACGTAAATGAACCAATCCCCAGAATTTTGGACGCTTATCCCGCTCTGCCACCTGGCTGCCAGGCCATTATTGACAAGGCAATGGCAAAAGACAGGGCAAAACGATATGGGAAGGCGGCTGCGCTGGCGGCTGACCTGGCCCAGTTGGTTCAGCCGCAGCCTACGCTAAATCCACAGATCCAACGACCGAAGCCGCCTCTGCATAAACCGGTCGTGGTAGCGGAATCACCGGCTGACTCGATGGCAGAAACGCGGTTGGAAACGCCAGAGGAGATGAAGCAGCCGCTTAAACCGGCAGCGGACGAAACGGCATTTGTCCCACAGCCCGCTCCAACCAAACGCAGCTTGAAGGTGCCAATTATCGCGGGAACGGCCGTCTTGCTCTGTCTGGCTGTCCTGGTTGGCAGTGCGCTTGTTTTCGGCCCTGACCTGCTGGCGTCGACCAACGGGAATGCCACAGCGACGTCCCAACCTGCTCCTACAGCACGGCCGACTGTAAGGCCAACGGAACAGCCGGTTGAAGTGGTTGAAAACGGAGAAGAAACATCCAACGGTCAGGAAGTTGAGGAAACGACCGGCGGCGTTAACTTGCCATTCGCCTGTCTGGACCCATTGAAGTGTGTAAGAGTTGAGCCGGGAGAACCGATACAGCTGGCTGCTTTGCAACTGCTTTCTGGGCCATCTTCATTTTTGGGCGAGGATCAGCTGAGGGCGATTGAACTGGCCTTGGAAGAATGGGACAATATTGAAGGCCATCCGTTTGATTTAGCCACTTTCGATGATGGCTGTCAGATTGAACGGGGGCAAGAAGCAGCCCAAGAAATTATTGACGCAGGAAATATTGTCGGGGTCATTGGGACAAGCTGTACCAGCGCCGCTATTGGAGCATCCGGCCCATTGTCGGATGCCGGGTTGGTGATGATTTCCGGCTCTAACACCTCACCTAATTTAACTGCTATAAACGGTCAAGCGGCCGAGTTCTATCATCCAGGCTATTTTCGGGTTGTTTATAACGATCAGGCACAAGGACAGGCAACAGCCCGCTTTATCTATCAGGAGTTAGGGCTGCGGCGGGCGGCGACGTTGAGCGCTGGTGACCCTTATTCCCAACAAGTTATTGAACTTTTCAATGATGAATTCAGCCAGCTTGGAGGTGAAATCGTCTTGACAACGGACGTGGCCGTGGATGCAGAATCCATTCGCTCTAAGCTGGCTGTTGCGGCCGTTGGCCAGGCGGACGTTATCTTTTTCCCGTTCTTTGAAGAAGCAGGGCTGATGGTTGTCAATGAGGCCCGGACGATTTCCGGCCTGGATAATACAATATTGATAGGTGGCGATGGCCTGTTGTCGGCTTCTTTTATTAATTCCGTCGGTCCGAATGGGACCGGCATGTATTTTGTAGGTCCGGCCGTAACAGGAGGGCCAGCGTATGACGATTTTCTGGCTCGATATGAAGAGCGATTTGGGGAAAAACCGATTTCTTCGTTCCATGCCTATGCATATGATGCAACCAATGTCCTCCTGCAAGCGATTGCGGCAGTCGTGAGGGTGGATGACGACGGTACTTTGTTGATCGGCCGTCAGGCCTTGAGAGATGCAATCGAGAATACAACCGGATATGAAGGGCTAACAGGCACGCTCACCTGCGATCAGTTTGGCGACTGTGGTTCCTGGGCGCTCGATTATTACCGCCTGGACGATCCCGCCGCTGGGTTGGAAGGGCTGATGCAAAATGTGGTTTTCAGATATCGGGACGGCCGTTAAGAATATGTCATTTGTTGGCTGTCGGAAGGCAGGACAGCACCAATTGGGGATGACTTGATGCAGAGAATCGGCCGTTACGAAATCAAACGGGAATTGGGCCGGGGTGGGATGGCAGCGGTGTATGAAGCCTACGATCCTCGCTTCAAAAGGGATGTTGCCATTAAGATGCTGCCCCAGGCATTTTCTCACGACCCGCAGTTTCGAGCGCGGTTCGAGCGGGAAGCCCAGACGATTGCCATGTTGGAACACCCGGCCATTGTTCCCGTTTATGATTATGGGGAAGAAAACGGCCGACTCTATCTGGTCATGCGTTTGATGACCGGCGGGTCGCTGGCAGATCGCCTCAGACGCGGTCCATTGTCGCCGCAGGAAGCCAGCGAGATCATGAACCATTTGGCTCCGGCATTGGACGCTGCCCATGCCAGAGGCATGATTCACCGCGATTTGAAACCAGCCAACATCCTCTTTGACCAATGGAACAAACCTTATCTGTCTGATTTTGGCATTGTCAAGCTGGCCTCTGAGAGCGGCACGTCGCTGACGGCGACCGGGGGATTGATCGGGACACCGGCTTACATGAGTCCAGAGCAGGTTCAGGGGGATGAGACGCTAGACGGCCGAAGCGACATCTATTCTCTGGGCATTATTCTCTTTGAGACATTAACGGGGCAGACCCCTTACAACGCTCCCACACCGATGGGGCTGGCTTTTAAGCAGGTTAATGAGCCAACGCCTCGCCTGGGTTCCTTTAATATGACACTGCCATCTGGCTGCCAGCGAGTGATTGAGCAGGCAATGGCTAAGAATAAAGACCAGCGATTTTTGACAGCACAGGCGATGGCGAACAGCTTGACGCAGGCCATCACCGGGGCGGGCAATTTTGATGCGACAGCGATTGAAGATGATAACTGGTATCAACCACCGCCACAGCCAAAGCGGAAGATACCGATTTGGGCCTGGCTGGGCGGGGTCGTGCTTCTTGCCATCTGTGGTGTCATCTCGGCTGCTGTGGTGATCATTTTCCTGAATAATGGCAATCCACTCCAGGTTCAGAATACTGAAGCAGCAACTAAAGTCGTGGAGGTTGCCGCGACGACGGTGGAAGAAAGCGTTTCTGTGGTAGGAGAACCGACCAAAGCGCCAACAGCCGAAACAACAAATGTACCGGAGGCAGCGCCCTTGCCAACCATGACGGCAACGGCCGAAAGCAAACCGACGGCCACGAGAACACCGACCCCGACCCCTTCACCAACGGCTGTGGTCGTGCAGCAGCAACAGTTGGGACGCTCTACCGAAAATCGGCCGATTGATCTGTACAGTGTGGGAAACGGCCGTCATCACATTGTCGTTATCGGCGCGTTACATGGCAATGAACCGGGAACGGAGGAACTTGTATCGGAACTTGCCACTCACTTTACGGAGAACCCTGATCTTGTCGCCCAAAACTTTACGCTGCACTTTATCCCAGGGTTGAACCCGGACGGCCTGACGAGAAACAGCCGCTATACGGCCAACATAGTTGACATAAATCGTAATTGGGACACGCCCAACTGGGTCAGCAATGCCCCACAACCGGACCACACAACGGGAACGGGCGGCCCATCTCCTTTTTCCGAGCCGGAGACGGCCGCTTTGGCCGAATTTTTCGAGTCGCTGCAGGATAATGCCCTTTCCATAAGCGTTGTTGTTGTTCATGCCCATACCGGCGTTACCGGGACGGGACGAGTTCAGCCGGGTTATATCCAACCGGGCAATCCGGTGGAGCAATCAATCACTCTGGCAAACACGCTTATCCATTTTGGGGATTACGAGTACGTTGAGACTTGCTGTGGTTCTTACACCCCAACGGGAGAGATTTCTAACTGGTGTGCCATTCATGGCATTTCGGCCGTTGACATGGAACTACCCTCCGGCGGCTTTCCAGACCAGGTTGTTGAAAGCAAAACGATCCTGGAGCGCAGCATTCAGAGTATCCTCGGCCTGATGGCTGTTTGAATCCGATCTGGTCGTATTGTTTTATCTCACGCAAAGGGCGCATCCATGCGGCGCAAAGGCCGCAAAGATTGTTTTTGTTTCCTCTATACCTTATCGCCGTTGTGGGGTTTTCTTCTGTGATAATGTCCCAAAGATGTAGGCCGTGTTCTGGACGTTTCTGGCTCCTCTTGGTGGCGCTACTGTTGGGCTGCCGTTTAACCAGCAGCGAACCTGAAACACCGGAATCGGTTGTTTCCCCCAGCGGAACGGTGGTTGTTTCGATAGCAACGCCGGTGGCACGGCCGGCAACACCCACGTTGGCCCCTGTACTGCCTTCCCCGACGACCGCACCAACAGCACTAAACAGCCCAACGCCAATCCCAACGCCGACCGCAATTCCCACGCTCACGAGTACGCCCATTCCCTGGATGGAGCGAACGGTTATCGGCTATTCGGTGCAGGGACGGCCGATTGAGGTTGTGCGGTTGGGTGTGGGCGAACGGTGGTTTGTAGCCCTGGCAGCGATTCATGGGGGGCAGGAGTGTAATACCAATGGGGTGGCGGAGGGGATTGTCAGTCCCTTAACGGCCGAACCGGTTCTGCTGCCGGAAGATGTGACTTTGTACGTTGTTCCGTTGGTGAACGTGGATGGTTGTGCGCTGAACAGCCGCTATAATGCCAATGGAGTTGATTTGAACCGTAATTGGGCGACGAATGACTGGACGGCCGATGCAGAAGGGCCGGGCGGGGTGATTGCCGGGTCCGGTGGGGCGTTTCCATTTTCCGAGCCGGAAACGGCCGCGCTGCAAGGGTGGCTGCTGACTTTACGCCAGCAATCGCCTGGTGGCGACCTTCGGATCGTTTCTTACCATTCTGTTGTGCCGGAGACGGGGCTGGCCCAACCGGCTTACAGCGTTTATGGGCAGCCAGAGCCGAGGTCGGAGGTTATGGCGCAAACTTACGCGGAAGTGACGGGGTATCTGTATTCGGCCGTGTGGGTGGGGACGTATACGATTACGGGGGAAATGATTCATTGGGCGGGAGAGAATGGCTTCATTGCGATGGATGTGGAACTGCCGGACCAGAATTCGGCCGACAGTGTGCCAAACGGCCGAACGGAGACGCATATTGAGACGAATCTGCGGGGGCTATTGGCAATTATGGAGCAAGAATAAATAAATTTAGGTTTTGGCTATATTTGGCTACTTTCAAACCAATTTGAGACACTTAATGAACTAAAATTCAAAAAATCGTTCACATTACGTGTAATAAGGACAAGATCACTTGTAGCAGCCACTGCCGCAATTTGACCATCAGCAAATGAAGGTGTTTTACCAAGTTGCCTCAAACGAGCGCGTTCAAAAGCGTGCCAATCGGCAGCGGCCTGATCATATGGCAAAATCACCACTAATTTTTCTACATACTCATGTAAAAAGTTCTCTAAGGCTGTTCGACGTTTGGAAGT
Organism: Promineifilaceae bacterium (SeqCode); assembly: GCA_049281335.1. GTDB lineage: Bacteria > Chloroflexota > Anaerolineae > Promineifilales > Promineifilaceae > JAKEFB01. The sequence goes on from JBAPRX010000272.1 coordinate 27,290, forward strand.
GGGGAGATAATAGACACCAGCTAATAACTCATGCCATGTAATAGAGCAAATGGCGGTTTCATGCCGATGCTTTTTCCAGGCAGTTTGTACAGTTGCATCTGGTTTAGGGCGCATTATTTCAGAAACTATATTGGTGTCGGCAAGGTAAGTCACTCCCATAAATCAATTTGCCGTCCAGGGGAAGGATCACGCAAATCTGCGAAGAGATCACCTTTCTCCTCCCAATCATCCACTTGCCATTTGTCACGCCATTCCAAATATGCTTGCCAGAAATCCCGCTTTTGCTCCTGTCCAGACAGACGAGCATATTGCTCCGTAGAGAGGATAACTGCAACTGGTTGACCTCGTCGTGTTACCTCAATAGGCTGGGCGGTTTCTTCAACATCTCGTATGAGAGATGCAAACTTATCTCGTGCCTCTGCAATTGAAAATTTAGCAAGCATCAAAACACCTCCGAAATAGCCATCTTTATGGCTATTTTATACGAGGAGGAAAAGAGTGTCAACGAAGACGGCCGTTCGACAAAACTATTCCTCACCACGTTTTACGTTTTACGCATTACGGTTTACAATAGAACACATGAGCTTTGAAGTGTCTGAGAGAATACAGGAGATTCTGGATAATCTGCCAACGCGGCCGGG
>JBAPRX010000273.1:0-3489 GCA_049281335.1 Promineifilaceae bacterium (SeqCode)
GTGGTGGCCCATGTCGCGGCCCATGAACTGGGCGCGGCGGCCTATGCCATCAAGGCCGTGCGGGCAGCCGTGCCAAAACGCGAGAGCGAACGCGCCGGGCAGTTGGAGTGCCGCTGGCAGCGCGATCAACTGCCGGAGGCGATTCGGGCGCTGGTGCTGGATGACCAACGGCTGCGGAATGAAATCTGCTGGTTTGTGTTTGATTGCTGAATATCAGTTCAGCAATAAGGATATGAATGAAAACATTTATCGATACTCAATCTAAACTTCCATCCTTCCCCCTTGTTCCCGCAGGCGAAGACCAGTTTGGCGAAATCCGAGGTCTTGGGATTAGTTCTATTGCCTTTAAAGTGACCCCACAGGATAGCAATGGCCTTCTTAATCATTGAAAATACTTTCCGTGAGAAAGGTGGTCCTGCCCGCCACTTGCATTATGATCAGGATGAGTGGTTCTACTCGGTGGAAGGAGAATTTATACTCGAATTGGGCCAAGAGAAATTCATCCTAAAGCCTGGCGATTCATTGCTGGCCCCGCGAAAAGTGCCTCATGTGTGGGCCTATACCGGCGGTACACAAGGAAGGATGTTGATAGTTTTCACGCCAGCGGGGAAAATGGAATCTTTCTTCCGTGAGGTGACGAAAGGCAACGCAATGCCACCCCAAGATCCGGAAATATGGCGTATCCATGGTATGGAGTTACTGGGGCCACCTTTGGTAGTTGAATGAAAAGGGATGGTAACGTCAAGGCATTGTCTGGAAGAACGGCCGTAGCAGGAGGGTGATTGCTTATCAAGAAACAAAAAGAGTATTTTGAACTTAGAATAGAATCACTGCGAATTCTGGGAAGATGGGCGGCCGATTGTGCCGAAAGAGCCTTACCAATTTATGAAGAATTGAATGGTGATGATCCTCGGCCGCGCGATGCGATAAATGGTATCCGTGTTTTTGCCAATGGCGGAAAAAGAATTGCAAAATTGCGCGTACTTGCGTTGGACGCATATCGTGCATCGCTCGAAACAGAGGATCCAGCAGCTTCGGCCGCCGCTCAAGCTGCAAGCCTTGCAGCGGCAGCCGCCTACACACATCCCCTGGTTGACGTCCAACAAACAAAGCATATTTTAGGCTCGGCAGCATATGCAGCATTGGCTGTTGAAATCAAGAATAATAATGATCCCAAATATGGTGAGGACGAAGTTCGTCTGGCAGTTGATCGTGTTCAAAATGAAATATGCGAAATTTTGCTTAAAATGCCCGGTAGGGAAGAAGGGACAAGCAGATTAGACAAAATAATGTTTGATTTGGATATAGGACTACGAAATAAGTATGGAGGTGGCCCGGAGGGGGAGGAATAATAATACCCAACCGGGTAAAAAACAGGAGGCGATCTCAAGCTCTTGTGTTACGCGGTGCGCAATGCGCTGTATAATGACATTGGCGGATCACATTTGAATTTATTGACGGTGATGCCTACCTCGTTAATTATGAGGATTATCATTAATGAGTATGTATAACCCACCCCACCCAGGCGAGTTCATTCGGGAAGTGTATCTCGAACCCCTGGCGGTAAGTTACAGGACCATAGCCGCCAAACTAAAGGTTTCTCCATCAACCTTTACCCGGTTAATCAATGGGCAAAGCAATGTCAGCCCAGAGATGGCGTTGCGTCTTTCAAAAACATTGGGACGGTCACCTGAAAGTTGGCTGACCATGCAAAACAATTATGATCTTTGGCATGTCCGAAAAAAGTTCAATATCGATGAAGTTGAAGAGTTAGCTCTTGGTATTCATTGAAAAACAGGCGCTGACAATGCTTTCGGCCGAACAGTGAGAAACAGGCTCATGTGAATTGATTTATTTGATGAGCGTTGTTTTTCACAGCCCCGCATGAAATGCCTATTTCGTTGGACGGCCAATCAGGTGGCTTATCCTGTAAAAGCTATGGGACAAGACGAATTTCAGGATTTTATCCCGTAAGCGTACAGGTTAATAAAAGTTAGACAGATAGATTATGGGAATTTCACTCAAAACGCACAAGATACTCTGGGGACGCTCTGGAAACAGGTGCGCGATCTGTCAGAATAAGTTGATCGTGGATTCCGACGATCCAAACGACGACCCGTCAATCGTAGGCGACGAGGCACATATTATTGCACGGAAGCCGACTTTCACCCGTGGTGATTATGAATCGCTAACGCCCGAAGAGCGTGATCACTATTCAAACCTGATTCTCCTGTGCAAAGTTCATCATAAACAGATTGATGATCAACCCGCGTACTACACTGTTGAGCGTCTGCGAGAAATCAAGGCTTTACACGAAGACGAAGTTGCTGCTGAGCAGTCAGAAGAAATAGAGAAGAAACAGCGTGACGACATCATCTATGCCGGTTATGTTGATCGTTGGGCACAATTAGCTGATTTGGATGATTGGCAAAATATATCTTCGTGGCTTTCTGCCGATACCCCAACTTTCCCAAAACGATGGTATGAGAATCAAAAAAGATTCTTGAATTGGATAATTGGTCGAATTTGGCCACGCCGATATCCGGCTCTTGAAAGTGCATTTCTGAACTACAAGGCTATTCTTCAAGATCTGTTGAAAGTATTCGATTCTCATAGTGCTGGAGAATCTTATAACAGGGGGTATCTACGGACCGAGAAGTTCTACAAGATACGTGAGTTCGATGAGGAAAAGTATCATCGACTTCTCAATGAGTACGAAGCACATGTTTCCTTGGTCAACGATCTATTCTTCGAGTTGACCCGTGCGGCAAATTATATTTGCGATAGAGTACGAGACACTATTTTTGACGGCTATCGACTTGTTGAGGGAGCCGTTCTGATAGAGCGATATAACGTAGGCTACGCACTCGAAACTGTAATTGCTAGACCCGAATACCATGGAGATGAAAGAACTGAATGTCCCTATCCGGGTCTTAGGGATTTTAAGGAAATAAGATATACAACAAGAGATTATGCGTTAGATCCGATTCCTCCTCAACTTCTAGATTTAGATCATGATGATGCTTAACCAGGACATGATCTATTAATATGTAAAGGCGTGCTCCTTAATTTATTCAATTGTTGTAATGGCGAGAGTTACAAGTGAATATAAAGCTGGGTGTGGTTAGAATAGTGTAATCTAGTAACACTATTCTGTAGCCGATCTCCCAAACCATACCACCCCACCCCCGTCAACACCACCTCTGTCTCTCCCGCCGGGTCCAGCAGCCAATAGCCAGCCGACCAAAACCGCCACGCCATTGCTTCCCACACCAGCCCCTTGCGTACGGGTTGTCATGGATATATTGCACTTTTGTTTGCCAGAATTCGGCCGTTCACACATATATGGGGTTGATTGTAGGCAAGCAGTTGTGGTACATTCTGAAAAATGGCTGCTCGCAAACAAAATGAAAACAGTTCGACTCGTGAAATGAATTAGAAAGCGAAGGCAGAATTTACAAGCAGGTTGTGCCAGACAAACACGGCTGG
>JBAPRX010000274.1:0-1992 GCA_049281335.1 Promineifilaceae bacterium (SeqCode)
TGATTAGGGTATTCATGGACTCAAGCACCCTCTTTGCGGCCGTCCTGCCCCCTATCGATGCTATCGGTGCCGTGATTTATTCGTTCCGAGGTATGATTGATTAGAGGTGAATTATGAAACAATCACATCATATCTCAAGCTATGAAACAAATCCCTCTGGGCAATATGCTTTGGGAGAAAGACCACCGCCATTATACACGTGAGTGCCCCAGTCCCGTCGCTCCCGTCGAACCCGCAAAGGGTGCAAAGAGAAAAGCTCTCGAGTAATCCGAGGGCTTTTTTGTATTTTGGAGGGCTGCACCCTTGACAGGAGCGATGCTAATCAAATGCGCGATCTAAAATAGAGGGAAGGGGACCAAGCTACATAGAGCCCAGAAATAAACATCTTCTCGTGCTTGGTTGAGATTGCGTAGGCATCATAGCCAAAATGGTAGAAAACGATATGGTTTAGTCGAGTGCAAATCTATGGATGAGTTATGTAGCCGCCACAGGAGGATGAGCAGTTCGAGTTCTTGTTCGGTGGGGGATAAACGGCCGATCTGTATTCAGGTCGAGAAGTGTTGCGAAAATGTGAGCGATAGTGAACCAGATCATTTGCCTTGCCTCAATTAGGTTAAAAGGAAGTTTAGCCGGAGATGGCTATAAATCCAGGGCGTTTATGAACGGTTCTTTTGACCAAAATTTGATATGATTGGCCTTGTTATGAATGAAGATCCGCTGCTCCAGTTCATTATTCCAAACCAATTCGAGCAGGCGCATTATGATGCCTTGTTTGCTTACTTGAGAGATGACCGTTTTCTTAAGACGGCCGTTTGGCGGCAATTGTACAATGGCATTGATTTGCTTGATAACGCCCAGGTTATCACAGCACCCACAACCCGAACCTTTCGCCAGGTTTATGATGAACTTGTGGATCGGCCGTTTGCCAACCAGTACATAGAAGAACTACTGGAAATAAATAATGTATCTGCCGAAAGTGAGCGCATTGCAGCACACTTTGCTCGTCAAATCAAACCAGTTTTACAAGATGCTGGCTTACTGAACCGCCAGGTATCTTACAGCCTCCTGTTGTATGGTTATTGTCTGTATTGGTGGCAGAGTTTTGCCCGGGGCTACGCTTTTGAGGTTTTCGTTATGCGTGATTTGACAGCGGCCCAGATCGAATTTCAAATGCATGATGTTCGCCATTGGTTTGAACGATATTCACCGGCCGATTTAGTTGTGTTAGATATGCTTGGCGATATCAAAACCTCCGTCTATTTCTTGCAATGGGAAGCAGAGAGTCAATTGCTCAATGACTTTTATATTTCGCGGCTATTCGCAAGAGGGCATAGCCGAACACTCGTCGTCTTTCAAAAAACCCATGCCTGGGACAAAATAGATGGTGGATTAACAGTTCCGGGAAGATTAGAAACTATTTTGGATCTGTTTCCATCGCCCGTACAGATTGAGGTACGTGGTATAATATTTATTGTGATAGATTACGAGGTCTGGAAGCAGATGGTTCGTCAGAAACAATCAAGTGAAGGAACGTAATATGAGTGAACAAAGAATAAAAATAGCGGATTTTGATGAATTTCAAGAAGTAGCTGACAAATTTATTGAACGTTCCTCCCGTCAGTTCGGTGAAATGCCAGCCTCAGCTTTCTTTGAACTGCTTGCTGAAAGAATGGCAGAACGTGTAACCGAAACAATAGAATTGGAAGTAGATATTGTGGACAATCAACTTGTTTTACAGCCCCCAATAGGTGCTGTTCAAGTTAACGACAACGAAGTCTTGATTGGTGACCGGCGGATTGTGGTTAAGCTGCGTGGAGAATCGCATTATCCAACAGCAAAATAGATGATGACAAATAGTGAGAAACAATTTGTTTGGGCAGAAACACAACGTGCCAGGCGTTCCGCGTGAGTAAACGAAGCCAATCACTCACGTTTAAGTATAAACGGCAGTTTCTTTGTCAAAGTCTTAAAACACCTATGGACGCGATTGAG
>JBAPRX010000275.1:0-2093 GCA_049281335.1 Promineifilaceae bacterium (SeqCode)
TGGGATTGATTTTATCAGTTCGGCCGAAGCTCCGGCAGATGAGTTGCAGTATCAAAATGGGCTGTCGCTCACCCCTGAGTGGGACCGTTATCCACTTTACTGGTTCAATGTGGAGACATCACCGGGCGTTTTTGATTGGGCAGCCCAGGATACGGCCGTTCAAGGGGATGTTTCCCATCAACTGAAGACCAACGCCATTTTATTGGGAACGCCTTCGTTCTACACGACCGGCGCACCAGAATTTAACCCGGCGGATCCGCTGCCTCGCGGCTCGCTTTCCCTGACGGCTCCGCAGACAGGGACGCCGATGGGCCTTTATGACCCCATTTTCACGGATGGGACGGACGTTCCTGGTCTTGGCAAGAGCATTAATCCGTCGAATGTCTGGGCGCGGTTTGTCTTTTCGGCCGTAAATCGGTACAAGCCGGGCGGCGTACTGGCCCAGGCCAACAACTGGCCGCAGGGTGTAGGCGTTTCCTATTGGGAGATGTGGAACGAAGCTGATTTGAGCTTCTTTTGGGACGGCACAACGGCCGATTATGCCCGGTTGTTGAAGGTGGGTTATCTCGCAACCCGGCAGGCTGACCCCCAGGCAAAGATATTGTTTGGCGGGCTGGCGAACAGCTTCAATCATCTGAATTTTTATGCCGAAGTTTTGAACCTTTACAGCAGCGACCCGCTTGCCAGCGACTATAACGACTTCCACGACATTCTGGCGACCCACAGCTATTCTTATGCCTTCCAATCCTGGTTCCACGTGGATAGGAACCGGACAGTCCAGCTCAATCACAACTTTAAGAAACCGATCTGGTTGAATGAAACGGGCGTTCCGGCCTGGGACGATTATCCTGGCCCGGTTTGGGACTCGACCAGTGGCCTGCGGGCGACGATGGCGGAACAGGCTAATTACCTGATTCAAAGCACCTTCTACTCCCTCTATGGTGGGGCGGAGGCAGTGTTTCAGTTCCAACTTTATGATGGCTGCGGCAACCAACCGGCGGGGACGGACTTTCCGCCGCATAACGGGGAGTTGTGTGATGAAAACGGCCGATTGATTACAAATCCGGACTTTCCCTGTGCGGGTGATGCCAATGGCATCTTCCGCAATCCGACCGACGCCGTCTGTTTTACCCAGCATCCCCAGCCGGAAACAGCCCGACCGGTATATTCCGCTTATAAACTGCTGGCGAATACCTTTGGGAAGGTAGAACCTTATTGGTGGGTCCGGGGCGGGCAGGATACGCAGGAGTGGATCGCCTTCTACCGGCCTGATACGAAAGAGCGGATTGTGGGACTATGGGCGTTGTATGGGGAGGGGGAAACGGCCGTTTTGCCTGCAACGGCCGACAACGCAACGGTGTATTATCCTAATGGAACAATCCAGATTATTTACCCGACCAACGGCCACTACTCGCTTGAGTTATTGGGGGCAACAAACCAAAATGCCCCCTGGGATCCGAACCTGTATATGATCGGCGGACGGCCGTTGATTTTGGTGGAAAGTGATCCGGGGCGGGTTGGAGCGCCTTAATATAGGCCTGTCGTTATTGCAGCCCCGACGTTACTGTTGGGGCTGGTTTCATAAACCAGGACGAAGGCGTCTTCGTAAACCGGTTCAAACGGAATCGCTTTTCGCCATGCTTCTAAATCTAACTGTGACTCTTCCATCAACGCTTTATCCAATACAAGGAATCCAACGTTATTTTCAGCCAACAGCCTGAAACTGTCCTCGACGTTGTCGGGAATGGGTACGGGTTCTAAATTCACTGATCCAGCACGCAATAGCGGATTGGTTCGGATAAAGTGAAAAGTTTCAGCTTCCAGCCTGGAGACGACGCCATTGGTCATCGGGTGTTGGTGAATGGTCTGGTAGTACATATACCATTTATCTTCCTGACGGCCGGTTGGTAGGATCGCCAGGGCAACATCATTCGGCACCTTGTCAAGATAATCTGTATAAAAAGGGGATATTTCGGCTGAGCGGTTGGGAAACGGGACGGCCGCATAATCTATGTAGATTAATAATCCGGCCAATATCCCGACCAGGAGAATGGCTCTTTGCCGTAAATGGAAGGCTTTCTCCAGCGCCAGCC
>JBAPRX010000276.1:0-4794 GCA_049281335.1 Promineifilaceae bacterium (SeqCode)
CTGCCAGCCCGGCCAACGACACCATCAGCCCCCTCATTGCTCTCAATGCTGCTGTTACTCTGGCCTCGACAAACGGCCGTCGCGTCATACCTTTGCGAGAATTTTACACTGGCGTGCGAAAGACGTTGATGCAGCCAGAAGAGATGCTGGTGGACATTGCCATTCCGCCGCTTCCAAAAACGGCCAGGGGCGTCTTTGTGAAGTCGGGTTTGCGCCGGGCGCAGGCTATCTCAATCGTCCATTTGTCCTTGATCCTTGATTTTGACGATCAGCAGGTTGTCTCGGCCGTCATTGCCCAGGGCAGTGTCGCGCCCACGATCATCACCACTCCCTCGGCCGAAGATTTCCTGGTTGGCAAAACATTGACTGATGAGGTCATTGCAGAAGCGGCCCGTTTAGCGGCCGAAACGCCCCATCCGATTGATGATATTCGCAGTTCGGCCGCTTATCGCAGCGCCATTATCAGTCAGATGGTGCGCCGCGCCCTGCTGACCCTGCGAGAAGGCCAGGAGCGAGAAAACTGGCCGGAAAAGCCGGTGATGTTGTGGGGTCAGACAGACGGCCGATTCCCCACCGGCCCCCAAGGCTCCCAATATGCCGCCACCCACGAGCCAGAGACGCCGATCACGACAACGGTGAACGGCCGTTCGGTCAGCACGGCGGGCGGCAACTACAAAACCCTGTTACGCTGGCTGCGAGAAGAGGGCCTCTTTACCGGGACCAAAGAGGGCTGCGCTGAAGGAGAATGTGGCGCTTGCACTGTTTACCTCGATGGGATAGCGGTGATGTCCTGCCTCGTTGCTGCGCCCCGCGCCGAGGGGGCGGACATTGTAACCATTGAAGGTTTGGCCGAAAACTGGCAAAATAACAAGAAAAGTCAGGTAGAAACAAACGGCCTGCATCCCATACAACAAGCCTTTATCGAAAAAGGCGCGGTACAGTGTGGATATTGTATACCAGGGTTCCTCATGTCCGGGGGCAAGCTGTTAGAAGAACAGCCACATCCCTCCAAAGAAGCCATTGCCCAGGCATTTACCGGCAATTTGTGTCGTTGTACCGGTTATTACAAGATTGTCGCGGCTGTTGAGCAGGCGGCAAGCGTTATGGAGGATTAGATCATGCGTTTAGAACTACAACGTGAAGAAGAACAGGCAAAACGGAAAGGACTTGCTTTCAAAACGATCATTGGCATCTTCTGGCTGGGTATGATATTTGCGGCCGCTTACTATTTTGTAGGCTGGCTCTTTGATTCTGGCAATTTGGAACCTAGTTTCTTCTGGAACCAACTGTTTATCCCTCGCGTGGTGACACAAGATTGGTTGCAAATTCTGGCGGCATTTGTCATCGCCTTCATGATGAACTTTTTTATCCTGGTCGGCTATGCTTTAAGCAGTGGAATCGGCCGAACCCGCCCCGGCACACCCACCCTGCATTCCCGCAACCCGGACCCGTTGGATAAGAAATACAATTATTAACAACATCAGAAGTTACAATTCTCGCGCAAGGTCGCTCTTTGCTCTGGCCGGTGTCCCACCGAGCCAGCATGGTGCAGTGCAAAGGAAACCAATCTTTGCGTCTTAGCGTCTTTGCGTGACATCAAAGTTTATAAATATGGCTATTAATCAATCTATTCATCGTGTTGATGCTCTGGGTAAAGTAACCGGGCAGGCTCTATTCCCCGCCGATATTACCCCCGACCGGCTGCTGCATGGCAAGGTCGTCTTTAGCGGCCAGCCCCATGCCCGGATGCTCTCTATGGACCTGAGCGCGGCCGAAGCTGTGCCAGGCGTTGTAGCTATCCTCACGGCCAAAGATGTACCGGTCAATGAGTATGGCCTGCTCATTCCCGACCAGCCCGTTCTGGTGGGGTTAGGCAGCGACAAGCCTTACAGCGACGTCAGCCTGTGGGAAGGGGATCAGATTGCCCTGGTCATTGCCGAGAGCGAACGAACAGCGGCCGAAGCAGCCCAAAAGATAAAAGTCGAATGGGAAGCGCTGCCCGTTTTGGGGGATATGTTTGAAGCATACCGGGATGACGTCATTCTCCATCAAGAGAACGGCTCCAACATCCTCAAACATTTCAAAATTCGCAGCGGCGATATGGCTGCCGGTTGGGAAGCGGCCGATGTCGTTGTAGAAGGCGAATACACAGTTCCCTACCAGGAACATGCCTACTTACAACCGGAAGCCGGACTTGGCTTTATTGACAAAGAAGGCCGGATCACTGTCACCATTGCCGGACAATGGACGCACGAAGACCAGACCCAAATTGCCCACGCCCTGGCACTGCCACCGGAGCGGGTTCGGGTGATATACCCGGCCATCGGCGGTGCATTTGGGGGCCGGGAAGATATGTCCATTCAGATTGTTTTGGGGCTGGCTGCCATGCGTCTCCAGGAAATGGGCATTGACCGTCCGGTTCGCATCATCTGGAACCGGGAAGAGAGCATTATCGGCCATCACAAGCGACATCGGGCCGTTATTCGGACAAAGTGGGGCGCGACGAAAGAAGGAAAGATTACGGTCGTTGAAGCTGAAGCCATCATGGACGCCGGAGCCTATTCCTATACCAGCCCCAAAGTTTTAGGCAATCTCCACCTGACAGTTGTCGGGCCATATGAAGTGCCAAATGCCCACATTGACAGCTATGCTGTCTATACCAGCAACGTCCCTGGCGGGGCTTTTCGCGGCTTTGGCGGACCGCAGGGGGCTTTTGCGGCCGAAGGGCAAATGAACCGGCTGGCCGACGTACTCGGTATAGACCCGGTGGAACTGCGCCTGAAAAATATCTTGCGCGAAGGCAGTATGCTAACAACCCAGGCCAAGATGCCGCCCGGCGTCAGCATTGCCCAGGTGGTAGAAAAATGTGCGGCCGAAGCCAACTGGTTTGATAAGAACGGCCGTGATGACGAAACATCCACCCTGCCCTGGTCCAGCTACGCCACACTGCCCGCTAATCCGGCCGTATTGAAGCGCGGGCGGGGATTTGCCTGCGCTTTCAAGAATGTTGGCTTCTCTTTTGGCTTCCCGGAACGGTGCGAGGCAACGATTGAGCTATATGGCAAAGCTGAAATTGAACGGGCTGTGCTGCACCACGCCGGGGCTGACGTTGGCCAGGGAGCGCATACCGTCCTACGCCAGATGGCAGCCGAAGCGTTGGGATTGCCAGTTGAGAAGGTGGGCCTGGATGTCTCGGACACCGCCAGCACAGGCGATTCCGGCTCCGCCTCCGCTTCCCGCATGACCTGGATGGCGGGCAATGACATTCGCGGCGCGGCCGAAAATGCGCTGCAAGCCTGGGTTGACGAAGACCGTCCGGCCGTCGGCCACTTCCGCTACGTGCCGAGAGAAACCCAAATTTACGACCCGGAAACAGGCGCGTGCGATCCTAACATCACTTACGGCTACGTGGCCGAAGTCGTGGATGTGGTTGTAGACACCGAAACCGGCCATCTACACCTGGAACGGGTCGTTTGCGCCAATGACGTTGGCAAGGCGATGAACCCAACTTTGGTCGAAGGACAGATTGAGGGGGCGGTTATCCAGGCCTTTGGCTATTCGGTCATGGAAAATTTGCAGGTGGCAGACGGTAAAATCCGCAACCCCTTTTTCAGCACCTACCTCATCCCCGGTATCCTAGACATTCCCGACAAAGTTCAATCGGTGATTATGGAGATTCCCGACCCCCAAGGCCCCTGGGGAGCGCGGGGCATGGCCGAAATGCCTTTCTTGCCTCTAGCTCCAGCCATTGCAGCCGCTCTTCACAATGCCACCGGCGTCTGGTTCGACGAACTCCCCCTGACCCCGGAGCGAGTGTTGGCGACATTAAGCCGCGCTTGAAAAAACCTTTTGGTAGACCCGCCTTAACTGACGGACAAAGAATCCCCCTTCATTAGCAGCCTTTAGCCGCGCTATTTCCGCCTGGAGGTAGTGGGCATCATAGGCATCTTGACTGATTAATCCATACATATTTTTATTCCTCAACGGTTATCTTATCAATACAGTGACGGTATGTGCAAGGAAAAAAAAGCTGAACCTACAATAGAACCGGCTGCCGAAGTTCGACAATGGGTAACGGCCGTTGTTCTGGCGGCCGGTCAGGGGAGCCGAATGGGCGAGACGAAGCAGCTATTGCCCTGGGGCGAGATAACGGTGTTGGGGCAGACTTTGCGGAATATGCGAGGGTCGGCCGTTCACGACTGCCTGCTGGTGTCGGGCCATGAAGCCGAGGCTGTTGAGGCCATTGCCAGGGAGGAAGGAGCAGCGACTGTTTTTAATCCAAATTATGCCGAGGGCGAGATGTTGTCCTCTTTGCAGACGGCCGTTCGCCATTTGTCCGACGAGTGTGCGGCCGTTCTGGTGATGCTGGCCGACCAGCCAATGGTCGAACCGGAAACGATAGATCGGATTTTGATCGCCTTCTGGCAAAAGCGGAGCGATCTGGTTGCGCCTACGTATCAGAGGCAGCGGGGGAATCCGGTGTTGATCGGCCGTCGCTATTTCGAGGAACTGCTGGCTCTGCCACCGGGAGCCGCCCCACGCGATCTGGTGAAACGGCATCTGGACAAGCTCTATCTGGTTGAAGTAGCATCCGATTCAATCTTGCGAGACTTAGATCGGCCGGAAGAGTACGAAAAATGGCGACCTTGTTAAGATTCAGATGCGTCAAATGAAGATACGATACAGTATGATGAAAAATAGCCATTTTTAGGGTCGTTTTCACCGAAGGTATTTTCTTAGTTTAGAATATTAACAATAGGCAGTATAATGTATTAAAATAAACAAGAATTGAAG
>JBAPRX010000277.1:0-1529 GCA_049281335.1 Promineifilaceae bacterium (SeqCode)
CCTTACCTTTGGAAACGTTGCCATTCGAGAGCAGGGCTACGGCCGTGCAGCAAGTAATCGGCGATCTGAGCGACCTGGGTGAGTCAACCTTCCAGACAGACCGGCGAACTGCCCCAGCCATCGGGGCTGAGGCAACGCGCACCTACACCATTACCCTGAAAAATATAGATATCCAGGCCCATCAGGTTTTGATCACCAATACGATTCCGGCCGAGCTTGCCATTGATCCAGCCACGTTAACCGGCGGAGCTTCTTACAATCCCACTACACAACAATTAACCTGGCAGGGATTGCTGCCTGCAAACGCCGAACAGATCGTTTCCTATGAGGCTGCTCCCAGCCAACCCTTCCCCACCGGAACCCGAATTGACAACACGCTGGACATCTATTACCCAGACCAGGATTTAACCTTTGACCGAAGTGTCAGCTACTGGATAAATGCGCCTGACCTGACATCTTCCGCCCTGACCGTCTCCCCTGAGAATGGTCACGCTGGCGACACGATCTATTATCAACTGGTGCTATTGAACAACGGGTTAACTGCGGCCGAAACAACCAGCGCCACGCTGCACCTGCCCGATTCGTTGGGGCTGTTAACAGATACACTCCAATTAACAGGAGGATCGGCCGAGATAGACGGCCGATCCCTAACCTGGCAGGGCCAAATCGGGGTTCATCAGGCCGTTACGGTCAGCGTAATGATGACAACGCCGCTCCGAACGTACCCCCTCTGGCTTCCGGTGACGGCGATCATTTCGGACGGTGCAACGGCCGTCATTGTCAAGGACTCACTGCTCTACCTGATTCCATATCAAGCGTACTTTCCGGCCATTGCCAAGCCACAACCAGATTGATAAGATATGAGCATTGTTTATTGACTTAAGCCTGTATTGGAATATTAAGAACCAAAATGAAAGAAGAAATCAAAGTTGTTTACGTAGAAGACGAACCAAGCATCGCACGGCTCCTATCCAGCGGTTTGGGATTATTCGGTATCACTGTCAATCCTATTTTTATGAGCGCCGAAGAGTTGTTGGCCGAAACCAATGGAGACTCTTTTACCGATGCTGACATCATGATGTTTGACATCCGCCTGCCGAAAATGACAGGGGTAGAACTGGCCGGTGAACTTCGAGAGAGAGGTGAGAAACGGCCGTTTGTCCTGGTTAGCGCCTGGCCCTCCCCGACAAAAGAAAAGCTGAATGAGATTAACGCCCTCTTCCTGCCCAAGCCGTTTGACTTCCCGGACGTGGTTCAGACTATTCAAAAACTCGCCTGATTAAGTAACCGCAACCAAACGCGCCCGCGTCACTTTGACCAAATCCTTTACCGCAAGCTGGAGGTCCAGCCCTCTCTGCCCTGCGCTCACGTAAATCTGGTCGAACGATTCGGCCGACTTATCCAAAAACATTGCAAACCCCTTGTTAACCAGAGCCAGCGCCGAAATCCCACCGACCTGCAATCCGGTCAGTGATTCCGCTTCACTGTGGGCAGCCATCTTAACCTTTTTTTCGCCCACTACCTTTGCC
>JBAPRX010000278.1:0-5290 GCA_049281335.1 Promineifilaceae bacterium (SeqCode)
CCATAATCCCGGTATCTATCCCCTTGAGCCAATGATCCCACCACCGCAAACTCTCCTGCAAAAAACCAACCGGCGGGCCAGGGGTGTCGCATTGTTCTGGGAAGGCGTGCGACCAGGGGCCGATCAGCCCCTTCCGAGGAACGGACAGCCCCGCCATCAGACGAGGAATGGAGTTGTTATAGCTGTCGGCCCATCCCCCAACCATATAAACCGGCACCTGAATGTCGGCATAACTCTCGCTGACCGAGCCATGTTTCCAATAGGCGTCTTTGGTCTGGTGCTGGAGCCACGCCTCAATGAATGGCGGCGACTGTTCCAACCGTTCCAGCCACATCTCCCGCCACTTGTCCCCTACCCAACGCGGATCGGGCGGCGAGGGATTATAGGCAAACATAAGCGAAGCCCAGGGCAGCATTTGGGAGGTCAACAAACAGCCCCCCATATAATGAACATCGTCGTGATAACGGTCGTCGGTAGCCCCAATGGCAATGATAGCTTTCAGGTGGGGTGGACGGCGGGCGGCAACCTGTAAGCTGTTGAAGCCTCCCCAGGAAATGCCGTGCATCCCCACATTGCCGTCGCACCAGGGCTGGTTTGCCAGCCATTCAATCACTTCCAGGGCGTCGTCATGCTCCTGCGGCAGATACTCGTCATACAATACGCCGTCCGAGTCGCCGCTGCCCCGCATATCCACCCGCACAACGACATAGCCATGCCCGGCGAAGTAGCCGTTGCGCTTGGCGTCACGGCCGGATGTGAAGTCGCTCTTACGATAAGGGATGTATTCGAGGAGGGCGGGGAGGAGGTGGGTTTCGGCCGAATCCGGCATCCAGATTCGCGCCGCCAACCGCGCCCCATCGGCCATAGGAATCCAAATGTTGTCGAGAATGGTAACTTGATAGGGGAAATCGGTGCGGATATTCATGGGAGTAACCTGAGGGAGTGAAAAGTGGGTAGTAAAAAGTTTTTGTTTGACGTTTATTGAGGAGGAAAGTGTGCCTTTTCCAAAACGCAACCCCTCTAACAATGATTATTCTTTTCAGTCCCATCTTAACCTTTATTCAATTGTGTTACAATATTGAATATCAACACTGAAAGAGTGGGATGAATACTTTGGTGGCTGAAATTCAAACACTTAAAGGTATTGATATCGTTGTCAGTGACGATACATTAACGGTTGAATTGGCTGACGGCCGTACACTTTCGGTGCCAATTGCCTGGTATCCACGCCTGCTGCATGGCAGGCAGAACGCAATCATTGGGAATGGATTGGAGACGGGGAGGGGATTCATTGGCCCGACCTGGATGAAGATATAAGTATTGAAGGGCTGATTCTGGGCCGACGCTCTGGTGAAAGTCAACGATCTTTACAGCGTTGGTTGGAGGCCAGAAATCATATAGACGAATAATTCCCTAGCTTTGTTCATACACAACACGGCCGTCACAGACCGTCATCATCGGCCGTATTCTCCCAATCTCTTCGGCCGTCATCTCAAACAGATTACCAGGAAGCAGCACCATATCCGCCAGAAAACCGGGGCGAAGCTGCCCCTTCTGATGCTCCTGAAACTCAGCAAAAGCCGCATCACGGGTGTAGGATGCCAGCGCATCCATTAACGTCTGACGCTGGTCAGGCAGTCCGGGCAGCCAGGGCGGGCGCTGCAAGGCATGGGCCATTCCCTGGTAAGGGTTCTGGCTGACAACGGGCCAATCGCTGCCAAAAACAAGCCACGCTCCGGCCTGCCGCAATGTTTGCCAGGCAAAACTAAGCGGCCACCGTTCCAGCCCAACCCGACCGGGCCAGACATCATCGCCTCTGGCATCTGCCGGAGCATGGAGCGGCTGCATCGAGGCAATCACCTCCAGTTCAGCCAGCCTGGGAATATCCTGCGGCGCGATCAGTTCAATATGTTCCAGGCGGTGGCGACGGTCACGACGGCCGTTCTGCTCCCGAACATACGCATACCCATTGAGGACGCGATTAACGGCCGCATCGCCAATCGCATGAACAAAGATTTGCAGTCCCAACCGGTCGGCGGCAGCGGCCATGCGGTTAAAATGATCCGCGCTGTAAAGGGCGTCGCCCTTGTTCCCCGGCTGGCCGACATAATCGTCAAAGACAAGGGCTGTGTACGACTCCACAACGCCGTCCATGAAAAACTTGACCGCCCCACCCCGCACCATCTCCCCCTGGAACTCCTCCCGCATAGCAACCGCTTCGGCAAGTTGATCTTCCGTCGTGTCGGGGGTGATGGAGTAAGGCATATAAACTCGCAGGCTCATCTGGCCCAAATCTTCCAGGGCGGCATAACGGCCGATCTGATCCAGACTGCCATCCATATTATGTACACTGGTAATGCCCAGAGCAGCGGCCTGGCGCAGCCCCTCAAGAAGCAGCGTGCGCTGTTCAACCGGCGTCAACTCCGGCAGCAGGCGGGTCAGATGACCAAACGCCCCCGATTCACGCAGTTCGCCGGAAGCCAGCCCATCCTCGCCTATGACAATCTCCCCGGCAGGGCCGCCAGAGCCTCCCCGCAAGATACCGCCCATTTCAAGCGCCCTGGTATTGGCCCAGGCGGTGTGCATGTCATAGGCGAATAGCAAAAGCGGCCGTTCTGCTTCAATCGCATCCAGGTCGTGCCGGGTCAGGCCGGATGGAAAATAGATCAATTGGTAGCCGGTCAGCCATTGGCGGTCGGGATTGGCGGCTGCAAAAGCCCGGACTGCCTCCCCCAACATCCGCCCATCTTTAACCGCCTCCAACTGCATATCGGCCAACTGCATAGACCCACCCCACAGATGAAAGTGACTGTCTATGATACCGGGAATGAGTGTTCCGCCTCGGCCGTTAATGACCCGCTCCACCTGCCATTCCTCGGCTTCGAAACGGCCGTCAACAAAGACAATGCGATTGCCCCGAATGACCACCGCTTCGGCCGAAGGCTGGCTGTCGTTCATGGTAACAATTTGGACATTTTCGATGCGAAGATCGGCCGATTGACTCATCATTTCCTCAAGAATTATGAGTAAAGAAACCGGGTTTTTCTGAAAAACCCGGTTTCTGAGGAGTAGTATAGCTGTTAGGGGTAGAAATGGGAATATGGGAGGGGAACAATTTTGGAATACCAGTTTCTACCCACAATTTACAACCCACGTATAATTTCCGCCATCTGAATAATCCATTGCGCCTCTGCCTGAATATTTTCAGAGCAGACTTCACGAACGAGGATTCAACACCAATTACGAAAAGGCGTATTTTGCTATTTTTCTCTCTGCGTCTTTGCCCCATTGCGTCTTTGGGTTAATTATTTGTCAAGGAGACGACATGAGCAAGCGCACATGCGCCGCCCACCACCATGAATGAAAACATCAACCCTTTGCGCTCTTTGCGCCTTTGCGTGAGATTTATTTTCAGAGGAGTTCAATATGAACGTTGTCCGTAATCCCGATGGTCAGGTCATTGATGAGAAATATGAGCGGCAGGGATGGCCTGCGGTCAAACGGCCGGATTTGAAACCGCCGAAAGGTTGGAGCCTATCCTTGCTAACGGCCGTAAACCGGGTCCGCAATCACCGTCTCTCGCCCAATGGAGAGCAAATCGCCTTTATCTGGGACCGAGAAGGACAGTCCGACGTCTATCTGATGCCCAGCAGCGGCGGCTGGCCTTCCCGCATCTCCCTCGAACGGGCAGCAGTAACCTATTGGACAGACGAACGGCCGACCTGGTCGCCAGACGGCCGTTGGCTGGCCTTCACGATGGACGATCACATCCATGTCGCCTCTGTAGCGTCAGGACTGGTAGAAAAGATCAGCGACTTTGCAGTAGAAGCCTCCGATCCTATCTGGATGCCGGACAGCAACCGGCTGGTAATCAGCATCGTGCGAGACGAAAAAGTACAAATTGTGATGACCGACCGGGATGGCAGTTGGCCGCATGGCATTGTGGACGCGCCAGGGGATGTTTGGAATGTCAAGCCATCGCCAGACGGCCGTTTTCTGCTCTTCACCCATCGGCCCCTGGACGACCTCAACCGGCTCGACATCTGGCTGGTGGAAGTCGAGACAGGCCAGATTCGAGAGCTGACCAACACCCCTCAACGGCGTAATTGGGGCGCGATCTGGTCGCCGGACGGCAGCCTGATCGCCTTTATCTCAGAGGTGTCGGGCTTCAACGAAGTATGGCTGGTACAGCCAGACGGCTCTAACTTGCGGCAGCTTTCACAGCTTGGCATGGATGCGGCCGACCTGGAATGGTCGCCGGATGGAACCCGGATTGCCTGTACCGTCAACCGGCAGGGGGCAGTTGATCTAGCCCTTATGTCAGTGGATTCGGGTGAAGTTCGCTATCTGAAAACAGGCAAGGGCTACTACGCCTGGCCTCAATGGTCGCCCGATTGCGCTTTCCTGACAGTCGAGTATGAGGATGCCCAAATTCCGGCCGATCTATACCGGGTAGAGGTGGCAAACGGCCGAACCACCCAGCTAACCTTCTCCCAACTGCCCATCCTGGCTGCCAACGGTCTGGTCGTGCCGGAAATCGTCAGCTACAAGAGTTACGATGGGCTGGAAATTCCTGCGTTTCTATATCGGCCGAAAAAGTCAAATGGAGCGGCCGTTCTCTACCCACACGGCGGCCCATCGGGTCAGTATGTTTACGGCTGGGACTTACAGGCCCAATATTTTGTCGCCAAAGGCTATACCTGGCTGGCCCCCAACTATCGGGGCAGCACCGGCTACGGCCTGGAATTTGAACATGCCAACTACAACGACTGGGGCATCGGCGACACCCAGGACTGCCTCTATGGAGCGCGGTTTTTACGCGGCTTGCCGGAGATTGATCCCGAACGGCTGGCGATTTATGGCGGCAGTTACGGCGGCTATATGACCGTTTGCTGCCTTTCCCGCGACCCCGATTATCTCTTTGCCTGCGGCGTTGATAAATATGGCGATTCCAACATCATCACCTCCTGGGCGCAGTGTAATCGGGATTTGCGGCTCTACACTGAGATTTTCCTGAACCACCCTGCCAAAAACCGGGCCGTCCACGTCGCCGCTTCCCCAATAGCCGAGATTAAAAATGTCCAGAAACCGGTCTTAATCGTTCACGGGTTGGACGATACCATCGTGCCGCCCCAGGCGGCCGAGGAGTGGGTCGAAGCCCTCCGCCGGGAAGGCAAAACTTTCGAATACAAGACCTACGCCGGAGAAGCGCACGGCTTCTTGAAGAAGAGCACCATTCTGGATTTTGCCGGACGCATGGAACGGTTTTTGGACTGGTATCTACTGCCAA
>JBAPRX010000279.1:0-5615 GCA_049281335.1 Promineifilaceae bacterium (SeqCode)
ATATTCGTCGGCCCCAACCTCAATGCCCCCGTCAAACGGCCGTCCCTGTCCGTCAAAGTCAATATTAACATCAAAACTGTCGTCGCCGGTATTGATGTCGGGGCTGCCAGTTGTAAGGTGGAAATCATTTCCGCCCGGATTGACAAACATGGGATCACCGGCAATGGGATCGGTCAAGGTGGCGTTGCTGCCGTTATTGAAGACGTTGTTAAAGCTGCCGGCAGCAGATCCAAAAGCAACATGAATACCGCTGTTCGTCCCGCCCGTATTGTTAGCAATGATACTGTTTATGATTTCGGTCGTACTATCAAAAACATAAATGCCACCGCCATTCGTTCCGGCGCTGTTAACGGCGATAGTATTATGCCAGAGAGTTGAAACGCCCCCTAAAGCGAGACCACCACCACCAGCATCAGTACCTACGGCCGTATTATTGTGGATCATGTTGTTCTCGATTAAAGCGCCCGAATTGACAAAAACACCAATCCCACCGCCAAAGTTTGAACTATTTTGGTAGATTTCATTACGGCTGATAACTGCGTCGGTTCCTGTTCCCCCAACAAATATACCACCACCAACAACACTGGGAGCAGTTGTGAAGTTACCATAAATTTCATTATCTTCTACTGTAGCTGCATTTCCACCCAGGTTATTAGAAATAAATATACCACCCCCACTACCTGTGGTTGAATTGTCAAAAATTTCATTACCAACGATGACGGAGCCGCCGCCAATATAAACGCCACCGCCGCCCTGGCTGCCAGGCCCGGAAGCCGTATTGTTAAAAATTCTGTTGTTCTTGATAACGGCATTCCCGTTCGCGTCCGGTTGATAAATACCAGCCCCCTGAACAGCCTGACCGCTTCGGATCGAGAACCCGCGAATTGTTGGCGAAATCGGCCCAAGGATAAGAACTACCCGTACTTGATCATTGCCATCCAGGATCGTCTCATTGGCAACCGGATCAGGATCGGCCGTCCAGTTGGTTGACGTATAGCCCCCCTCAATGAGAACCGATGTCACTAAACGCAAAGTCTGGGTGGTGGATCCCGTTACCGCGAAGTCATTATAGACCCCTGCTGCTACCCGGATTTCATCTCCATCTTCTGATTCGTCGGCGGCCGTCTGCAAATCACAGGGCTGTTCGATGGAACAGAGCGTTCCGGCTCCGTCGGTTGTCACGTACAGGATTCGCCCGGTAACTTGCTCCGGCGCAGCGGCCATTTCTGACTGAACGCCATTTTCGGCCAAACTGCCTTCAGAAAATGAAGCCTGGGCATCGGAAAGCTGAATACCCATCAGGTATATTACTAACAGTAAAAAGACAATAGCCCCAATAGGTGCAACAACAAGTTGTCTTAATCGAGAGATTTGATTGGAAGCTCGTCTTTTTGGAAGGCTCTTATTACTGGACATAGCACTTCAACCCCTTTGGAACAGCTAAAATTCGCACACAAAATTTGCATTATCTTAACATAAGTTGAGAAAAAACAATAAAAGGCATAAGAGACCCCAATTTAGAGGACTCTTATGCCTTTTAGTATAGGAAATGATTCTCAGTAAATTAGCAATTACAATCAGTTTCACCTAATTGCTATAGGGGGCTGTTACAGTAGTTCCTCCGACCGTAATGGTGGCTGTACCTTCACAAGCGCCCGGCCCGCTTGTGCTGACACTCGCCACCCCATTGTTATCAGTCGTACCACTGATGGAGCCACCGCCAGAGGGCCAGGAAGCAGAACCACTAACACCAACCCCGGCCCCGGCCAACTCGCCATCTTCAAAGACGACCACAGAGGCGCTAACTGTCACCGTACAGTTAGGTGGCGCACCTACAGCATCAGCACTAGGCCCGGTTATTACGTACTCGGTTCCACTGCCATCCAGCGCTTGACCGTTCAATCCGGCGTACACCTGGGCAAAAACGCCTCTTACGGTTCGTCCCAAAACGGCCAATATCACGATTACGACAATGGCTACCAGGACAAGGAGTAGCGCGTACTCTACGAGACCTTGCCCTTCTTCCTTCTTTGGAATCTTCATAATAATCTCCAAATAAATATATGAAATTGAACAGATAAATAAAATGAAAAAATGTCCACCCACCAGGTGGCTCTTATATATTATAACCCAATTGTTACAGCAAATATTACATTGGAATCTAAAATTGGAGGAAGTAGCCCAAATTTCCTATACGCTCCCCCGTATTTTTAGTTAACAAGTACCCCCAGGCAGCCGTAAATATTGTTATTTTCATTGGATTCGGCCACAACCTGATCCGTATCGACTTGGGCATACAGGCGGTGAAGGCCAGAACTATTAAACGTGATCGCCGACTCAAACGTCAGGCTTTGTCCAGCCGTAAAATCACCCCCTTGCGCACCCCAATACATATCCCCTGGCTGTAATGGTCCCGGCGGTTCTGGAACCGGATCGTCGTAAAAATCTATCAGGAAGTTATTTCCGGAGGAAACGGCCGTCATCCCCTGGTTCTTTACCGTTACGCGCACCGTTGCCGCCTGGCCGACCTGGGGTGAACCGGGAGTGAGGGAGATCGCCGTAACAACCAGGTCTATCCCCGGCGGATTGGCGGGTGATGGAATATCCAACTGGCAGTCCGGGGCTGGCTGTCCGGCGTTGTACATGACCACCGGCAAAAACATCGGAATGGGAACAACTGTCGTGTCTGTTGCCGTAGCCGAGGTACCCGGACTATTTTGGGAAGTTGCCTTCACGGTGGTCACATCAACGTCCCCCTGGTGGGCATTGGGATTTACTACCACCGTGACCAAAATTGTCGTCTCCTGCTGTCCATTCAAGGTAACAACATCAGGGGAGACACTGATAAACCAGCCTTCACTCGAAACGGCCGTTAAATCAAAGGTGTCGGTTCCAGTCCCCACGTTGCTGAGGGTGTGGGTATAAATGACTGTCTCCCCAGGGTTTCCTTTGCCATGATTGTTGGGGTAAAGCGAGGCTCCGGCTTGTTCTATGGATTGGGCGTTCCCAATGGAAACACCCGACGTTATTAGGAGCAAAGACAGCCAAAAAAAGCGCCGAATAATTTTCGCCAGAAACAGTTTATATGGAACCATATTCAAATACCCGATAAGGATAAACGTTTATGATGGTCGTCTGGTAAAATTCGGTCACTCTTGGAACGTCATTCCGATAAACGTGCATATGGCCGTGAAGGAGATATTTTGGCTGGAACCACTTCATCATGTTTCGGAAAATCTTAAACCCGGTATGGGCAATATCCTTGCCATCATGGATATGAAACGGGGGCGAGTGTGTGACCAGAATGTCCAGGGATCGGCCGTAACGCCAACGATACCACATTAACTGCGGAATCATCGAAAAAACATTCCAGATCATTTCACCTTCTGTGTACATCAGGGTTGAATTCGACCGGTATCGCATTGAGCCTTCCAGCCCGGCAATCAGCAACCCTTCTTTTTTGAGAACACGTCTATGAATATTTGTTCCCCCCTGTACGCCGGTTAATATTCGGCCGTCAATGGTATACTGCGGCCCGCCATCATGATTGCCAAGCACATAGAGCAAATTTGTATCCAGCGCAGAAACAAGAAACTCAAGATAATAATACGGTAAATCCCCACACCCGATAATCAAATCAATATCGGGGTATCTTTGACGCACATCACTACAATACAACTGATCCAGCACCCGGTCGCTGACCGCCAAAATTCGCACAGTCACTGCCCTCGACAATGAAAGGTCACGATTCCGGCCACTCCCTTCCCTTGTTGTAGGCCAGCTTATCGAGGATAGCTTGCTCCAGGTCAATACCGGTGATACTGGCTAACTGAAGCAAGTAGAGAGCAACATCGGCCAATTCTCCGGCAAGTTCCGCCTTATCTTGAGGCGCTTCGCGCCATTGAAAATGTTCCAGCACTTCGGCCGATTCTATTGCCAGCGACACGGCCAGATTCTTGGGCGACTGAACTTTCGGAGAGTCGGCTGCATACCAGCCTTTATCGCCAACAAATTCGTGCATCCGTGCTTCCAGCTCTTTTAAGTCCATCTGTTTGGTAGTGTCGTTGATGGCCGACCAAACTGCGGCCGGCCATCAACTATTTTTTAGAGTTTCTCGGCTACAAAGGCTGCTAAATCAGCCAGCCGGGAAGAATAGCCCCATTCGTTGTCATACCAGGAAACGACTTTTACCAGATTACCGCCGATCACCTGAGTAGAGAGAGAATCTACCGTAGAGGAGGCAGGGTTGCCGAGGAAATCGGTCGAAACCAATGGTTCATCGGTGTAGTCAAGCACCTTGCCTAACCAACCACCGCCATTGGCCGCAGCCTTGAATGTAGCGTTCAATTCCTCAATTGTGGTGTCTTTTTCCAACTCGGCCGTTAGATCAACCACAGAGACAGTAACAACCGGAACCCGGAATGCCATCCCTTCGAAACGGCCTTCCAAATCAGGAATCACCAGGGAAACGGCTTTGGCTGCCCCGGTTGTGGTTGGGATGATGTTCACACCGGCCGTACGGGCGCGTCGTAAATCCTTGGCGGCCATATCCAGAATCTTCTGGCCGTTGGTGTAGGCGTGGATGGTGGACATCAAAGCGCGTTTTACACCAAACTTATCGTTCAGTACCCGCGCCACCGGAGCGAGGCAGTTGGTGGTGCAGCTTGCATTTGAAATCACATTGTGGTTTGCCGGATCGTAAGTCTCTTCATTCACACCCAGGCAAAACGTTGCGTCAATATTCTTGCCAGGGGCCGAAATCAAGACCTTTTTGGCGCCGCCTTTCAGATGTGCGCCGGCCGTGTCCTTGTCCTTGAAGATACCGGTGCATTCCAAGACAATATCGACGCCGAGATCACCCCAGGGCAGTTTGGCGGGGTCACGTTCGGCATAGCTCTTTAGTATCTCGCCGTTTACGTAAATATCGTTGTCTTTTACTTCTACTTCGCCGGGGAAACGGCCGTATGTGGAATCGTATTTCAGCATGTGGGCGTTGGTCTTCACGTCCATCAAATCATTGACCGCCTCGACATCCAAGACCCCCTGATAATTTTCGTAGATCGCCTTGTAAACCTGACGACCAATACGGCCGAAGCCATTAATACCTACCTTAATAGTCATGAAAAATTCTCCTTGTTATGGTTGGATAGAGCCTATTCCTATTATTAAAGGCTCCATTCAAAAACAGCTTTTATTCTTAGATAACTGGTAATTGATTGAGTGAAAGTCATCAATTACCGATTACGGCTAATAAACATCTTACCAGATGGCTAATCACTTTCGATACCACCTGTATATTGATTTTCTGGCCCTGATAATTCCATAATGGCCTGGGCCAGTTTTTGGCTGTCATGTCGCCATGGCCGATCTTCGTCAATCAAATCTACTGTCACCACCCTGACATCGGATGGGGCAACCGGTTTTACAAATATTGTATGCCCGCCACCAGCGTTTGGCGCAACAGAGAGATTATCATTGGCTAAGACGGCATCAAACAGGCCACGATCATTCACTTTGCCGAGAGTGACGTGATTGTTAATGGCAGCAACATGATCTGCAACGGTGTAATTATCCGTCTCACCGGGCTGTGTGGCAAGGTTACAGATATAAACCCG
>JBAPRX010000280.1:0-7812 GCA_049281335.1 Promineifilaceae bacterium (SeqCode)
GTTGATACGGTCACGATGGGATAACAAATCATCGAGATCAGACTGGCCTAGCACGCTGCGCAGGGTTGTCAGCGCAATCTGTTCGGTGGCCTTTGCGAAATCCTGGACTTTGATAATGGCATCCTCCGCGTTCACCACCCGGAAATAGACCACTGCATCTACCTGAGCAGTCACATTGTCCTTTGTGATGACCTCTTGCGGTTCCACTATCAATGTTTCGACACGCATATCTACTTTTACCATCCGATCTAGATAAGGGATGATGAAATTTAAGCCTGGGCCACGGCCACTGCGGAATTTACCAAAACGAAAAACGAGGCCTTGCTCATATTGCCAGATAATTTTCATTGACGGAATTATCAGCGCCAGTACAACACCTATCACAATAATAGTAACAACTGGTTCATTAAACATAATTTACCTCTATTCTCTTTGTCCCCAGCGACCCAAACGCCGGAGCGTTTCAGAGGGCGCCGGCGCAGGAATTTCAATCCTGGCCTGGGCCTCAGAAATAACGCGACCTTCTGCTATCTCCCAGATGGAGATAGCAGGAAACAGCTTGAAAAATACCAGAAACAAAAGCATAAAAAGCGCCACAGACGCGGCCGTCAATGCGATTTCCGTTATTGATGGCCGGTAAGCCGTATATTCAATAAGGCGGGGATGGGTCATCGTTGGCACAACGATGTTCCAACGTTCCAACCATACGCCGACAATCACACAGCAAGAAGCTATGATAATACCCACGAGCGGCCGGGCTTTAAGCCAAGCCAATACTGCTAATACTGCAACACCGGCAAAGATAACCAACAGGGTTAACGCTGCGCTTCGCCATATTGGATCGACTGCTGCTACATCTGTGAAAATTATTTCCGGTCTATATAACCAAAAAGCCATTAGAGCTGCTGCTCCGGTGGATACTAGCGCAAATCGGGGCTGGAACAGGGCCAATTGAGTGGTTCGTTTTGGCAAGAGTAATGGAATAACCAATATCAGAAAGGCGACGAGTATCAGAGCTATCATTGCCCAAAATGAAAGCGCAAATTCTCCCCACAGTTTGCTGGCCAGCACTGGAAATTCGTCGCTTTGTTGACCGGCGGCAACACCTATCTCCTCTGAGTAGGTAAAATAGCCCCAAACGACCGCCATCACAATGAAGAGCAGTCCCAGGTTGAAGTACTGTTTTTGTGTAATGTAGCTTTGCAGGCCAAAAGCCCAGCGGATAGTCGTCATAGCCAGGAATAACGCCCCGATACCTGAGAAGATGGCAGCTACCACAAAGTAAGGGCCAAATATCGAGGAATGCCACCCCGGTTGAACCGTCGTTGCCAAAATCCAGGAAGTGATGGTATGAAGAGAAATAGCTATCGGGATGATAATGATGGCCATAATCGAGACGGCCTTTTCAAGCCGCCGCCACTGTTCGCGGTTACCTCGCCAACCTGCAGCGAGGGTCCGGTATAACAGGCGCTGCCATACCGCGGCATCTTCCGGCATATTGTCCCGGACCAGGGCTAAATCAGGGATCATTGGTAGATAGAGGTAGGCGACAGAACCAAGCAGGTAGGCAGTAACGGAGAGGACGTCCCAGAGGATGGGCGATTGTAGACGACCATGCTGAATGACGAAGAGCAGCCGATCCGGCCGTCCCATGTCAATGATAATCTGCAAGGCGCCAATCGTTAGAGCAACGGCCGTAATTGCCTCAGCCACCCGAGTAATCGGCCGTCGCCACTCCGCGCCGGTCAAACGCAAGATGGCTGATATAAGCGTCCCGGCCTGGCTGATGCCAATAAAAAAGATGAAGTTCACCATGTACAAGCCCCAGTAAACCGGGCGATCCATGCCTGTTTCTCCCAGCCCCAGCGTCAATTGACGCGCATAATGATAAACACCCCAGGCGATGACG
Source organism: Promineifilaceae bacterium (SeqCode) (assembly GCA_049281335.1). Lineage (GTDB taxonomy): Bacteria > Chloroflexota > Anaerolineae > Promineifilales > Promineifilaceae > JAKEFB01. The sequence goes on from JBAPRX010000280.1 coordinate 1,910, forward strand.
GCCAGCAGGACAAATACTGCCAGCCAGAAGCTCGGCCGAGTCCGGAAAAGTGGATCGATCAGTTTCTCTTTGTCCTGAGGGGCGACTTTGAGCATGATTATCCTTCTCGTAGATAAATTACTTTAGGATGTGTCCCCAGCTCTTCAAACAGTCGAAAAGCCCGGGGACTTTCAGAAAGCAGCGACACCGTGCTGTTTGGATCCTCGAGATCGCCGAAGAATCTGGCTTTTCCAGTGCAGGTTTGGACGCAGGCCGGCACATAATCTTCCGCTCGGAAGTCGCGTCCCTCGGCCTCGGCCCGCGCCCGTTCTTTATGCAGCCGCTGGATGCAGAAGGTGCATTTCTCCACGACGCCTCTCGGCCGTACGGCCGGACCTTCAAGGGAATCACGGCCGACAACTTTATCCGGGTTGAGATGTTCCTCTAAAGGCTCTTCCCACTCCGGCGCGTACCAGTTGAAGTAACGCACCCCGTAAGGGCAGGCAACAGTGCAGAACCGGCAACCGATGCAGCGCTGGTAGTTTTGCCGCACCAGACCTTCCCCGTCTATAAAGGTCGCCTTTACCGGACATACTTTGATACAAGGGGGATTTTCACAGTGCATACAAGGACGGGTCAGATAACGGGTTTTCACATGCGGATACTCGCCCTCGTCCTCGGTCGGGTTGGGGGGTAGGGCAAAAACGTCATTCCAACGAATGGCCCGCCCTTTCAGGGCCTCACTCGGTTTTGCAACCGGCGTATTATTCTCAAAGCGGCAGGCAATACTACAACCCTGGCAGGCAACACATTTATCCAGATCAATGACCATAGCCCATTTTGCCATCTAGCACTTCCTTATGCTTTATATACCTTAGCCCGTGTATTGGTGAAGGAGGCCAGCCCGCTGACCGGTTCCGTGGCTGGGTTGAGCAGGTCAATTCCGTTAACGCCCCGATCCCTGGCCCAACGACCAACGGCCGTATGACCCTGATTAAAGGGCAAATTGACCACATCCGGCCGAAGCGCCATGACAAGGCGCAGCTTGACTTTGACCTTCCCAAAGGGGCTTTCTACCCAAACCTCGTCTTCATCCTCAAGACCAAGTTTGTTCGCCGTTTCCGGGTTCATTTCCAACCAGGAGCCCCATGTTTCATTGACGGTCATACCGCTAATCTCTTGAAGGGTCGGCATATTGGCTGCGGCGCTATACGGGCCGAGGCTCATCAGGGTAATGACATTGAGCACAAACGGATATTCATTGCTTTCGCCCGCAAAGGCTGTGGGCAGATATTGAGGTAGATAAACTGCCTCATTTACTTCGCTCAGGCCTAGAGCCGCCAATTGATCAGCGTCTAAATCTCCCAACAAACATTTCAATTCCCTGCTGTAAAAATCAAAGTAGCCATCTCGCGGCGCGCCGCGACGGTCCGAGCCGATGACTTCATTTACCCATTTCTCGCTGCCCCGGCGGGCAAAACGGTAGCCCGGCGTTAACCAGACGCCTAATTGTTGTAAGGTATCCCAATCAGTTCCCACATCCAGGAGACGATACTGAAGCAGACCCTGGTACGTGTGCCAGGGGAAAGCGTCGGCTAATGGGCCGCCCATTTCGTCTGAAACCTTCAAGAGAAAATCGCCTATGCTGCGGGTATCGTAGCGAGGGATAACGACCGGTTGGCGCAACCCGACGCCGGGATAGCCAAGTCCTTCAATAAAGTGATCTTCGTAGCGCTCAAGAAAGGTAGGTTCCGGCAGCACCAGGTCGGCATAAGCGGCCGTTTCGTCCATGAAGGCGGTATAGGCAACGACCAGCGACACTTTTTCAAATGCCTCAATAAATTGCGCCCCTCCTGGCGCTTCAAAGATCGGGTTCGCATCGTATAGCATCAACAGGTCGACCGGATAGCCCTCAAGGATGCGGGTTGCCACAACCTGATAGGCGTCCCTGGCCACCGGGAAAAGTGTTCCTGCGCCGTCAACTCGTTCTGCACGGCAGCCACCATCGGCAATCGGGTCGGAAGGAAGTTTCGGCCACGGACGCTGTATCGGGTACCGTTGGGTCAACACGCCGCCTCGGGTCTCAATGCTGCCTACGAGGGCGTTCAGGCAGTGGATGGCCATGGCAGCGTAGACGCCGCCAAAGGTGCCGTTCAACAGCCCACCTTTACCGGGCAATATGGCGACGGCGGGCTTGTTCCCGGCAAATTCACCTGCCAGGCGGGCAATTGTCGTTGAGGAGAGGCCGGTTATTTCGGCAACCTTTTCAGGCGCATAGTTTTCCAGAACGAAATTCTTGAAGCCCTGGATCAGCCGGGTTCCGGTCTCATCAGGAAAATCTTCGTAACCGAAGCTGTAGTCGTTCACAAAGCCGGCGTCAACCAGGCCGGAACGAATGATGACGTGGGCCATTCCCAGCGCCAGGGCTGCGTCCGTGCCCGGCAAAATGGGGATCCATTCGTCCGCTTTGGCGCCACTTACGCCCTGCCGGGGATCAATAATGACTACCTTTCCTCTGGTGGAACGGCCACGGCGCATGAACGAATAGCCGGAGATAATTCGCTGCGGAACCGGGCCGGCTTCCAGCAAACTGGCTCCAAAAGATAGGATGTAGTTGGCGTTTTCGATGTCATAGTTCGGCGTGTCATAAACGCCCTGGGTCAGATAGGTCGCTAATTTGGCTGCGGCCGTATTCAGGCTCTCCCTGGAGACCACATTGGGCGAGCCGACGGCGCTCATGAAGCGGCGGAAAAACTCCCACAACTGACCACGCGCCTCGCCGTGCATCAGTACGGCTTGTTCGGGATGTCCGGCTTCGCGCAGCGCCACTAAACGGCCGGAAACTATCTCGATCGCCTCATCCCAGCTAATTGATTCCCACTTCCCTTCACCCCTGGCGCCTGTCCGCCGCATCGGCCCGGTCAGCCGGTCTGGATTGTAAAGTAACTCCGGCGCGGCCTGGCCTTTGGGACAGAGAGCGCCTAGATTAATGGGGTGCATGGGGCTGCCTTCCAGCTTAACAGCACGGCCGTCCACAACACGAGTCAGGATGCCGCAGCCGCTGGGGCACAACAGACACACACCGGGAATAACACTCTCCTCGGCGCTGGTTTGCAGTTTAGCCTTTGTTTCGATTGTAGCGTGAGGGGATAGCAGGCTTTGCAAACCGGCCATCACGGCGGCGGTGCTGACCGTCGCAGCGCTCATCTGTAAGAATTGGCGGCGGTTTAGTTGGGACGCCATCGTGCTTAATTGCCTCCACAAAAGTCAGGCGTGGCGGGAGCGCAGATGAATTCCGGTGCAGGCAGCGGATATTCTTCCGGCAGGGGCGCTCCGGTCCCAATTTCGGCGACGAACCCTGCCATCGCCTCTAGTTGTTCGGCCGTTAATTGATCCTCAAAAGCCGGCATACCCTGTTCAGAAATCCCATCACGGATAAATGAACGAGCTGCCGCTTTGGAGATGCCCTGCCCGGCAAGACCGATTGCAAGGTCCCCGCTGCCGCTCCTACCATGACAGCCAGCGCAAGCAAAATCATAAAGCTCTATTCCATCGGTGATCGAAGTGGGAATCGACGATCCTTGCAGTTCAGGAACCACATCTGGCCGACCTTGAGCGGCCCATAGCAGCCCGCGCAGCGTGCGGGGACCCCCACCACCGGGGTTGACGTGACAGGTGGCGCATGGCTCGCCGGTGCGATCGGCAAATTCCGGTAAGGCATGGACTGTCTGTTCACCGTTCAACAAGAGGCTGACACCCAAGTAGGCAGCAAGAGCCATTACCAGGATAAAGGCTATTTGTATATAGCGTAGCGAAAAACGGTTTAATATTCTCATAGCTATTTACAGTAAGCTTTGTCTTCCAGGAAATCTGGAGGGGAATTATCCCAGAAAGACAGAGCCTAATCGTTAATCATGAACGGTGTAAACGTCGAAATCTCTGCCCGTACCGTGACAGACATTGCAGGTTTCTACATCCGACGTTGTGGTTTGTAGTTCGGTATGTCCTGAGGCAGCGGTGGTGTCATGACAGGCCGTACAAATGGAACGGGTGGGCAGTACGCTGCTGACCTCAGTTCCACCCTGAGTGATTGTTGTTGGCTGAATTCCAGATGGAAGCGGCAGGCCATACGTTCCCGCAAGATGGCAGTTTTCACAGTTTGCCAGGTTACCGGGGAAGGCAACGTCGCTGTAGTCGTGTACAGAACTGTTAAACCCGTAAACAATCAAGGGCTGCTGCGAGAGTTCTTCGCCTCTGTGAATGCGATGGATGAGAACACGGAAGTTGATGCTTGTCGGGGGCATCGCCTCCGCTGGTCGGACTTCTTCGTCGCTGGCAGTCGTATTGTGGCACAGGATGCAATATTCTGTGTTTTGTCGGATGCCACCATGTAATGCCAGGTCATTATGGCAGGCATTGCACAAGTCTCGATCCACGACCTGACGGCGTGGGGTTGGATCGCTACTGTCCAGGGCGACGTAGGTCACCGGGTTGAAAGCGGCTACCCGTACCGGGTCATTCAAATCGGTGAGGGTTTCATTGACATACCCCTCCATTCCAAGCCCATAGCTGCCAGTTCCATCAGCCGGGAAGGAGAATGCCAGACTGTAGCTGTAGGCTCCGTCGCCCACATCTTCAACGTCCGGCGGAGTGTCCGAAGGAGAACGGAAGATGGTCTCTGTCTCGCGTGAGGTGTAGTCGCTCGTAGGGCCGGCAACGGTAACGGCAAGATAGTCCATATTGGCCGGTTCAATGACGTTACCGGCATTATCAGTGACCTGAAATGTGAGTATGGGAGATTCACCGGGCGCTACATTGTCAACAGAAAGGATTTCGATGTTGACGCCTTTGAGTTGTGCTGATTTATCTGGAATGACGTGCGCCCCAACAACAGAGGCATCAAATTCGTCGCCTTCCGGTCCGTGACAGTTGCCACATTCGGAATCATCTCTACTGCCGCCTGCGTGATTATCTCCGGTAACCGGATTGACGTTATCATGACAGGCGGTGCAGACTGATGTCTGAGGCATCGTCTTATAATTGTCACTATCTGTCCCCCCCGAATGGCAAGTCGTACAGTTACGGACATCTTGGGGCCAGATAACTGTTGAATAGTCGTTGACGGATTGGCGAAATCCAACGATTTGATACGGTTCGCCAGCAACTACGCTCGGAAGAAGTTCTCCACGATGGATTTTGTGAATCATAATGCGGAAATCCAGGACGTTGCCTGTTTCTGGATCAATCGTCTGGTTCGTGTGGCAGGTAATACAGAGGCCGACTTCTTGCCTCACACCACCGTGCAGGGCTAACTTGTCGTGACAACCGTTACAGTTTTCGGTTAGCGTCACTTCGCGGGTCAGCTCCGGTTCGCCCCCGGATGGTACAAAGGTAAAAACGTCGTTTGCTACACTCGCCCGATTGTCTTTATAGTAGTAGGCTCCAACGGTGGTGGTCAAGTCAGGATTGATATCGGCCGATAATTCATTACCAAACGAATAAATGTAGGCAGCCCCCTCGGTCTCTGCCCATTCTCCGTCACTATCTGCGTAAGACTGTGTTGCCGAAGCGAGGGCCGGTTCCACCGTTTCACCGCCAACTGTAAAAGACTCTCCTTCAACGTCATGGAGTAAAAGACTTTGATAACGTGTGATTCCTGTTTCTTCCTCCTGGACGACCTGCGCGATTGTGAATCCGAAGCCTTCCAAGTCGGCCGGTGTCAGGGAACGACCTCCATCATCCGTTAGCACGACTGTTACAGCAGGTTTACCAGAAGATAAGTCAACGTCCGTAATCTCGGCGTTGAGGCCAGGGCCGATAAAAGCAGAGACCGGCCCCGCAGGCCCGACTGGACCTTGAGAGCCAGCCGGACCTTGAGGGCCTTCTCCTCCGGCGGGGCCAGCCGGGCCGATTGGACCCTGTGG
>JBAPRX010000281.1:0-5320 GCA_049281335.1 Promineifilaceae bacterium (SeqCode)
CGGCGGCGGGCAACTGCCACCGCTTCTTCAACGCCTCCCAGGCGATGAAAAATGATCATATCCTGGGCCAGCGTGACGACCAGTACGGCCGTTGCAATCGCCTCCCCCTTTAGACCAAACGGCAGCCCCTTGCCGTCCCATCGTTCATACAACTGCCCCAATGCAGTTATGATATTATCGCTGAAACCCAGCCGACCCGCCAGCCGTTGGGCAACCTCGCAGTGACCGGCGAATGTCTCCTGCATAGTGCGTCGGGAGTTGAACAACCCGCTTGCCATCGTCTTGACCAGTTCCAGAGTGGAACGGCCCTGTTGGGCCTGCCACATAAACCGGGTAATGATGCGGATGGTAGTGGGGAAATCGGCCGTGTCCACCGTAGCAAGTTCCTGGCGAACGGCAATCTCATCGCCAAGAAGGGCAGCCATCATATCGGTTTCCACATTGCAACCGATATAACGCAGCAAGGCTTGATAATAGACCTCACGAAGCTGCTCGTCTGACAATCCCAGCTTCTCGCCCAACCGGACCGCCAGGACACAGCTCTGTAAGGCATATTCCACTGGCTGTCCCATGCCTAAATCAGTGGCGATAGACAGGGATGCAATCAGTTCTGCCAACCGAATTGTCGTCTTATCTCCCTCTGTCATACCCCTATTTTACTCCGACCCCGTTTCTTTCCTAATCCCCCAAAAAAACCACCACACCCCTGCCCTCTGCTCTCTTGTCCGCTTGTTCACTTGCAACTTGCTCACTTGCAACTTGCTTCTTGTCCCCCTGGTGTATAATCACTCCCTATGACAAACAAGATAATCTACTCCATGATAAACGTCGGCAAAACAGTGCCGCCAAACAAACAAATATTAAGCGATATTTCCCTCTCCTACTTCTACGGAGCCAAAATCGGCGTCCTCGGCCTGAACGGGGCCGGCAAAAGCACCTTGCTCCGCATTATGGCCGGCGTTGACACCGACATAACCGGCGAAACCGTGCTGGTATCCGGCCATACCGTCGGCTATCTGGAACAAGAACCACAGCTTGACGACAGCAAGAAAGTTCGGGAGATCGTCGAAGAAGGTGTTCAGGAAGTCGTAGACGCATTGCGCAAATACGATGAAGTCAATGCTGCCTTCGCCGAACCAATGACAGATGAAGAGATGGAAAAACTAATAGACCGCCAGGGCAAGCTCCAGGACAAACTCGACCGGCTCAACGCCTGGGACTTAGACAGCCGCCTGGAACTGGCGATGGATGCCCTTCGCTGCCCACCGGGAGAAACGGCCGTTTCCACCCTCTCCGGCGGTGAGCGGCGGCGCGTCGCCCTTTGCCGCCTGCTCCTTCAAGAGCCAGACATTCTCCTGCTTGACGAGCCAACCAACCACCTCGACGCCGAAACAGTCGCCTGGTTGGAAAAACATCTCCAACGCTATTCCGGGACAGTTATTGCCGTCACCCATGACCGCTACTTCCTCGACAACGTTGCCGGTTGGATTTTAGAACTAGATCGGGGGCGTGGCATCCCCTGGGAGGGCAACTACTCCTCATGGCTGGAACAAAAACAAGCCCGTCTCGCCAAAGAAGAAAAAGCCGAATCGGAACGGCAAAAGACACTCGCCCGCGAATTGGAATGGATTCATATGTCCCCCCGTGCGCGGCAGAGCAAGGGCAAAGCCCGAATCCGCTCCTACAACGAGTTGTTGGAACAAGGATTGACCAAAGCCAATGAAGAGTTGGAAATCTTCATTCCACCCGGCCCGCGACTTGGCGATGTCGTGGTTCGGGCAAAAGATGTCGCTAAAAGCTACGGCGACCGCCTCCTCTTTGAAGAAATGACCTTCGATTTTCCACCCGGCGCAATCGTAGGCGTCATTGGGCCAAATGGCGCAGGTAAGACGACGCTGGTGCGGATGATCGTCGGCGAGGAGACGCCAGACGAAGGCGAGTTGGTCGTTGGAGAAACGGTTCAGGTGGGGTATGCCGATCAAAGTCGGGACGATCTTGACCCAAACAAAACAATCTGGGAGGAAATTTCCGGAGGGGCCGACCAGTTACAGTTAGGGCCGCGCCGGATCAACTCGCGGGCCTACGTCGGCCGTTTTAATTTCGCCGGAACCGAACAACAAAAGAAAACAGGAACCCTTTCCGGCGGTGAACGCAACCGTGTTCATCTGGCAAAAATCCTCAAATCCGGGGCCAACCTGCTCCTCCTGGACGAACCGACCAACGACCTGGACGTCAACACCCTTCGCGCCCTGGAAGATGCCCTCTTGAACTTTGGCGGTTCGGCCGTTGTCGTTTCCCATGATCGCTGGTTCCTGGACCGGGTTGCAACCCACATTCTAGCCTTTGAAGGCGACAGCGAAGTCTACTGGTATCCCGGCAACTATTCTGATTATGAGGAAGACCGCCAGCGCCGTCTTGGCCCGGCGGCAGATCGGCCGCACCGGATCACCTACCGCAAACTCAGGCGAGATTAGGCAGTTGATTGGGTTGACTGAATCAACTCAATCAACCAATAACCCAGCCCCAACAAACTGTGACCGAAACAACAAACGACAGCCGTTCCAATTCCACTGCGCCCTTGGTTATTGCCATTTTATTAGTGGTAGACAGCCTTCACTTCGTCTTTGCCCGCCTGCTCCACCCCTATCTCCCCGGCGGAACGGCCGCAATGTATGTCCTGGGCTTTGCGGCCCTCGAAGTAACGCTCTTTCTTGGAATACGCGGCCGTATTCAACCCACCGTATTCCGCCAACACGCCTGGTTCTTCCTGACCATCGGCTTCCTGGTAGCAACAGCCACCACCCTCAACTACATCGCCATCGGCTTCGTAGACCCCGGAACAGCCTCCCTCCTGGCCCAGATGTCTACCGTTTTCGCGCTGGGCATGGGACTGTTCTGGCTGCGGGAAAAATTAACGGCCGTTGAACTACTGGGAGCATTGGTAGCATTGGTGGGAGTGTTCATTATCAGCTTCCAACCCACAGAAGGGCTGTTCCGCATCGGCTCCTTCATGGTATTGGGGTCGGCCTTTCTATATGCGCTGCATACGGCCGTTGTTAAACGGTTCGGGGAAGCGATGGATTTCAGCAACTTCTTCCTGTTCAGGGTAGTCAGTACGGCCGCCTTTCTACTGCTCTTCACCACCGTTCGAGGCCAACTCCTGCTGCCTCCCAAACCGGCCGCCTGGTTTTTCCTGATCCTGACCGGAACAGTAGACGTCGTTATCAGTCGAGTCCTCTACTATCTGGCGCTTCGCCGCCTCCGTCTCAGCTACCACACCATTCTGCTCACCCTCAGCCCCGTCATCACCATCCTCTGGTCGCTGGCCCTCTTTCAAGACCGGCCGAAATTACAAGGGCTGTTGGGCGGCGCGGCCGTTATTTTGGGCGTCCTCATTGTGACTGTACAGAGAGCAAAACAGAAATAACCAAATAAACTTGCTTTCGGCCGTTCCTCATCTTTATAATCCACCCATGAGCGAACTGCGAAACCCACACGACCTGTTCTTTCGGGAAACCTTCTCGCATGTTGAAGTCGCCCACGATTTCATCGAACAGTATCTTCCGGCCGAAGTTGTCGCTGCCCTTGATCTGGACACCCTCGAACTTCAAAAAGACAGCTTTATTGATGCCGACTTGCGGGAACACTTTTCGGATCTGCTCTATCAGGTTCGACTTCAGGACGGAACTGAGGCCAATGTCTACTTCTTGTTGGAACACAAAAGCAGCCCTGATGCTCTGGTTGCTTTCCAACTCCTCCGTTACATGGTTCGCATCTGGGAACGCGCTCTTCGGGAAAAAGCCAACTCCTTACCGCCAATCGTTCCCATTGTCGTCTATCACGGCCGTGAGAAGTGGCAGATTTCAGAGAACTTCACCGGGTTATTTGAAGGGCCAGAAGCATTACGGCCGTATTGGCCCAATTATCGCTATGAACTTCAGGATTTGAACCAGCTTGACGAGAGTGATATTCGAGGGAATTTGCTGTTGAAAGCAACCCTCTTAACCCTCATGCGGAGCTTCGACCCGGATTTGGCGGAGCGGTTGGTGGACATTTTTAGCTATCTGGCAGGGTTGGCAAATCGTAAGATAGCGGTAGAATTTCTACAGGTTGTCATCATATATATTTCAACAACGGCAAAGGAGATGACAGTTGAACAAGTCAGCAGTGCCATTGATACGGCATTCAAAGATGATGGAGGTGCTATCATGGGTGGATTTGTTGAAGAATTGATTGAACAAGGAAAACGACAAGGTAAACAAGAAGGTTTACAGGAAGGACAACAAGCGCTTCGTAGTGCTATTCTTGATCTGTTAAGGATACGCTTTGATGCCGCTCCCCCTTCTCTCACCAATCGTTTAGGGGAAATTACCGACCTGGAACTTCTGCGGCAGTTGAACCGTCAGGCAGCAACGGCCGAATCCCTCACCGCCTTCGAACAATACCTGAATACCCTCTGAGCATTCACATAACTATTCAAATGAGGGTTTTGGGATCAAAAGAAGCTCATAGCGGTAGAAATCCTCATCTCGCACATAGCCGAGTGATTCATAAAGCGCCTGGGCCTTGTAGTTCGTCTTTTCAGTAGATAACTTCACCCTACCTGCGCCAGAATCGGCCGAAAATTGATGCGCCCGTTCCATCAAAGCACGCCCCACCCCTTTTCGCCGCGCTGCAGGGGTCACAAATAGGTCATAAAGTATCCACGACCGGCCCAAACTGACTGAACCGAAAGACGGGTACAATTGGGTAAAGCCCAATCCCGTCCCATCTGGGGAGAGAGCCAGAAAGACCACCGATTCCAGGTTACTAAGCCGGGCATGAAGGAAATCATAAGCGGCCGATAAGTCCGATGGTTGTTCGTAAAAAACCCGATAAGCATCAAACAACGGAGCCAATACATCTAAATGGTGGTGTTCCGCTCGAACAATTTGGTATGCTTCCTTCATCTCATTTCCCTATCAATTGAACTGAAAAGTTTCCCCTCCCCTTCAATCTACTTATCACCTATTATGCCTGACGTCTATCCCCTTGACATATAGACGGTTATCTATATAATAACCGTTACATATAGACGGCCATCTATATATACCTGTACCCAAAATTTCTAATAGGAGGTGACAAAATGACCAACTATAATCCCGATTCTTATAACGGTGACGGTGATTGCGAGTGTGGTTGTGGCTGTGACTGCTGCTAACCAGATGGTGTAATAAAGGATAGACATCTGGGGCAAGGCGCATGTCCCAGATGTCGGCTCCCTTTACAGAATTCTGCCCCCGGTGCGAGCGGTTCCTTCCCTTTTAGAGATCAGGTAAGC
>JBAPRX010000282.1:0-7460 GCA_049281335.1 Promineifilaceae bacterium (SeqCode)
AATATATACCACTCCAATGCCTGCTTTGCAATAATCCATCGTACACCGGAGAGGGCTGTATTCGACCAAATTCAGACTTTCTTAGACAATTCTTGGAGCGGTGGCGAAATATGTTTAATCTCATTAAAATACCACGTCGTATAGACATGGAAATCGAGGCTAGAACCCAATATGAAAAAGCGTTTATACTTGAAGTACCCTCTTATATTTGCATTCCTGCTTGCCCTTGGCCTGCTGCTAACAACAACCAGGTCAGCCTTTGCCCATACAAGAGTTGAGGCCGGGCCATATCTCCTAATCATTGGCTGGGAAAATGAACCGCCGGTAGTGGGTGATCGCAACTTCCTCACCATCGAGATTTCCAAAGATGGTCAACCCATGGAACAGGTCGAAGCCACTCTGGATTTACGGGTCGTTTATGGGGACAAATCCTTTTCGGCCAACCTGAACCCAACTTCCACCCCTGGTCTCTACAAAGTGGATATTTACCCCACTGTTCGGGGTGAATACACAGTTGAGTTCACCGGTTCGATTGAAGATACCCCCATTGATATTTCAGCCCAACCAGAAGAAGTGTTGCCGGCGGCCGTTTTACAGTTTCCCGAAGCGCCGCCCGAAACCACAGCGCTCCAATCTCAGATTGACGATCTCTCAGGGCAGCTTCAAACAGCCCGCATGCTGGCAATTGGTGGCATCGTGGTCGGCGTCGTCGGCCTTGCCGTTGGTGCTGTCGGCCTGTTAATCAAACGTTCATAAATAAAAGAAATGGCTGCCAAATTCGTAAATCGGTTCAGAAAGTTTATGCTGCTGTTAACAACGGTCGTAATGCTGCTGCCTATTTACGGGTCCTGGATTGACGTCCATTTCGCCGCCAGTCAACCAGACCACCAACACATCTATTTTGGCAAAGTTGACCTCAATCACCACCGCGATGGCAACAAAGATGTGGTCAATTTGCCGAATCAGGATGCCACCAGCCAGATAACCATTTCCATATTATTAACGGACGAAGAGATTCTCATCCATCCTGACGACATGGCGAATCTATCATTTCGTCTGGCAGACGAATATCTCTCACCCGAAGACGCCTTTATCCCACCCCCTGACCACCCTCCCCGAATCTGAATTTTCTTCTGCCCAAACTCACAGCTTCACAATTACACAGTTCGGAAGAACCTCTAATATCGGTTTGACAATCCATATTTCGCCTACCCGCGTTTCCCATATGTAGGATTACAATGACCGGTCATTGACGCATTATAATTAGATCAAATCGGCCGTTAATTCACCATTGATGGCTGCTAAAGAACCCTGACTCTAAAACAAATTAGGAGAAGAATCTAATGCTATCTAACAAAAATCACTACAAGAAAAACTTACTGCTAGGGCTGATCCTCGTTTTCAGCCTTGTTTTACTGGCGGCTTGCACCAGCGATTCCACATCTAACGCCAACTCAGCAGAAGAGACCACCCCAACGGAGGAACCTGCCATGGGGGAAGGCGAAGACATGGAACATGATGCAAACACGAACATGGATGATGGCGAGTCCGACATGGAACACGAACACAGCGGGGAACGCATCCCGAACCCTGGCGGTGCTGCCATTTCCATCATATCCCCCGACGATGGTGCAACCTTTGCCCAGGGCGATGAAGTCGTTGTCGAGGTTCAGGTTGACAACTTCGATCTAGGCGCGGATGGAAGCCATTGGCATGTCTATGTGGACGGCACATCCTGGGGAATGATTACGGGGGGCAACACCTCCGAATCACTCAGAGGCATTGAACCAGGTGACCACGAAATCGCCGTTTACCTCGCCGGTGGCGACCACATCGAATTCGAGCAAGGCGACTCAATCATGATAACAGTTGAATAAGTGAATTCCAGGGGACAGATTGGTTCAATATCTAAAAATTGAACCAATCTGTCCCTTATCGGAGACAATTTCAAACCATCTGCTGTTGTTAGATGATTTCAATAGTTACTGCGAGTTTAAGCTCCTTTTCCCTCCCTGGCTCAAGCACGAACGATTTGTTATGAATTTTTCCAGAAAAGCTTAAATTTTCTGGTACACGGTTTGAAATCGTCTCGAAGATGCCTGGCTCGACCCAAGCCCTCAAATTTTCAATTAGAACTTGCCTCTCTCAATATTGACACACAGGAGACTCCTAATCGCTGGCTAAATCTAACAACAACTGCTCGGCCGTTTCCCAGATATCCAGCTCCCGACCTTTGCTTGTTGCGGCCAAAACAGCATCTGCTGGTAAAGCGGCCAGGACGGCCGTTAACTCCCGGCCGGCAACCACGTCATACCAGCAGGAATTTGTTATATGTCTGAATTGTTGGGCCAGGCTGTAAAGTTCAACCGCCCGTTCAGGGCGGCCCTCATCGGCCGTAATAAGCGCTGCCAGAGGAAGACAAATCATCAGCGGCATGATTGACCGGTATTCAATTCCCGAACGAAGTGTCATTAAGAGGTAATCGCGGGCTGCCTGATCCTCTCCCAGGGCGCGACTCACATAACTCAGAACTGCCCGGGGAAGTGCCTGATAAACGTGCTTCTGCTCGGCCAAAGTATTTGCACTTTTCAACAAATACCCCTTTGCCATGCTCAGCTCCCCTTCAACCAGGGCAATTCTGCCCAGAACCATCAACGCAAAGCCGATGTGCATAATAGTCCCCCGTTCCCGGGCACTTTCCAACCCTTTCGTTGCCATAGCCATCGCTTCTGGATCACGATCAAGATGGATGGTTGCTCTGGATAAGACGATCAGGTTAAAGGGACTTGGTTTTAAGCCGTGCTCCTCTTCTATCTTTATCGCCAGGGTGGCAGCTTCTCTTGCAGCGATGAAGTCGCCGGCGGCAGTCAGGGTGACGGATAAGACGCCCAGGCACTCGCTCTCATGAAACTGATTTCCCGATTCTTGGGTGAGTACCAGCGCTTGCCGTTGAAGGTTTTCGGCTTCCTCGAAATGTCCTTGATGCCTGGCAACCACGCCCATGTAAATTGTGGTTTCAGCGATTCCCCGTTTATCGACCAGCCTTCGTCTGATTTCCAAGCTATCTCGTAAAAGATTATTTCCCCGGTCATACGCGCCCTGAAAAACAGATTGCCTGCCCAACAGCTGTAAAACCTTCGCCTCACTCCAGATGTCGCCCACTTCCCGGTACAACTTCAACGCCAGGCTGGCAAAACGAATAGACGCTTCAATATTCATGAATTCGACGGCTCGGGCTTTTTTCAGATAGGTAAAAGCCTGTTCATACCTCACGTCCCAACCGCTCGCTGCGGCCCGATCCAGAAACTGCTGGCTCTGTGAAAGGAGTGCTTCTTTTTGGGTGACCTCGTCAGTAAATTCAGTTTCCCAGGCCAGCGTCCTGGACAACAAAGTCAGGGATTCTGAATCTTCAACCAGGTGCTCGGACTGCCATTTCGACAAGCCTGCTCCTGCGGAGTGGCAAGCATATTGCCCGTCTGTCACCCGGCCTTTCCAAAAATAAAAACGGCAGAGGCTGTCCAATCCCTGAGATAGCAGGGTGACATCACCCTGGTTCGCTGCCTGGTACCAGGCGCTCTGGATATTCTCGATTTCCGCCTGTACTTCTGCCATGGCTTTTTTCTGCCTCGCCCCAAACCAATCCCGCTCTCGTTGTTTGAGATAGCCGCAGAAAAATGCGCTGTGCCGGTCTCGAACCGCTTGTTCTTTCTCAGTCACCTGGCCCAGCTTATTGGCTCCAAATTGTCTGAGCAGTTCATGGATATTATATCGATCGGCCGTTCGATCATAGGAAAGCCAGGATTTATTCGTCAGGGTAACTAGCAGGGGCAGGGTCACGTCGGCTGCTTCCAATGCGGCCAACCTGGTAAACCCGCCACGGAAGACCGTCAGTCCCTGGAAAGCAATTTTCTGTGCTGGATTAAGCCTTTTCCAGGATGCGTCCAGGGCAGCTTGCATACTTCGATGTCGTTCTGGCAGGTCATAACGATCGGCGGCCAGAAGATGAAAACTTTGTTCGATTTCTTCGGCAATGTTGGCTAAGGGCAGGACGCTCACCCAGGAGGCGGCCAGTTCCAGCCCCAGGGGCATGCCCTCCACCAACCGGCAAATGCGTACAAGTTGGTTCGCATCCTCAAGATGCAGATTGAAATCAGGCTCCATTCGCTTTGAGATATTCAAGAATAACTGAACGGCCGCATTCCCGGCCAACGAGGCCTCCGATGGTTCCCCAACTTCAGGTATTTCCAGGCCTTGAAGCGGAAAGAGCTGCGCCCCGCGCAGTTGTAATCGCTCCCGGGAGGTAACCAATACTTTAATCCCGGCCGCCCGCTCGCCTATCTCTGTCAACAGCTTGCTGCCATCCAGGATTTGTTCGAAGTTATCCATGACCAACAACATCTGTTTATTTTTCAGGTAGTCCAGAATTTGCTGGGTCTCGGTTCGGGAATTCTGTGAGGTGCCGTGAAAATAAAATTCCAGGGTTGCCGCCAGGGTGGTAATGATCCCTTTGACCGTTTCAACCGGGGCGAGAGAGATAAAGTAAATCCCATCAGAGAATAATGAGGACTCTCCTTGCCCGGCAGTGCCCTTCTCGGCCGCTGCCAGCGCCAGCCCGGCTGCCTCCAGGGCCAGGCGGGTCTTGCCGATACCGCCGGGTCCTAGGATGGTGATGATCTGATTCTGAGGATCGGCCAGCAGCCTGGACAAAGCCTTTAACTCCCGCTCCCGGCCGACGAAAGGGGTAGACGCGGCTCGTAAATTATGCCGGACCGCACCTCCCCGACTTGCCGTGGGTAACAGGCTCAAATGCCGGGCCTGGGTGATCGCTTCCTGCCGGTTATTAACACCGAGTTTGTTGTATACCTGCCGCACATACCACTTCACCGTCGTCATGGCAAAGGTAAGCTCCTCGGCGATCTGGCGATTGGTCATATCACGGCCGATACAGTCAAGGACATCTTGTTCGCGGGGGGTGAGCGACTTTGCCAGGGGTTGGTCCTGCGACTCACGATCATTCATCTAGTCATTATAACAGATCGCCAGCCGATTCCCTCCCCCTTTCCCTCCCCCCCGGGACGGTGACGGCAACCAGCCCCTCCACTATAGTGACCATTGATTCGCCACAAATTGAGGTTGCGCCGTCCAGGGCGGCTTCCCATCGGGGTGGCGGGCCTGCCAGGAGCAAGCAGATTATGCCGAACTACCTTGTCGAATGTGTTATTCCCGGCGCCGGCCAGCTGATGCCGTTGGAGTTGCAGTCGATTGCCCAGCAGTGCACCCTCGCCCTCATCGGATTGGATGCTCAGATTCAATGGGTGTGCAGCATCATCACCGCCGACAGCCTGATTTGCCTCTATATTGCTGACGACGAATCGGCCGTTCGGGAACATGCCCGGCGCAGTGGTATCCCCATCCAGCAACTTTCAGAAGTATCGTCCATCATCGGCCCCACACATGACCCACCCGCCTTATGGTCAAACAGAATTGATGGCCTAAACATTGCTTTCATTGTTTTGCCCACAGACAGTGACAATCCGATTTGATTAGTGAATAACAACATAGGAGATGCGAAATAATGCCTGATAAAATCACAATGAATAATGTCGAAAATAACGATGTATTCCTTCAACCTGGACAGAGCTTCACTGTAAAATTTTCTCCCGTTGCTGGAGAGGCTGTTGCTGTTGCCTCTCGTAAACTACTTGAACCAGGAGCCGTCTTTGATATTGTCAATCCCGATCCATTCCACGGCCACGTTGAAGGCGATACTTTGTTTGGTGGTTCCGGGCCTGTTGGCCCTTCATCATCCAGGACCCTTGGCGGCATTCGAATCGAAATTTTAAAACCTGGATCAACTAAGCCACTCCATTTCCTGAACACCGAAGACTTTGTAACAAGTTCGACCCCGAGCATTAATGAAGCGCCAAAGAATAAATTACTTTTCCAGGTGCCTGCGAATTTGGCTGGGCCGGGATGGCAATGCCGTTTCAGGAACATCAGCCAGGAGAACTCAAACTGCCGGGGTCAAATCCAATACCCGGACGAGGAAGTAACCTTGACAGAAACCCGGATTTCTCGGCGCTTACTCAACCGAACATTTCGGCAGCTCTTTATCGCCTTAGGTCTGCAAGTGTTCGCTAATTCAGGCGTTGGACTGGTAAGTGTCAATGATGAGATTGCGCATTTGACCAATGGTGCTCTGAGCACGATAAAGTTCAATATTCCTGAACCAATCTTCACCGACATTAATAGTATCCGTATGGATAGCCTTTCGGTCACTGCAGATCGGGAGGCAAAGTCAAACTTGCCCAAAGTGGTCTTGTCGGCTGGATTTGATGTTAATATCAATGTCGGCAAATTGGAGCTATTTGGGATAAATCTGGGAGCCCTGATGCAAATCCGCAGGATCGACATCAATTTGAACTTTGTATTGCGCTCATCAAAAGGCGCCTCAATACCTAAT
Source organism: Promineifilaceae bacterium (SeqCode) (assembly GCA_049281335.1). Taxonomy (GTDB): domain Bacteria; phylum Chloroflexota; class Anaerolineae; order Promineifilales; family Promineifilaceae; genus JAKEFB01. The sequence continues at coordinate 6,464 of JBAPRX010000282.1, forward strand.
GTCATCGTTCCGGATATGGCTGGAAATATCATTTTGCCTGATATCACTGCTGATGTACGTATTGTAGGCGCTCAACTTCCTAAAGCAGATCTTCCCTTGAGCGTCGACCAATTCTGCAACGTTTCATTTGATAAATCCAGCTCATTCAACCTCTCGCAGGTGGAAAAGCTCCTCGAATGCCTGCTCATGAAAAATGTGTTCAGTGGGGTGGTGGTACGCCCGGCATTATCGCAGTATTTAACCGAGGGAATAATGGGACTGGCAGAGCGCGGTCATATTTTTTGGGAATTATCCGCCGACAGTAAAGACTATGTCGTTCAGCACTTTCGTAAACCCGGTAAATCGAAGGATGACCTTAAGCAGCAGCATCAAGATGGGGCCGATCAAAAGCTTGATGGCAGCGCAGGTTCGGGTTCGGTTTCCACCGGTGCCGGCATTCGTGGCACGACCTTGGAAGGGAGCAAAAGCTCATCTACCTCCGAAGCCCTTACTACTGTGACTACGTTTATCCCTCTGGCGTCTGCGACGTCGATTAAGGCGGCAGGCTCCGGGCTTGGTTCGACCGCAAATCCTGCCAGTGTTAGTGACCCCACGTTAGCCAATCTCGACAAAATTGAGCATATTGTTGTGCTGATGATGGAGAACCGCTCCTTTGATCATATGTTAGGCTATCTAATGGTACGGGGCGGTCGGTCCAAAATTGACGGCCTCACCGGCAATGAGAGCAACGTAAATCCAATCACCGGAATTCCTGTGACAGTAGAACCGCTTCGGAATTCGATTTTCAAATTCAGCCCTCATCACGAACACGCCCACGTACTTGATCAGGTCGCCGATGGAACGATGGCAGGATTTCTTCCTGATTTCATGGGTCGTTTTAGCAATGTTAATCCAAGCTTCGGCATGGGTTTCTACAACGAAGAGAAATTAATGGTTTACGATATTCTTGCCAGGAACTTCGTCGTCTGCGACCGGTGGTTCTGTTCGCACCCAGGCC
>JBAPRX010000283.1:0-3030 GCA_049281335.1 Promineifilaceae bacterium (SeqCode)
CTTTGAAGGTTCCTGATACTGTAAAACAAGGCGCTCGCCTGCCCATTCCAGACACGGCGACCGTTCTCAGCCGCTTCCCAAAACGTAAAAAGTAGCGGAAAGGATTGCATCCAACGCCGCTAACTGATAGGATATACGAATTAATATTGTAACTATCCAGGTGCCAGGTACTTCATTCTATAGAGAATTTAGACAATAAGCGGTTGTTGTGTACCCGACATCTTAAAATTTTCCCGTTTAGGAGCAATATAGTGCGACGTGAAGTATTGACCTGGTCCGACGTGGACAAGCTAATTGACTATCTCGTACCACAAATTCACGGCCGGTATGATTCTATGATTGTCGTTACCAGAGGTGGACTGGTTCCGGGCGGCATGCTGGCCGAATCACTAAATATCACCTACATATTAACTGCGTCGGTTCGATTTCCGGCCGATTTTCCGGGCGCTCAAGGATCGGACCTGGAACGATTTGCCGTTCCCGAATTTATCCAATTCCCGGATGACGATTTGCTTGAAGGGCGGCGGGTTCTGGTGGTGGATGATGTCTGGACACGCGGCCGAAATATCGTCACGGTTGCCAGCCGGGTTGACGCTGCCGGAGGCATCCCCGACACCTGTGTTCTCCACTATAAGCCAACCAATTCCCTCTATCCGGGGCATACGCCGACTTATTATGCGGCCGTTTCAGATGCCTACATCATTTACCCCTGGGAAATTGATCGCGGGCCGGAAGTATTCGGCATGTGGAACTGAGGGTAGGTTCATTGGTTGATTGAGTTGATTGGGCTGCTACTATAGCCAATTAACCTAATAAACCAATCATCTAATAAACCTCTTATTTGCCTCTATCGGCCGACTTTGTTACGATTGATCAGATAATATGCCTATGAATCCGGCGACGACTGGGTCCCTGGCGGCGAGGGCCGTCGAACCGCGTCAGGTCCGGGAGGAAGCAGCGCTAAGGCGTTTCCCTCGGGTGCCCAGGACCACCTGGTTGGCGCCGGATTCATGGGCATATTTTAGTTATTGGTTGATTTGTTGATTAGGTGAATAGGCAAACAATAGACCAATAAACCAATGAAAACAAACCACCTTTTCCCAAAAAGATATTTCGTAATCCTGTCAGGCTTGATCCTGGCTGCCCTCCTGGCCATCCTCGGCTACTCCTTCACCAGAACCCAATTTATTGTCTATGCCGATAACGAAGTCCATCTGGTCAGCGGCGATTATGATCGGGTTGAGGAGGTGCTTTCGGCGGCAGGGGTCGAAGTGCGGGCGGAGGATATTGTCTCCCCGGCCATGTCAGCATCGGTCAAACCGGGGGATACGATTCAAATTCAGCGGGCCGTTCCGGTCACGCTCCGAACGGACAATGGCACTCAGACGCGCTGGACGCTCCAGACAAATCTGGCCGCTTTCCTGACCGAGTCCGGGGTAACAGTCGGCCGTACCGATCAGGTCTTTGTGGATGGCGAAAAGGTTGATTTTGGGGACATCGGGGAGACGGCCGTTTCCTCGCTGGTCGAAGTCGGCCACTTCGTCAATGTCACCATCCTTGACAACAACAACCGAATCGAGATGAGAACGGCCGCTCAGACCGTCGGCGACGCCCTGGAAGAAGCTGGCCTGAATATCTTTGCGGCCGATGGCGTCGATCCGCCCCCAGGAAGCTGGCTCACCCCTGACCTCACCATTACCGTCCAACGCTCCATGCCCCTGACCATCCATGTAGATGGTCAAACGATCCAGACCCGCAGCCACCATACCAATGTCCTTCAGGTGCTGGCCGAAGCCGGAATTGGTCTCATCGGCCAGGACTTCACCCGCCCCGGCCCCGATGTTCCCTTGCAGGCAGGCAACACCATCGAGGTTGTTCGGGTAACTGAAGACTTCCGCACCGAAGATCAAGACATTTTGTTTGAAACTGTCTTCCAGGGAACGGACCAGCTTGAAATTGACCAACGGGCCGTCTTGAGTGAAGGCGTTACCGGTATTATGCGTACTCGAATCCGTGTCCGTTATGAAAACGGGGTTGAAGTCAGCCAGATTCCTGACGGCCAATGGGTTGCCCGCGAACCGGTTAACCGCGTCGTCGGCTACGGTACGAATATCGTTCTCCGCTCTTTAGACACGCCCGATGGCCCGGTCCAATATTGGCGGGTTGTGCGAATGCGGGTCACGGCGTATACAGCCGCAAGCTCTGGCAAGCCACCTGACCATCCCGCCTACGGCATCACCGCCAGCGGCGCACAGGCCGGAACGGGCGTGGTTGCCATAGACCCCAATGTCGTCCCCTTTGAAAGCTGGGTCTATGTGCCGGGGTACGGCGTTGGCTTTGCCGGAGACACTGGCGGCGGCGTCAAGGGCCGCTGGATAGATTTGGGCTATGATGATGGCGAAATCCAGGCCTGGAGCGGCTACGTGGATGTTTACTATCTCGCCCCGGCCCCCCCTGCTGACAAAATCAACTATTTACTCCCAACCTGGCTGCCTTGATACAGTGAAAAGTAAGCGGTTAAAAGTTAAAAGTGGTCGCTTTGACAACGACTTACTTTTCACTTTTAACTTCTAACTACCTGGTATCCACTCGCAAACCCCGATGGAACATCCCAAACACATTCTGGAAAAATATGGCTTTTCACCAAAGAAGAGCCTGGGGCAGAACTTTATCTATGATGCTTATGTTCTGGCGAAGATTGCAGCATCGGCCGAATTGACCCCGGACGATGATGTGTTGGAGATCGGGCCGGGGTTAGGCGCATTGACCCGGCATCTGGCCCATGCTGCCAAACGGGTTGTGGCCGTTGAGCTAGACGGCCGTTTAACACCCATCCTCCAAAAGCAACTGGTTGACTATGCGAATGTGGAATTGGTAGAAGGGGACGTCTTAGAATTTGATCCCGCCGACTATTTCCAGAACGATTACAAAGTCGTTGCCAACGTCCCTTACTACATCACCGGAGCCATTTTGCGCCACCTGCTTTCCGGCCCATCTAAACCGACCGTCGTCGTGATGACTGTTCAGCAG
>JBAPRX010000284.1:0-6228 GCA_049281335.1 Promineifilaceae bacterium (SeqCode)
GCCAGGACAAAGAGCAGGAATCTTCGGCCGGTTTCGACGGAACGTGGGTGGCCCACCCCGATCTGGTTCCGCTGGCCCATGAAATATTTGAGGAACAATTAGAGGAACGGCCGCATCAGAAAGACCGGCTGCGGGAAGATGTGACTATCAGGGCCGAGCAGTTGGTTGATTTTAAGGTGTGTGGGGGCGAGATTACCGAAGCGGGACTGCGAACCAATTTGAATGTAGCCCTGCTTTATCTGGAATCATGGCTGCAAGGAACGGGGGCGGCGGCGCTCTATAACCTGATGGAAGACACCGCAACGGCCGAAATCTCCCGTGCTCAATTATGGCAGTGGATCAACCACCCGGAAGCGTGTTTGAATGACGGCCGAGCCATCACCCTGCCGCTCTGCCGCCAACTGCTGACCGAGGAAAAGGAAAAAATCGCCCGGTTAGTCGGCCCGGATCGGTACCAGAACGGCCGTTTCGAACCAGCCGCAGAACTGCTTGACCAGCTTCTTTCGGAAAAGAAATTTACTGAGTTCCTGACCATTCCAGGATATGAATATCTGGCGTAGGACGCAAAGCGTAAAACGTAGTGGGAAATGTGTGAGACCTAAGGGTCTAACTGTTCACTTTTTACTGCTCACTTTTGACTTTTATATGGAGGATTCAAGATGGTATTCGACAAGGTAGCAATTCAGGAATTAAATAAATATTGGCAGTCAGATAATCGCTGGGAAGGGATCCGACGGCCGTATTCGGCCGAAGATGTCGTTAAGCTGCGGGGGACCATTCACATCGAACATTCACTGGCCCGGATGGGGGCAGAACGTCTGTGGCAGTTGTTGGCCGAACGGCCGTTTGTCCGCGCATTAGGGGCCGTAACAGGCAACCAGGCGGTGCAGATGGTGCAGGCCGGTCTGGAGGCGATCTATTTGAGCGGCTGGCAGGTTGCGGCCGACGCCAACAACGCCGGACAGACCTATCCCGACCAAAGCCTTTACCCGGCCGACAGCGCCCCGAATCTGGTGAAGCGGATTAACAACGCCCTGCTGCGGGCCGATCAGATTCACCACATGCAGGGCAAGAACGGCATCCACTGGATGGCGCCCATTTTCGCCGATGCAGAGTCCGGTTTTGGCGGCAATTTGAATACCTTTGAGCTGGTCAAGGGAATGATCGAAGCCGGGGCGGCGGCCATTCATTTAGAAGACCAGCTTTCCTCGGCCAAGAAGTGCGGCCACATGGGCGGCAAGGTGCTGATCCCGACCTCCGAATTTATCAACAAGCTAATCGCGGCCCGGCTGGCGGCCGATGTGGCGGATGTGCCAACGATTTTGGTGGCCCGGACGGACGCCGATTCGGCCCAATTTTTGCAAAGCGACATTGACCCGGCGGATCGGCCGTTTGTGGCCGGGGAACGCAGCCCGGAAGGATTCTACCGCCTCCGGGGGGGGTTGGATTACGCCATTGCCCGCGCCCTGGCCTACGCCCCCTATGCGGATATGATCTGGTGCGAGACATCAACGCCCGATCTGAATGAGGCCCGCATCTTTGCCGATGCCGTTCATGAGAAATTCCCCGGCAAGATGCTGGCTTACAACTGTTCGCCCTCCTTCAACTGGCGGCGACATTTGGACGAGACAACAATCGGCCGTTTTCAGGACGAGTTGGGCAAGATGGGTTACAAGTTTCAGTTTGTGACTCTGGCCGGGTTCCACTCCTTGAACGCCGGTATCTTTGACCTGGCTCGCGGCTACAGCCAGCGAGGCATGGCGGCTTATTCGCAGCTTCAGGAGCGAGAATTTGCCCTGGAAGCCAGTGATGGCTACAGCGCCGTGAAGCACCAGAGTTTTGTTGGGGCGGGCTATTTTGACCAGATTCAACTGGCTATCACCGGGGGCCAGGCTTCTACCGTTGCCTTGAAAGGGTCAACGGAAGAGGCGCAGTTTGTGACAACAGCAGCCTGACAACCCCTTCTCCTTTCTCTCCCATTTTGCAAGGCAAGACCGGCATTCCCGCCGGTCTTGCTGTTTTCTGGCTTGTTTAACCGGTATACGTGGAAACCCACCAGGTGTTTCCGGCTTTGTCCTTAAAACCACCCAGCCGTTCTTGATAGGGTTTGTCCACCGGCTCGGCGATGGAAGTTGCCCCCCTCTCAATAGCGCGAGCGTAGGCAGCATCTACATCGGGAACGTATACCAGGGTGACGGAAGTCCAGGGGTCAATCGTAGTAGGTAATTCACCAGCTTCAATCACAACGACAGCATCCTCTATCCGACTTTCGACATGGTAGGATTTGTCACCCATACCAACTCGTTCAACTTCAACAGCATTGAAGACGTATTCGATAAATTCGGGTAAATCGAGGCCGCCGTGTAAATACGGCCGAACGGCACCTTCACTATGACGAATATACTTTTCAGACATTTTTTCCTCCAACTGATATTTATCAATTTAGTGCCAAATCACAAACGACATTGTAGCACGTATGTTCTTATCACAAAAGGGAAATAGTCTTTTTTGTTATAGACAACAGAAATTGGACACAGGGCCGCTCAGAGGAACAGAGATACACCAAGAGAATTTAAGAGAATCTCTTAGTATTGTCTTGCTTGACATCGGCCGTATTTTCTATTAAAATATCCTCAACCATTCATATTTTTTCAAATGGTCAAAAAGAATACAATGTCTAAGATTCCTAAACTGAAAAAGGTATTCACTATCACCGACCCGGAAACGTTGAAAGTCATTGCAGACCCGCTTCGGTTGCAAATTTTGAAGTGCTTCAAGAATCCAAAAACGGTCAAGGACGTCGCCGACGCGCTGGATATCGTCCAGACCAAACTCTATTACCACGTCAATATGTTGGAAAAGCACCATCTGATCGAAGTCGTAGATACCAATATTGTGTCTGGCATTATCGAGAAAAAGTACCGCGTAACGGCCGGCCGTTATAGTGTTGACGAAGCGTTGTTAACAGCTTCTGAGGATCCCGGCGGCCAGGTGGATACGCTGTTGAGTGCTATCTTTGACTCGGCCAAGGATGAGATAAACAAAAGCATCCAGGCTGGCCTCATGGACTTAAGCGATGATTCTGAACCGCAGAAGGGCATGATCATTCACTCGTCGTACAGTCTGACAGATGAACAAGTTGAGGCGTTTAACGAGGGGTTATCCGCCCTGCTAAAAGAGTTCAACGATCTCTCCAACGCGAATGATACAACCAATCCCGACACACCAATTTACGGGCTAACTTTTGCTTTCTTCCCGGTTAACCAACCAAAGAAAAATAATTAGTAACGGCCGAATACCTGCCTGCAATTGATTGGGTATTGAAGGTTGGGTCGAGCCATATCGCAGTGACAAGTTAGTTCATAGCACAGCCACTTTAGGAGACAAACAATGAGTGAGTCAACCCCGGCCAACGGCCAACCTCCTTCCATGAATATCCGCCAATTATTAGGACTTGCTGACTTCCGGTTTCTTTGGATTGGTCAGATTATCTCCAATTTTGGCGATTCGGTAACTGCCTTAACGCTAATTTTATTGATTAACCGGGCCACAGGGGGTGATACGGCCGCTATTGCCTACCTTCTCATTGCGATGGCCTTGCCGCAGGCAACGATTGGCCTGGTGGCGGGCGTTTTTGTGGATCGCTGGGATCGCAAACGGGTCATGATTTTCTCCGACCTGGTTCGCGGCTTTCTGGTGCTGGCCTTCCTCTTAACAGGCACGGCCGAACACATTAACCTTTTCCTATTATATGTGATCGCTTTTGCCCATTCGGCCATTGGGGCATTTTTCACGCCTGCCCGGTCGGCCGTAATCCCGCTGGTCATCCCCAAAGATGGGCTGCTGTCGGCTAATTCGCTGTCCCAAACAAGCTTTGTCTTTTTCCGCCTGTTGGGAACGGCCGCAGCCGGGTTCCTGGTAGGCGCATTGGATGTTTTTTGGCCTGCTTATGTGATAGATGCCTCTACTTTCTTTGTCTCGGCCCTGTTTATCAGCCGGGTGGCGCTGCCACCGATGGCAGGCGTAAAGGAGATGGGCGTGGCGACGGTTTCGGCCGTGTTGGGCGAGATGCGGGCCGGATTTGGGCTGTTGGTTCAAAGCCGCATTTTGATTGGGACGCTGGTTGCGGCGGGGGTTGCCATGTTGGGACTGGGCGCGGTCAATGTGCTTCTGGCGCCGATGATCGTTAACGATTTGAAAATTGCGGAAACCTGGTTTGGAGCGATTGAGCTGTCACAGGTGGCCGGCATGATTATCAGCGGCAGTCTTGTTGCCGTTCTGGCGGCGCGTTTCAAACCGACGAGTATGATCAGCGGCGGTCTGATTGGAATTGGGATCGGGGTCGCGCTCCTGGCATTAATTCTAAATGTCTGGCACCTGTTTATCGTTCTCTTCATTATTGGATTGATGTCTACGCCGTTGAATTCGGCCGAGGTAACATTAATCCAGTTAGTGGTGGAGAATGAGGTTATGGGGCGTGTTTCGGCTGCGTTGGGGGCGATTATTCAGGTCGCCAATCTGGTTTCGATGTTTGCAGCAGGGACGCTGGCGGCTCTGGTTGGGGTTCGGAATGTATTTGTGATAGGCGGGGTTATGGCGATTGTGGCCGGGTTTGCCGCAGCGGCCGTTTTCCGGGGGTTCGAACCGCCGGTGAAGGCAGAGGAAGCGCCAACAGTCCAGGTTATTGCGTAAAACGACAAAAGATTTGGTAGGGGCAAGGCAATCGGCCACCAAGTCCCTATTCACCACCTACTCCCATCCGATTGCCTTGCCTATAATGACACAAAAAACCTGGTACGATATCACCGTTCTTTCGACCGCAATTTGGGCGAGGCGGTTGGAATGGATTGTTTTGGGGAACAATCAACAGAAAAACAAAACGCAGGCTAGATAGAAGCCTGCGTTTTGCTAAACTGGAGGAGCAGTTTTCATAAATTTAGCGGGCGGTCTTGGGTGCCTGACAGCACCACCCCGCACCCGATATGGGTTTTCTATACCAGAAACTCCCCATTCCGGTAAAACACTTCGCCATCAACAACGATCTCGCTGTCATGGCGCATGTCGCAGATCATGTCCCAGTGAACGGAGGATTCGTTAACCCCGTTTGCCTCCGGGAAACCCCGGCCGACTGCCACATGAATGGTCCCACCGATTTTCTCATCATAGAGAATGCTCTTCGTAAACCGCTGGATACCGAAGTTGGTTCCAATAGCGAATTCACCTAGATAATGAGCGCCTTCGTCCATGTTGATTGTCTCTAACAGATAGGCTTCATTCTTTTTAGCAGAGGCGTTGATGATACGGCCGTCTTCAAATTTCAATTCAATCCCATCCACCTCCCGACCACCCTGCAAGCCAGGATAGGTGAAACGAATCCAGCCGTTGGCAGAGTTTTCGACCGGGCTGGTGAAAATTTCACCGCAGGGCATATTTTTTCGGCCGTCACCATTGATAAACGGCCGACCCTCGATGGAAAGCGACAGGTCAACGTTCGGCCCGCGAACGACAACCCGCTTCTTACCCGCCAGCCAATCCACCAAACGCACCTGATTTTCGTGCATCGCCTGCCAACAAGCAATTGGATCGGGCTGGTCGGCAAAGGTTGCGCCATAGACGAACGCTTCAAACTCGCTCAGACTCATATCCGCTTCCTGGGCATAGGCATTGCAAGGGTATTGGGTTCCAACCCAACGCAAATCCCCCAGACTGACCCGGTTGACAAAGTTCTTAAAAACATCCGCTCTGGCAGCCTGCCGAATTTTTTGCAGTCGGGCATCTACATTATTCAAAAAGCGGGTGTTGTCGGTTCCCGATATGCTGATAAGCACATCCGTATCTTCCATGACCGCCTTTTCGATGGGGGAAATCCATTGCAGTTGTTCCTCACTTCCTTCCCGGTAAGCCAGCTCCGCTAAATCAGTGCTGGACAAAAGAACATTGACGTTGCCACCAGCCCGGTAAACTGCCCGGACGATTTCGTTAATCAGCGGCAGCGTAATCACATTGCCCATCACAGCAACCCAATCACCAGGTTTGACTTCGGTGGAGTAATTAACCAGGACGTTTGCCAGCTTTTCTATTCGGGGATCACCCATAACAAAATTCCTCCAAAATAAGGATGTAGTAAGATTTTTTTAGATTGGTTCAATCCTTGACACTTTAGACGGCCGCAAATGCTTCCTGGTCGAGTTTGATAGCTTCTACTTTTGGCAGCCGACGCTTCAGGTG
>JBAPRX010000285.1:0-4679 GCA_049281335.1 Promineifilaceae bacterium (SeqCode)
GTAATAAAGAGGATGGATATGAGAGAATGCAAGCCTAGCCAGGGTAAAGAACCACTACCCAAACGAACTAGCCCCTGCCACAGCGCGTTGAAATCTTTGTACATTCTGACAGATGCGGCTTCTTCACCACGCAGGGTGGGAACACGGTAACTGTGGGTCTTGAGATGGTGGCCGAGGGCGAGGTCTTCGAGGGGGTGGTTGGCAACGGCCGAAAATCCGCCGCTTTCGAGATAGACCCCGCGGCGGAGAAGGATGTATTGGCCGTTTAGGAAGCTGTTTTGCTGGGGTAGGGCGGCGAAAATGCCAGCGAAGGCGACCATAAGGGCCAGGGTATCGGCCGTGCCTTTGGTTTCCTGGTCTAAAAAGAGGCTTAAACCGTCGAGGTTGTTGTCCAGGACATGGGCGACAGCGCGGGCGGGGCCATCGGGTTGGTGTAAGGTGTCGGCATCGGTAAAGAGGAGCCATTGGCCGGTGGCGGCTTGAGCGCCTTGATGACAGGCGTGAGGTTTGCCGAGCCAGCCTGGGGGGAGTGGTTTGCCCTGGATGACTTTGGTTTTGAACTGCCGGGAAACGGCCGATGTGCCATCCGTTGATTGGTCGTCCACGACAATGATTTCGTAGGATCCGTTGTAGGATAAGGACTGGAGAGTGGGTAGAAGCTGCTGTAAATTTTCAGCTTCGTTGCGGGCGGGAATAATGATGGAGAGAGAAGGAAGCGGCCGACTACATTCTTTTCCATCGAGGGGGACCAGGGCCAGATAACGACGTTCGGCCCGCCGGGCCATTGGCCCAGCGAACAGGGCCAGCGCGGCAAATATTTGGGGTAATTTAATCATGGTGGACTCTCCGTCGGTTAACTCGCATATGAACGCCGGGGCGGGGTTCAAGCGTTGCGCCCATATGCATGCGAACATCCTGATTGAGCAGATGTAAGGAAAATTGCTGCAAAATGCGGGACAAGACTACTCGCGCTTCGATTTGGGCGAAGGTGGCGCCGATACAATTGCGGGGGCCGCCGCCGAAGGGAAGGTAGGTGAAAGGGGGTTGTTTTTCCGCATAATTATTTAGGACAAATCTTTCGGGGCGGAAGACGGCCGGATCGGGCCAGTATTTAGGATCACGGTGGGCGAGATAGATGGAGTACATGACTCTGGTTCCGACCGGAATTTGGTGACCGTTGACGGTCAACTCCTCCGCAGCGCGGCGGCTGCCGATGTGAATGGGGGGATAAAGGCGCAGGGTTTCTTTGATGACCTGGTCCAGATAGGGGAGGTTGTCTATGTTATTCTGGTTGGGTTGGCTGCCAGCCAGGGCGGTGTCTATTTCTGCCTGGACTTTTGCCATGCTTTGGGGATGACGGCCGAGTAAGTACAGTGCCCAGGAGAGCATGGCGGTGCTGGTGTCGTGTCCGGCGATGAGCATGGTCAGGAGCTGATCCCGAATGAGATTGTTGGTCATGTGAGGTGTTTTTATGAGGTGGGTGAGGAGATCGTCGATATCGGATGTTTCCAAGTCCTTGCCGACAGTTTCGCGGCGGACGCGAATGAGGTCGTACAGGTAGTCGTCGAGTTCTTTTAAGGGCTGGTTAAAGCCGAAGCGGGGAACGTCTTTCCATAAGAGCCAGAGACCGGGGGATATGTAGTCAATGGCGCGTAAAATCGGCCGCCACATGTGTTCCATGTCAGCCTGGAATTCAACCCCGAAAAGGGTTCTCATTAATATGAGCAGGGCAGCGCGACGCATTTCTACGAGCATGTCTAATTGTTGTCCATCCTGCCAGTTTTCTATGACAATGTCTGTGCAGCGACCCATTTCAGAAATGTGGCTTTGAACCTGGCGACGGTGGAAGGGCCGGCTCATCAGGTTTCGCAGGCAGTGGTGGCTTTCACTATCTTCAACGAGCAGACCGCGACGGAGGAGCTTTGTGACAGGGTCGTTTTCTGTGCGCCAGTTGAACTTTTCTCGTTGAGTGACGAGAATCGGCCGACTGTTTTCGGGGCCAACTAAAACGACCGGTTGGAAGGCCGGCAAGGTGATTCGAAAGGCATTCCCAATATGGGCGTGCAAGGCTTCCAGGGCAGCCAGGAGAGAGCGTTGGTTGATGAGCGCTTTCAGGGCTTTCCAACCGGCCTTTGGAGAGAGGGCGGGGATGGGACAGGTTAATTCTTTCATTTGTATGTGTGGTTTTTACTGCCAACGATGAGTTCTTCGGCGATTTTAGAGGAGGATAATACCCCTGGCAAACCTGCGCCGGGATGGGTTCCAGCGCCCACAAAATAAAGGTTGTCGAAATCTTCGGAGCGATTGTGCGGCCGAAACCAGGCTGATTGGGTCAGAATTGGTTCTATCGAGAAGGCTGATCCTTTGTAGCTGCTGAGGGTATTTTGGAAGTGTAAGGGATCAATGTAATGTTCAGCCACGATATTTTCTTGTAAATCGGGCAGGTAGTTGTCTTCCAGAAACTGCATGATGGTATCCCGGTATGGTTTAGCGGCTATAGTCCAATCTATCCCAGCGTCCAGGTGGGGAACGGGAGAGAGGACGTAAAAAGCTTCGTGGCCCTTGGGAGCCATTGAGGGATCGGTCAGGGTTGGCATGTGGAGGTAGAGGGAGAAGTCTTCGGAGAGGTGCTTTTTGTGGAAGATGTCGGAAAGCAGGCCTTTATATCGTTTGCCCAGGATGATGTTATGGTGGGCGAGGCCGCTCTGGTTGTAGCGGCGTTTGGTTCCGAAGTAGATGACGAAAAGGGACATGCTGTAGCGAGTTAGCTTTTTATAACGCAGGTTGGCGTTTCGCAGCCCTCGATTTTTGGCAGGAATGAGATTCATATAGGTGAAGGCGACGTCGGCATTGGAGATGATGTGGTCGGCATGGTGGATGGTTCCGTCACTCAGGCGGATACCGGTGGCGCGACGGCCGTCTACCAGAATTTCTTCGACGCCGGTATTGTAGTGGAAACGGCCGTCTAGCTCTTCAATCAGTTTGACCAGTGCATTCACCAATGCACCGGTGCCACCCATTACATAATGGACACCCCATTCTCGTTCGAGGTAATGAATCATAGCGTAAATGGAGGTGCTGTCGAAGGGGTTGCCGCCAATTAGCAAGGGGTGGAAGGAGAAGCAGCGGCGCAGAAATTCATCTTCAATGAATTGGGAGATGTAGCTGTAGACGGTTTTGTGAGATTGAAGGCGCAGGAGGTCAGGGACGATTTTGACCATATCGCCAAGATTTAGAAAGGGTTTGTCGGCTAGCTCGACGAACCCTTTCTGGAAAATGGCCTGGGTGGTACCAATGAACTGTTTGTAACCTTCGACATCGGCCGGATTCCATTGGGCAATTTGCTGATGGATGAAGTCGGGGTTGCCGTTGTAGTCGAAGACGCGGCCTTCGTGGTTGTAAATGCGGTAGAAGGGGTCAACAGGGACGAATTCGACGTAATCCCGGCGACAGCGACCAGCCAGTTCAAAGATGTCGTCGAACATAAAGGGAGCGGTGATGACAGTAGGGCCACCGTCGAATTTGAAGCCATTGATTTCGTAAGTGTAGGCCCGGCCACCGGGCTTGTCTCGTTTTTCAAAAATTTGAACATCGAATCCGCGAGCGGCGAGACGGGCGGCGGCTCCCAGGCCGCCAAAGCCGCTGCCGATGATGATTGCTTTTTCTTTCATGTTGATTTCCTTATAAGCAGCAACGAATTACACGAATCATTCGTGTAATTGTTTTGGGAAGTATCTGTTAAACCACAGTGTAGTTATTATTGGACAAGTTTTGCAGTTTTATAAATGGTTTGGCTCCTGAGGAAGATACCGGGCAGGCGGCGCAGCTTTTGCCATTTGTTGAGGTGCGCCCTACGGTCGAAAACATTGTAGTTGTTCTTTTCGATATCGTCTAGAATTCCCTGATATAGTTCGGCTGCGGCTTGGATTGCAAAACGGCCGCGTTTGTGCAGGAGGCCAATACCGGGCAGGGCTTCGGCGTAAAGCTGCCGAATTCTGGCAATCTGGAATTTCATAAAGGAGTGCCAGCGTTCATCCATAATGCCGGAGGCAATATCCGCTTCTGTCAGGAGGAAAGGGGCGAGTTCGTCAAGAGGGAGATAGAGACGACCGTTTTGCCAGTCCTCTGCAACATCGCGCAAAATATTGGTTAATTGGAGGGCCACTCCCAATTTTACAGCATAGGGGATAGCTTCTTCACTGTGGTAGCCGATGATGTGCATAGCCATGAGGCCGACAGTTGAGGCGACGCTGTAACAGTAGTCGGTCAATTCCGAGAAGGTCGCATAGCGTGTTTTGGTCAGGTCAGAGGTGATGCCGTCCAGTAATTGTTCGGCATAGCGTTGGGGAATGTTGTATGCTGAGCGTGTATCGGCCCAGGCTAGAGCGACCTGATCGTTGAGGGGGGGACGTTGGGAAAGACTGTGCTGCCGCCAGATTTGGAGTTTTTGGAGCCGATCTTTTCCTCCCTGGTCAACCAGATCATCGCTGACGCGGCAAAAGGCATAGAGGCCGCGAACGGCCAATCTCTGGTTAGATGGGAGGAGGGCGGAAGCAAGGAAAAAGGTTTTGCTATGCTGACTAGTCAGGTTGACGCAGTGTTGGTATGCTTGAGTCAGCAGCTTCTTTTCTGTGACTATTGGCATTGTTTGGGTATGGCTGTCCAGAGCTTCGTAGGCT
>JBAPRX010000286.1:0-6421 GCA_049281335.1 Promineifilaceae bacterium (SeqCode)
CAAGCCCGGCTGCTCAGATGCTCCAGGTTTGGCATTGATATCTTCTTTCATTCCACCGGGCGTGTGCCGTTGAGCCGTCGGCCCTCCTTCCACATCTGGCGTGTGTCTTTCAGCCTTCAAGCCCGGCTGCTCCGATGCCCCAGGTTTGGCATTGATATCTTCAGCCATTCCACCGGGCGTGTGCCGTTGAGCTGTCGGCCCACCTTCTACCTCTGGCGTGTGTCTTTCAGCCTTCAGGCCCGGCTGCTCAATTGCAGCAGGCTTGGCATTAATATCTTCAGCCATTCCACCGGGATCATGGCGTTCGGCCGTTGGCCCGGCGGTTGTATCTTTTTCGGCCATCCCTCCCGCACGTTCTCGGCCAACGCTCTTGCCGGAGTCGGCTCCTTTTTCTGCCAACCCCCCTTGCTGGTGGCGGTCTGACAGGGGGCCATTGGTTCTCTCCGGTGTTTCTGGCCGGTTACGATCCGACATCCGCCCGGCAGGGCTATCGTTTTCCATCCCTTTCGCATGACCGGCACTTTCGACGGCCGAACCGGACCCCGTCCCTCCTTGCGATCCGGATTGAGGTTGAACGCCTTGCACATCCCTTTGACCTGTTGGGGCGCCTGTCGCTTCTTGACCGGTGCGGCTCTGACCGGGCGCCTCATGGCTGGCCCGATCGCTTCGCAGCCCAACGCCACCCTCAGTTGTATCAGGACGCGCCGCTTCTGCACCCTCTCCGGGTTTATGTCTTGGCGGCATGGAACTCGGTTCAGACGTGCTCTGTTCTGGTTGATCCAGTTGGTGATCGGCCGTTCTGCTTTCGGGTGGTTTATCAGGCGGCTTCCCCAATCGCCCTTCGGCCGTTCGGGGGGCAGTTGTTCCAGCTTGGTGCTGTTGGAAGCCCTCTACCTGATGATCGGCCGTTCTGGCGGGTGAGGGAGGGGTCGAACTGCCGGATTGGGATGTTGGCGAAGACGGCCGAAATGAAAGGGGATTGGCCGTGATACCCGCAGTCCCCATAATGCTGACCATACTTCCCAAAGCCGTTCCAAACAGCACACCCAGCCCCGAACCGGCAGCAGGTAAAATGCCCATTACAATCGCTCGCGCCGCACCTGGACTGCTAATCCAACCACTAAACGTGCCGCCAGATTCCGCCCAACCGCCATCATCGGCAAAAACCGGTGCTGCGGCCAGAAATAGAAGCAGGAAAGCCGGAGGCAAAACCCAGAATAAAATTTTCTTGCCAATCAAACGCTCGGATCCACCGCTGCGAACAAAAAGGCCCACGCTGGCAAGCACGAGCAGCAAGAATCCAAAGCAGCCGCAAACATAGAAGAAAAGGCCGTTCGGAATACTAACAAGCAGCCCCATAAGGACACCCATCAGATACATGCCCGGCCAGGAAAGCTGAAATGGTTTCACCTTTTCCCGCTTTAGCAGCCGTTGAGCGTCGCTCCAGCCAAATCTTAGAATGGTTAACAAAACACTGGTGTTCCGGGCAATTAGGATTCCGAGAACGACCAGCCACATTTGGGCAATGAGCAGGCCGTTGCCAATAAAAAGGCAGACAAAAACGGCCGAAAAATAGCCGACAAAGAGCAGTGGAATGGCCCAAACACCCAATTCGGTGGCCCAATCCCAGATGTACCGAGGCGTGTCAACGACGCTGCGAATGGTATTTTTGAAGCCATAAGCAAAAATGCGAGCAATGGTTGACGTGACCAACCCTGCCGCCAATGTCCAGACCAGCGTGCCGGTAATCGTCCGTCCCTGCAAAGCCAGAATGCGATCCAGCCAGACGCTGTTTCCTGCGTTAAAGCCTTCGTTTGTCACCACCAATAGATAGGTGTGAACGATCCAGGCCAGGAGGGCAACGGCCCCAGCCATCAATAGTTTGAGTGGCAGCCGTTTCAATAGGCCCTTCAATAAAAGAACCAGGTATTGGGCCAGCGTTTCAGGCGGTGTCGGCCGTAATTCGGCCGTTTGTGTGGTCATGTTCTTGTCCTCTTAATATCCCTCTTGTGGAATTTGCGGCTTTTTTAACCGAAATACGGCCTATCTACTGACGATCATTCCTAAGGTAAATCTTCAACCGGCTCAACGATGACGAAACTGCTCCGCGTTCGGCCGTCTGTCTCAACAAAAAGTTGGTAAATACCTGTTTGTGGGAAGGAGATTGTTTCCTCTGTTCCTGCCTCAAGTGGGATTGTGGTTCCGGCGGATTTATCATCAACTGTTACTGCATCAGCCTCGTCATTCCGAATCGTTACCGATTGCCCCCGGTCAATCCGGACCCAATCGGGATTGAGTCGAATCCCTTCCACCAATAATGTATCGGCAACTGCCCGATTTTCCCGTGCGATCCAATTCGGCCGAATGAACGGCGAAAAGACGACAAATGTCATTATCGAAAATGCTATCACTGGCACTCCCCACCGCAAAACGGCCGGTTCTCGTTTCTTCCAGGCTAATGTCTCATCCCACTTATAAACTAGCCAGCCTAATGGCAAGCCATAGGCGACATGGCCGAGGTAGGCGATTCCAATAGCGCTGTAATTGCCGGTCAGGTTAAAGATTGTGGAAAATGGCGAGACGAGGGCAATGGTTTCTAGCAAGAAAGCCCAGGGAATGGCCCAAAGCCAGTGACGGCGACGCATAAATAGAGCGTACATGATTCCAAAGGTGATGCCGTTGGAAAAGTGGTAGCCCCAGCCTAAAACCTCCGTTAGTCGGGAGGAGATGGCGGCATCGGCCAGCCAGACCCCATAGACGCTGATCGGGGCAAAAACTCGTTGTCCCAACAGAACCAGAAATGGAACCCGAATCAAATCATAGCCCAATGTTCCTATCAGCCCACCCCAAAAGCCGACAACCAGGGCTTGATGGAGGTAATGACGGCCATTTATGGCTGACCACCGCCAGACAATGAGCAGGAATACCATACAGGGGAGAAAGATAAAAAGTGTGACGTACCTAAATGAAGCAATCCCATAAACTTTGGCTAATAATGCCCCCCCGGAAGGAATACAAGCCAAAAGGCACAAACTTCGTAACCAGTAATCCTCTGTAAATCGCTTCATCTGATAAAGATAGCGAATTTTGTGTTAACTTGCAATGGAGAGATATGTTCATCGGTTTACCCGTTACGCATCAATAGTTGACCCCACCTAACATTCGCCCGCGTACTTAAATTGTACCAGGTTCATGATAGGGTGGTTCAGTCGAGAACGGCCCTATCTTGACTATCCGGCAGGCTGGTTAAGACCCGCTTCCTTCCATATGGCGATAATAGACCAGTTCGTGATCTGGCAGTAGTTCCGGGTGGAAGATTTTAATCAGGTCGGCCAAAACGACATTTGGGAAGACAACGCCACTCTCATAAAAATCGCTGCCTCCGTTTTCATTTGATCGAGCATCGTTGTTGTAAACGTTCCCGTTTTGGAATGCAGCAAATTCGCCAAACCGTTCATCGGTTGCCAGTAGATCGTCCAGCGTGCCGTAGACGCCAGGGTTTAGCCAGAAGTCAGCGTCGGCCGCCTGGTCAAAGACTGATTCAAAATCCAGGAAGAGGCTGCCGGTTGAACCATCGTTGGACCAGAGATAGTCCGAACCAGCATCTGCCAGGAGCCGGGCGAAGTAGTTTTCCCCGCCAGGTAGGAACCAGGTTCCATCAAAAGGGGTGTTTACAAAGACAGTCGGCCGTTCTTCCACTTCGGCCGACATTGCGGCCAATGACTCATAATCCGATACAACCCCGTCGAACCACGCTTCCGACGCTGCCTCTTTGTTGTAGAAGAGGGCGATAAAATCTACCCACTCAGCTCGCCCCAATGGGGAGGTGTCCAGGTAATCGGAATTAATCACAACCGGTAACCCCGCCTCCTCCAGTTTTGGATGGGCGTCATAATCAGGTGAACCGGTCGCGTTAGCCATAATCAGATCCGGGTCCAGATCAACGGCCATTTCTACATTGACCTCGGTCCCATTTCCGATTTCTGCTACCGCTCCAGAATCAATCAAATCAAGAACTTCTTTGCTGGTTGTGTACAGACCACTATCAACCCCAACCAGCGTATCGAGCAAATCCAACTGCTTCAGGGCAGGGAGGTAGGTGGTGGACATGGCGACGATGCTGTGAATTGGGACTTCAATTACCTTCATCGGAGCGAAACTCTCTGGTATGGGCGTACCACATTGCACCAGGACATATTGGTTTGCCTGTTCCGCGCCACTGAAGGGCGTTAGCACAGTGACAACCTTGTAGTTATTAGCATAGTCAACGGTAAAGCCTTCTGCCTTTGTGACCTCAACTTTGTCGGGAAAGTAATCAACCGTTGGGTCGTAATTTTCCACGCAGCCGTCAGTCAGATTACTCGCAGGCGTAGCAGCAGCGACTTCTGTTGGGGTTTCTGCAGCCGCTGTCGGTTCCGCTCCAGGTGGTTCTTCTGGTTGGGTTGGGGTGGGTTCAACGGCTTCCTGTTCGGTCGGAACAGATTCGGCCGTTGGCGTAAACGCCTCTTGACCTCCGCAGCTTGCCAGCAGTGACCCCAGCAAAAGGATAACGATGGTACGGAATAAGGTCTTTTTCATTTTCCTCTCCTATTAAAACAAGACTAAAATCATTATTAACTTCGCGTAGTCATTATCAACACACCAATAACTACAACAACCAAAGGGACATGGCTCTCTGGCACAAAAAAAGCCACCTGGTAGGGAGGTGGCTTTCATCTAAAACGGGCCAATCGGTTTGTCAACAAAAAGCCCACCAAAAAGGTGGGCAGCCGGTCAAATCAAAAGTTGCCACGCTGCCCTTTATCCACGAGGGAATTACGTGTCACATTTAAGGCGGGTTCTCGGACTTCCAAGCTAAAAAGGCTGTTTTGTGGGCTTTTTAGCCAGGATACCGTTGCGGGACAGTGCCGGACTCGATTCTGACGGATGCTTTTTATATCAGACCTTAACCGGTCTTCCCCCATTGTGTGCTTTGCATCCGGGCATCAAGCACACCTTAAATGGGGTCGCTATTCGATTGTAAGCCAATGTTACGTGGGTTAGGGGAATAAGTCAAATTTCAGCCAGCCCCGCTTTGCCTGCCAGGAAACGGCCGTAAACAAGGACATACCAGGCCTTAAAATGCTCCCGCATTTCCCATTACACGTTTTTAAGCCTATATCGTACCAAGCTCTCATTGTTTACAGGGTACCTTTGTTGTAAAGTAATTGTGGAGGACTCTCGTGATCAACCGCATGATACAAAGCCACAATGCCATAGACTCAGATCGCGCAAAGGATCCTTTGCGAAAGCTGGTTGTACTCACCTTTCTCGTCATCTTACTCTGTCGTCCGGGCGGTCCTGTTTCTGCCCAAAGCGATACGCCATCGATTCCAATACCGCCTGTCAACCCCCGTTTTAGCCACCTGACAACTGAAGACGGCCTGGCTCACAATCATGTCTCAGCAATTATCCAGGATCGTTTCGGATTCATGTGGTTTGGAACCTTGAATGGCCTGAACCGTTATGATGGCTATTCCTTTATTCGATTTAGACATGATCCCTATGATCCCAACAGCCTGAGCAGCAACAACATTTCGGCTGTATTGGAAGGGCCAAACGGCTATATCTGGGTTGCCACTGAGGATGGTGGCCTGAACCGGGTTGATCCATCTCTTTCCCCCGACTCCGGTCTGGTTATCCGCTACCAACATGACGAGGCCGATGACAGCAGTCTGAGTGATGACTACCTGGAGTCACTCGCCTTTGATCAAGACGGCATCTTATGGATAGGAACGGGTAGGGGAGGACTGGACCGTTTCGATCCAGCTGCAGAAACTTTCACGCACTATCTTCCCCCCTCGCCATTCCCCGAACCAACCGCAGTTGAAGCGGTTCTGGTTGATTCGGATGGTCAGTTATGGGTTGGTGGTGAGGTTCTTTTCCATTTCGATCCTGAGACCGGCCAATTCACTCCCTTTCCAATTTCAGGGCCGCCGCCTCCTCAACAAAACCAGCAGGACGGCCAGCCTGTGGTCCCGCCACCGCCACCCATTGGCGTTTTTCCTAATTATCATGTGAATGCTATTTACAAAGACGAAAACGGCCGTTTATGGATTGGCTCAAACGTCCTATACCTTTTCGATCCGGAAACTGGTGAGTTCACGCCATACGCTTTCAATACCCCATCGCCTGTCCAGGCTGTCATATCTGACGCAAATGGCCTTTTATGGATTGCCACAACGAACGGAGCTTATTATTTCAACCCCGAGACCGAACAATTTGGCCCCAGGTATATAGATTCCCAGTCCGACCCCTCCAATAGCTTTTTAGGGCGGCTTGCCACCTTTCTCTATCGCAGCCCGGAGGGATTAATCTGGATAGCAACCACCTCTGGATTAAATATTTACAATTGGCAGCAGCCCGTCTTTACAACTTATAC
>JBAPRX010000287.1:0-26115 GCA_049281335.1 Promineifilaceae bacterium (SeqCode)
GTCAGGGCTATGTGGTAGACTGTTACTGTTATTTCGGGTGTTGGAACTTGGCTCACGTATAGGGTTTTGCTTCCAGAAGTATTGTGGTCGAAAAGATTAAGAGGGGTTTACCATCTGTATAAAATACCGTTCGTACAGGCCGTCGGAATGATTAATGATCACGTGGTGGACTGCTTCCGCTTCTACGAATTGACTGGTGAGGGGAGAGAATAAATGTCTGAATCGGCCGTTTCATGGTAATATTCTCCGGTGAATTATCCAATAATTCTTCAAGGAACAATGAATGGCTCCTGAAAACCCGGAAAATAGTCCCAACCCCCTCCTGGCCCTTATTCAAAACAACCCCGTTATCGTTGTCATCGTTCTTGCCATTCTCATCCTGATTTCGCTTATAAGCATTGGGGCCATGCTCCGGGTCCAGGCCAATGCAGCAGCTATTGCCGAAAGTACAGCGTCAGCGGAAGCTGAACAGGCAGCAATACCAACCTTAACCTCAACCCCAACGCCAACAGCGACAGCCACCCCAACCTCAACCCCGACGAATACGCCGATTCCAAGCCCGACGCCTACCTTTACCCCGACCCCGATCATCATTGATTGGCAAGAATTAGGCGAGCTAGAAACGCTGGAGGTGACGACCGTCACCGTTTTTGAGGAAACTAACCCACGCTGGTGGATCGTACCCGATGCCAGGGTGTTGGTACGGGTCACAGGACAGGCCAATTTTGGGATTGACATTACCCTTGCTCAAATTGAGCAGTTGGCCGAGAGTGAGGGGACGGCCGTTCGAATTGTTCTACCCCACGCGACCGTGACCGGCGTCGAACTGGTTGACGCCCAGGTCTACGACCAGCGGTGGTTCCCGAATGCCCAATTGGGCGTTGATGCAACCGAAAAAGCCCTTGACGAGATTGGAACCTGGGCGAACGAGCAAGAAAATCTGCTGGAAATCGCCGAAACAGTCGGCCGATCACAGCTAGAAAACTTCCTCCGTGACTTAGGATTTGAGGAGATAGAGATCGTCTTTGAATAAGCGCACTTATTGACCTTTGTGCCTTCGTGTGAGATTTGTATGAACGACACAATTATTCTAATTGGCCCAATGATGGCCGGAAAAAGCACTATCGGCCGTCTTTTATCCGAACAGCTAAATATTCCCCAATTCATTCTGGACGATTTGCGTTGGGACTACTTTAATGAGATTGGCTATGATGAAGATGAAGCCAGACGCATTGCCACCTCTGATGCAGGCATGTTGGGGCTGCTTGAATATTGGAAGCCGTTTGAAGTTCACGCAGTTGAAAGAATCCTGGCCGATCACAATAACTGCGTGATTGATTTCGGGGCCGGCTATACGGTACAGAAGGATGAGACGTTATTCGGCCGAATCGAACGCGCCCTCGCTCCCTATAAGCAGGTGATACTGCTCCTTCCCTCTCCCGACCTGGACGAATCAGTTTCCGTTCTCAACCAACGAATGACGGCCCTGCTGCGTGAGCATAACCAGCCCGAAGAACGCATCCCTGACGTATTGAAAGCTAACGAAGAGTTTGTGAGACTTCCCCATAACGGCCGTCTCGCAAAACGAATCATCTACACCAACGGCAAAACCCCAGAAGAAACCTGCGCCGAAATTATTGCAGGAATTGGATGATTCCCTAAAGCCATTGACCGCCCCGAAATCGCCAACGTGGGAAGATAACCCGCATTGGGCCTAATGCCATAATAAAAGTTGTCCACCAGACCGTCCAATAGTGGAACAGAAATAGCACCGGGTGGACATTGAGGAGCAGGGCAATGAACATGATTGGCAGCATCTCGATAAAGGCTGTGATAAAAGAAAATGCTGGAGGCCAATCATGGTCCCACCGAAACTTTTGGGCAAAGTTGTAGAGGATGTCCCAGATGATGCCAAATGTGGCGACCAGGAACAGCAAGATAAAAGGAATAAAGAAGCCAAAGGCAGTCCCGGTAAGTATCGCTGCCAGGATACCGTAAAAGAAAGTAACAACGGCGCCAACAGTGCCTAAAAGAAGCAGCCGGGTCTGGATTCGGCCGAATAGGGTAGGGGTCATGGAGCAACTCCTCTGGCCCAGCGAAGCCACTGGGCAATGGATCGAAAACCGTTCAAATAGCGAAGTCCCGGCGCTCGAAGCCGGGTGAGTGAGTCAACAGAGCGTTGGGCTGAATATTGCAGCCCAAGAAAACTATCAACGGCCGCATATGGGCCGCCAAGTGTCATCGCACCGGCAGCGTACATCCGTCCGGCGCTGTTTTGCATACCGATAATTTCAAAATCATTAGCAACTTGAAGGCGTCCCTTTGGATTTCGGCCAAGATTGTGGTGTTCCAGCAGATCTCTCAGCAGCGGATTGACTTCGATCTTCGCCTCCAGCCCGGTGCAGTCGACGATAAAATCTGCCACCAAACGAGCCTCCTCCGCAATTTGTCCCTTGCCTTTGATAACCGTTGCCAGCTGCCCATCCTCTTCTCGTTCTACATGATTAACCGAACCAAAACGAATCTGATACCATCCCTCTCGGATACCTTCATTCACAATTTCGCGCCAATCAGAGCGGTCGGCCGTTGTTGTCCCACCCCAATCATTCAGCAGTTGATCCCTGGTTGGGTCGTCTGCATTCTCCAAAACGTTGCGAAGGTCGCCACCCCAACACGCTTTGGGCCAATTGAACGGTTGAAATTCCCAATGGTGTTCAACCGCCCGTTGGGCATGACCATACTGGTTGCCTTCCAGTAGGGGAGAGCGCAGCAGGTGTAAGACAGCCACATTGGGGTTTTGGCGACGAATTTCGTGGATATGCTGCAAGATACGCGAGGCAACAATCCCACGCCCGCGCAAAAGAACAACCCCGCCTTCTTTCTGTAGATGGTCATAAACGTGATCGTGATTCTCATAGGCATTTACGACTGCTTTGAAATCGCGGGTTTCTTCACGATACCTTTGCAAGTCTGGCAGGAACCGGACACCAGGGTAACCGACTGCAATATGAATATAGGTGGCTATGATAAGGCATTGACGTCGGCCGCTTTCGTGGCTGCTTTGGGTGTAGGCAACCACATAACGGCCGTCATCCGTTTTCCGAATGGCCTTAACATGCCCATATCGCCAGATTTTGTCCCAGCCAATGCGCCGGGCTTCTTTGTCAATGGATTCAAACACTTTGCCGGAGACAGGCGTGTAGGTCTCAGCCAGCGAAGGCTCTCCAAAAACCTGCCAGGCAGCCTTGCCTGCTTGTAGGATACGGCCGCCTTTCAGATGGTCCCATACTTCCCGAACTGCATAACCAGGCCAGCCCCATAGATTATCA
Organism: Promineifilaceae bacterium (SeqCode); assembly: GCA_049281335.1. GTDB lineage: Bacteria > Chloroflexota > Anaerolineae > Promineifilales > Promineifilaceae > JAKEFB01. The sequence goes on from JBAPRX010000287.1 coordinate 3,330, forward strand.
GGGGTCGAACCACTGTCGCTTCGCAGCCGTTCGTAGAGGGGAATCTGGGAATAATTACAAAGGCGTTCATAACGGCCGTGGGGCTTTGATTCCAGGCCAATAGAGACAACCTGGTCGCGCGGTACGCCATAAATAACAAGGTGGTTCACCCAGATAAAGCTGCCAAGCCCGCCCCCCACAGCCAGATAAGTTGTTTCGTCCAAATCAAATCCACTCTTCTTCAACTCAGCAATGGGGACGATATCTTTATCGAAAATGGCCGGTGGGAAAACCCGATCAACTACCAAAGAAGCCGCAGCAGCCTGGGCCTTCTCAACAGGGATCAAATCGTCGCCCTCTTCGGTGAAGATGAGGGTTGATTTGTTGCCAAAATCAAGCACTGTCCCCGATTCTTCTGCGGCCGTGATTTTTTCCGCCGAGACCGAAAGGGACAACCTGAATTCACCTATCTGAATAATGTCACCCGCTTTTATGACACTTTTTTCCAGGCGGCTTCCATTGACTAAAACGCCGTTAGTCGCCCCATGGTCTTGAATAACCAGGTCGCGATCTTCTATGAGAACTGTCGCGTGTTGGCGGGATACCCGTTCCCCCGGCAGCGTAAGGTCGTTTTCCGGCCCCCGACCAATTGTGAGCGGTGGGACAAAGGCGTGGTGGTGAGCCTGGCCGGTGTGTGGATTCGTCCAGCGAAAGGCCATTTCCTCCGTGTTTTCTGAGGGCAATGCGAACGGCGCGACATCCACTTCAATGACAAATGGCCCTACCTGCACCAAATCGCCATCCGCAAGTGTATATTCCGAAACAAGTTCCTGATTGACCTGGGTTCCATTACTGCTTTCCAGGTCACGGATAATGACCTGCTCCCCGCGCTTTTCAATAATGGCATGTTGGCGCGAAACTCGATCACTGTTTAGCGGCAGGTGATTGTTTAGCGAACGGCCGATTGTAACCGGCAGAGGAAAGGTTTGCTGGTATGGTTCCCTGGTGCTGGGATCCTCCCACTTCAGACGAATCTGGTCACTTTCCTCGCTGTACAGAACTGTTTCATCCATTCAAAATCTATTCCTAATCTATTCCTATTGCATGAAGGTATGAAGCGTAGCGAAATCTTTGATTTACTTTTTACTCTTCACTTCTAACTTTTACTTTCTTTTATTCAATTCCCACAACGGTCTGGCTGCCCGCCAGAGACATACCGCACCAGGGGCAAAACGATTCAGGATTATAATCTGTAACCTGACCGCAGTTGGAGCAGCGTATCTTCAGGGTCTTGTTTTTGAGGGCTGTTAAATCGTCTTGTTGTTCCGGGCTTTCCACTTTCAATTCAATTGGCCCTAGTCGAATTACATCCCCCGAATGAAGCGGAGCGGTTTGATCATACGTCAGACGGTCATCCTCATTGACCCGAACGGTGTTGGTCTGGCTCAGGTTGCGAATGTAAAAGGTGTCATCCTGAGCATAGATCAGGGCGTGGCGGCGAGAAATGGTGGCAAAAGGCAGTACCACCTCACATTCTTCCCGACGGCCGATTGTCACTTCATCGGTTGCATGGATCGTGTAGCTGTGGGCATGGTCGTGCAATTGCCAATGCAGGTTGATTTCCACTGTCCGTCATTCCTCCTGGGTCAAAAAAGTTGTTTCACTTGCTCCATAATATTATGGATTTTACCGGTTGCTGCCAAATATCCAATGGACAATATTTCTCTGTCTTCAGGTAACCTACTTTATCACAACGGGAATCCAGTTTTGGAATGTCGTTGTAGGCGTGGGCGTAATCGTAGTCGTCATCGTTGGTGTTAGCGTTGGCGTCCCTGTTGCCATGCTTGTTGGGGAAGAACTGGCTGTGGGTGTTGCTGTCAGGGTCGCGGTAGCCGTAGGGCTGGCTGTCATTGTTGGTGTATTGGTTGGGCCAGTAGGGGAGGGACTTGGCGTTGTCGTTGGCGGCAATGTTGGCGTTTCAGTCGCTGTTGGGCTGCTGCTTGGCGTCATCGTAGGCGTAGAGGTCGGTGTCGGGGTTGGTATTGGTTCACACCCTTCCCAGGTAAATGCCCCAACCCAGGTAGACCAGCGAGCAGTCGGTTGCAGCCGCGAATAGGGACCGATGTGCCAGAAGGTTCGGCCGTCGGGGTCAAGGGCCATCCCGGCATAATACCCCCAATGATAGGGTTGGCCGTCCAAAGCAATATAAAATACTTCTCCTGCGTGGAGTTCTGTTTCGTTTTTTAACTGGCCGGGACTATCTTTCGCTTCTCGGCCGACAGTATAAACGCCAGGAAATGTAGCCGAACTTGTCTTCGTATAGCCAACGAGAAGATCACCGCAGCTATTAACGCCCAGGGCCGGAAAGCCCCGATAGATACTGGCGCTGCTAAATGTACCTTCCTGAATCAATCCGGGCGTTTCACCATCCGCTATATCTATCTCATACCAGCGAAGACAGTTAACCGTTCCCCCGCCAGGGTTGCAACCGATAGTGTGGGCCGCCCACAATCGGCCGTTTTCATAGGCCGCATCTATAATCCGATTATCTAAACCACCGATTTGGTGGCTGGTTCCGGCTTGTGGCATATCAAGCGGCAACCCATAGCTGCTGACCGGAACAGGTCCTACTAGCCTAAACATGGGTGTTCCCCAGGGGTCTTCAAAAACGAAGACGCGAACTTCATCACCGACGCCAAACTCCGCTTCAACAAAATAATGGCCGTTGCCTGAGTCTGTTGGAGCATTCCCTTTTATATCTGCCGGAATTGGGTTGAAATAGGGATCGCCAATATCGGCCGTAACCAGACTGGCCTCGCCTCCGCTGTACATAGCCGCTTTGTCCAGGGCGAAAGCTCTATTGCCAATGAATGTAACGTCGCTGAACAGGATCGCACCTAAATACAACGCCGCCTGTCCATTCCCAAAGCGTGGGAATTGAATGGCATAATCTTCCCCCTGGTCAGGATTGGCATCGAAACTATAAAGGTACCATTGGTCAGTAGCGCTGTCTGTTTGGGATACGGCAACACATAAATAACCGTTATTGCCATCATTCACGGCCGTATCATAGCCAACCACCCCCAGCACATAACGGCCGACCTGATTGTCATAGGTCGAAAAAGGATAGAAATACGTCATGCTCTCGCTGCCGGTACCGCAGTTGCCACCCCAAAAATCTTTGAAAAGAGTCGGTTCTGTAAGAGGATTACCACTTTTGTCGAAGACCTGGAAACCGCCATTAACACTGACCACTACCTGCTGGCTGCCAACCATAATCGCTGGATTTGGCGGAACCCCCTGTTGTATTTGGGTGTAATCAATCCCTTTGAAACTGCTGACAAGGTTCAGCCCGCCTGTTGTCTTAACTTGGACTAATGCTTGATCAGATAGGGGTTCAACCTGCCTAATGGGAGACAGGGCTTGTAAGTTCACAATTATTGGGATAACCGGCTTTCCCTTCCCAATTACGGCATTCGTCGCTTCCTCCGATTGTGCCGACCCAATATCCAGCCGATCAGGGGCGAGGACGAAGATCGCTCCCAGAACCAGTACAAAAATAATGAGCAGAAAACGAGATAGTCGCATAGGCAGCATGGATCAGCCCCATTATAACAATTAGATACACTCTGACTACCGATGAACGACTGCTGGTATATAATACCACCCATGCCCGAAAAACTAATCCTCAACAGTCTCATTCTATACAAAAATAAACCTGGCCGCGTGACTGACATCGGCCGTAAAAAAATTGAAATTGAACTGCAAGATGGCGAACTCCTCAGCGTACGTCCCAAAGACGTCGTCCTCCTTCATCCGGGGCTGCTAGAAAGCCTCGCCCATTTAAGGCCGCCCAAAGCTGGTGAAGTCACAACAGCCTGGGAACTATTGGCCGGAGAACAGACAACCCTGGCCGAGCTGTCTGACCTGGCATATGGGACTTTTACTCCGGCTACAGCCTGGGCTTTGTGGCAAATGGTGGAAGATGGCCTTTATTTTAGCGGTGAAGTCGGCCGAATTCTCGTCCACACAGCCGAAGCAGTCGCCGAAGAGGAAGCGAACCGTGAAGCAAAAGCGGCCGAGGCCCGTGCCTGGCAGGCATTTGTATCGCGGGTAGAGGCCGGCCATTACATTGAAGAAGATAAAAAATATCTATTGGAGGTTGTCGAACTGGCCTGGGGGCAAAGCGCCCACAGCCGCGTCTTAAATACCCTCGGTCATGGCGAGACACCCCAGAATGCCCACGAACTGCTCTTGAGTTTGGGCTATTGGGATTCGGCCGAAAATCCCTATCCCCGCCGTGCCGGACTTCCCATCCGTTCCCCCGAAATCGCTCTCCCGGATCTGCCCCCCGAAAACACACGCCGCGACTTGACCCATTTAGCCGCTTTTGCCATTGATGATGAAGGCAGCAGCGACCCCGACGACGCGCTCAGTCTGGAAGACGGCCGTTTATGGGTTCATATTGCCGATGCCGCCGCTCTTATACCACCCGACAGTCTCGCCGACCTGGAAGCCAGGAGCAGAGCCGCCAACCTCTATCTGCCTGAAGGAACGATTGGTATGTTACCCGATGTCGCGACGCCGGTCCTGGGACTGGGGCTAAACGATATTTCTCCCGCGCTCTCCTTTGGCTTTACCCCTGGCCCGGAAGGGGAGATTGACGAGGTTGAGATTGTCCCAAGCTGGGTGCGTGTCACTCGGCTAACCTACGAAGAAGTCGAGAGCCGGTTAGCGGAACGGCCGTTTCAGCAGCTTTACGACCTGGCGATACGTTACCAGGAACGACGCAGGCAAACAGGGGCCATTGAGATAAACCTGCCGGAAGTACGCATCCGTTTAGAGGCAGAAGGGCGAGCCGTAATCCGGCCGCTGCCGCCACTCCGAAGCCGGGACCTGGTCCGGGAAGCGATGCTTATGACCGGTGAGGCTGTTGCCCGTTTTGCCCTGCGAAACCAGATTCCCATTCCCTTTACCAGCCAGGAAGGGCCGCTGCTGGAAGAAAAAATTAATGCCCAAACGCCATCTGAGATGTTTGCTCTGCGGCGGATGATGCGGCCGAGCCAGCAGCTTGCCACCCCTGCGCCTCACAGCGGTTTGGGAATGCCTCTCTATGTCCAGGCTACCAGCCCCCTCCGTCGTTACCTTGACCTTGTTGTCCACCAACAACTGCGGGCTTTCCTGACAGACGCGCCTATGCTGAATGAGCAGGAGGTGATGGCGCGGGTGGGGGAGGCGCGGGCCGTTAGTGGCAGTGTTCGCTGGGCTGAACGGCAGTCCAACCTCCATTGGACACTGGTCTACCTCCAGCAAAACCCAAACTGGGAGGGCGAAGGGGTCCTCATTGAAAGGCGCGGCTCACGCGACGTGATCCTGATTCCCGATCTCGCTCTCGAGACAGAATTGTACGATCCGGCCGAACGGCCGATAGACAGCGCCATCAACCTTGCCATCGAGAACGTCAAACTTGCCTACCTCGAAACCTATTTTCGCATAGCGAAGTAGTCGGAGAATTAAAAGGCGGGCATAAGACCTGCTTGGAACACAATCCCCTGGTTCCTGATTGGTGCTTATGCCCGCCAAAGCCAAAAGGGGAGATTATTCCGCTAAAACAGCTTCAATTCGTTGCAGTTCATCTTCGGTAAACGATAAATTATCGAGCGCCGCCACAGCTTCCTCAACATGCCTAACTTTGCTGGCGCCAATCAAAGCTGACGTCATCCCCGGATGACGTAAGACCCAGGCAATTGCCATTTGGGCCATTGACTGTCCTCGTTCCTTCGCTATTTCATTCAATACAGCAACCCGCTTTAGCCGGGCTTGTGTCACAGAGTCGCCCCAGTTGAGGACATTGTCATATCGCCCGGCGCGGGAATCTTCGGGAATCTTGTTGAGATATTTATCCGTTAGAATGCCCTGGCATAGTGGCGAAAAGCCGATACAGGCAATTCCTTCCTCGGACAGTACATCCAACAAACCATCCTCAATCCAGCGGTCAAACATATTGTATCGGGGCTGGTGGATGAGGCAGGGGGTTCCCAAATCGCGCAGGATAGCAGCCGCTTCTCGTGTTTGTTCCGGGCTGTAAGTAGAAATACCCACATACAACGCCCGCCCACTGCGGACAATATAGTCCAATGCCCCCATCGTTTCCTCCAGCGGCGTTTCCGGGTCGAAGCGGTGGCTGTAGAAAATATCTACATAGTCCAACCCCATCCGCTTCAAGCTCTGGTCAAGGCTGGCAACCAGATATTTACGTGATCCCCACTCCCCATATGGCCCCGGCCACATCAGGTAGCCCGCTTTGGAGGAAATGAGCAGTTCATCACGGTAGGGAGCCAGGTCTTTGGCAAAAATTCGGCCGAAATTCTCCTCGGCCGATCCTGGCGGCGGTCCATAATTATTCGCCAGGTCAAAATGGGTAATTCCCAGATCAAAGGCCCGGCGCAGCATGGCACGGCCGTTTTCAAACACGTCCACCCCGCCAAAGTTATACCAGAGTCCCAATGTTATCGCAGGCAGCTTCAACCCACTTCGGCCGCTTCGCCGGTAGACCATTTTGTCATAACGCGCTTCATTCGCCTGATAAATCATCGTTCCTTTTTCCTTTGTGGATTAATTGGATGAGTTAAAGAAGGTATTTTGAAATATGAGTATAGCTTATGCCCGTGTGAATGCTATCCGCGACTTTGAAACGGAATTCGGCCGTGCAGGATGGGCGCGTTTGTACCTTATTGGTACATGAGGATTTGTGCTGTTCAGGATGATATTTGTTAGCCTACCAAAACCAATAAAAGGAGATATGTATGCAAAAAACCTGGCTTTTACGCCTTTCAAGTAAAAGGTTGTGGCTGTTTCTTGTCCTGATAACACTTGGCCTAATAGCGGCCGAACGGGCAGCGGCCTCCGGCTCATTTAACTCAAGAGCCGCACTTTCTAGTATCATTAACACTCAATCTACTACTGCAACCGACTCCAATGGAATGAAAGACTGTACCAATACCAGCACCGGCCTGATCCCATTAATTGACCTGGGAAACCACACCTATCATGGCTTTAGAGGAGGACTATATCCTGGTGGTAGCAGCATCCCCAACCAGCATCTACAGCGGGGTATAGCTGCCGCTCAAAACATTCAGCCTCTGAACCAGCAAGGACAGCCGGATGAAGCTGGCAAAATCATCTTTCTCTCTCTGGGAATGTCCAACACCAAGCAATCCTTTAAGCAGTTTATGAAGATCTCTCGCAGTGAAAAAGATCGGAATGTTGCCCTGGTGAATGGCGCTCAGGGTGGGTATGACGCCCCGCGAATTGCCGATCCTGAATCTGACTTTTGGACCAAGCTTGACAGCCAGCTTACCCGCCGGAATCTCTCACCCCTTCAAGTGCAGGTGATCTGGCTTATGGAAGCGACTGCAAACGAAACAGCCCCATTCCCCCAAGATGCCCAAGAACTGCAAAGTTACCTTCGGGATATTGTCTTAACCGTCAAGGATCGCTATCCCAATGTGAAAATAATCTATCTTTCCAGCCGTGCCTATGGTGGTTATGCCGGACAGGGTGCGCCCAGCCCCGAACCCTGGGCTTATGAAGGTGGTTTTGCCGTCAAATGGCTCATCGAATCCCAAATTGAAGGCAAAGACCCGGCCCTGACTTATAGTAACTCTCCCTGGTTGGCCTGGGGGCCATATACTTGGGCTGATGGCCTGCATCCTCGCTCGGATGGCTTAACCTGGAGCTGCAACGACTTTGAAAATGATGGTGTTCATCCCGCCCCATCTGGCGAACTCAAAATCGCCAATCTTCTGTTGAACTTTTTCGACAATAACCCCACAACTAAGTGGTTTCCCGCTTCCTGACCTATTTTTGAGATCTGCAATGCGCTTCCTCAGAAATTAAGGATTGCCCCAAATCTATTGGGTAGTGCATTGCAGATCCATCAAATTTTAGCTCCATTTGCTCTCTGAATGCCTAACCATTGACGCTCTCGAATACCGAGTTTCACTCGGCTTGTATGGACGGAATTTGTGACATATTCAGGGAACAAAGTCCACAAAAAGCAGTCTGCGTTTGCTTTCATGTGAAATTCTTATACAATTCGTATACTCAAACTTTGAATACTTATTCTTTGATTAAACCAATGAGACAAACTGCACTCTCAATCGAAATTGCCTTATTAGGATTTCTACGCCAGGAGCCAAAACATGGTTACGCCATCCACCAGGAACTATCAGAGCCTGTCGGGTTAGGGCCAGTCTGGCAAATAAAATTGAGCCAGTTATATGCTCTTTTGGGAAAACTTGAAGATGCCGGCTACATTACCGGCACGACCGAACCACAAGAAAATAAACCACCACGCAAGCTCTTTCACCTGACGGCCGAAGGCCAGAAAGCCTTTCATAACTGGGTCATGTCGCCTGTCAAGCACGGCCGTTCCCTTCGTCTCGAATTCCTTATTAAACTCTACTTTGCCAGCTTTGAGGGCCAGGATGTCGCTGCCCACCTGCTGGCCGTCCAACGCAAACAATGCCGGGACTGGCTGGAAACCGAGCAGAAAATTATCAACGAAGAGACGAAATTCGGCCGTCATTATAGTTGCCTCGTTCATCACTTCCGCGTGGGTCAAATTCAGGCCATGTTAAGCTGGCTTGACAAATGTAAGGAATCCCTGGAGAAAGTCAATGGAGACTAAGGTTTTAACCCTTTTTCTGCTAGTTTTGGCATTAGTGTCATGCAGCGAAGGTAATTCTTCAAGCAGTTCCGGCAAGACCCAAGAAATCACTGTTTTTGCCGCATCTTCTCTCACCGATGCCTTCAATGAGTTGGCTGATGCGTTCCAGACTCAAAGTGAGGGGATTCACGTCGTTCTTAATTACGCCGGATCATCCCAACTGGCCGCCCAATTAAATGAAGGTGTTGCCGCTGATGTCTTTGCCTCGGCTAATCCGACCCAGATGCAGGCAGCCATTGAATCGGGTCGAATCGAGGCTGGAACAGAGGAGTTGTTTGTCTCCAACCGTCTGACCATTGTTGTTCCGGCCGACAATCCCGCCGGAATCACCTCGTTGGAAGACCTGACCAAACCCGGCGTCCAGCTTATCCTGGCGGTTGAAGGTGTCCCGGTTCGCCAATATACTGACGACATTGTCGGCCTTATGTCAGCCGATTTCCAAACCCATTTCTTTGCCAATCTTGTCTCAGAGGAGGACAACGTCCGTCAAGTTTCGGCCAAAGTTGCGTTGGGTGAGGCCGACGCCGGTATCGTTTACACCTCGGACGTCACTCCCGATATCGCCAATCAGGTCCAACAGATCGCCATTCCCGACGCCCAAAACGTCATTGCCACCTATCCAATCGCGTCTATTATTGATGCTGCAAATCCAGAATTAGCACAAATCTTCATTGACTTTGTCCTTAGTCCGGAAGGACAAACCATTCTCTCCCGTTGGGGTTTTGGTCCGCCACCCCTCAGTTAAATAGATGGCAGAACCTCGAAAAAAAAAGGATTTTTCCACCCCTCCCCGTTCCGCTACGATATGGCGGGAACGCATACCCATCTTTCTGGCCATCACCCTGGCGGGGGTGATGGCCCTTTTCCTCATCATCCCCTTTATCGCCCTCATCTGGCGAACCTTAACGCTTGAAGGAACCATCTCGGCCGATAATCTGTCCATTTTTTCGGCCGTTATGCTGAGTTTGGGAACGACGGCTGTAACTATCGCCCTTATCATACTTCTTGGGACACCGCTGGCCTACTTCCTGGCCCGATATAACTTTCCCCTCAAGCGGTTTGTCACCGTTTTTATTGAAATACCAATTGTCATGCCGCCTATTGTGGCTGGATTGGCTCTCCTATCCGCTTTCGGCCGTCGCGGCCTCATCGGATCCACGCTGGCCGATCTCAACATCAATATAACCTTTACTTTAACGGCCGTTATTCTGGCCCAACTTTTCGTCTCCTCCCCCTTCTACATTCGCGCCACCCAAAGCCGCTTTGAATCACTCCCCCGCGAATACGAAGACGCCGCCGCCGTTGATGGCGCCAATCGCTGGGTTACTTTTTGGCGGGTCATGCTGCCCCAAAGCAGCCGGGCAATGTTGGCCGGTCTGATTCTTAGCTGGGCGCGGGCCTTAGGCGAGTTTGGCGCAACGATTTTATTTGCCGGCAACCTCCAGGGACGTACCCAGACCATGCCCCTCCTCGTTTACAGTGCCCTCGAACGCGATTTGCGTGTTACCTTCGTCACTGCCCTCATTCTCCTCGGCCTGGCTGTCCTCGCCTTCACCTTTACCCGCTGGCTGGCAGGCATCGAAGACAACGACGGCGATCCCCCCGCCTAAAATCAACCAATGAGAAAACGCTTTTCCCTAGTTTTTTATCTTTTAGCAGGCTGAGTAACTCCTCCAATTATCTCAAGCCCCTCCATGTTGGTAGACATCCCCAATCATTAATAACTCACAAATTCACGAATTTTAATTATTTCATCTCTTGCTTTCCAATATCCCTTACGCTTTGGGCACCTCTCCCCCCAACACCATCACCGCCCTCATTCCTTCCCCCGGTTCGCTCTCTGCCCAAATCTGCCCGCCGTGCGCCTCCACTATCGAACGGGCAATTGCCAGCCCCAACCCTGACCCACCATCATGTCGGGTCCGTGATTGATCCGCCTGATAAAAGCGGTTAAATATATAAGGCAGATCTTCGGCCGAAATTCCCGGCCCGCTGTCCTGAATGGCGATATAGACACCCCCTGCTTCATTTTCGCCTTCAGCCGTTCCCGCCGACAACTCAACTCGTCCCCCTACCGGGGTATAACGCAAGGCATTACTGAGCAGATTGTCCAACACTTGGGCCAGCCGATCGGGATCAACCTCGATCTCCGGTAGGTCGGGATCAACCTCAACTTCAACTGTCACTCCCTTTTGGACGGCAGTTGGTCGGTGAGCTGTCGCTGCTCGTTCCAATATTGATAGAGGAGTAACGAGCCGCCGGGTCAAGGAAAGTTCCCCGGCTTCCGCCAGCGATAACGTCCGCAGGTCATCCACCAACCGGTTCAACCGCTGCGCCTCATCATAAATCACGTCCAGCGTTTCCGGTGTGGGTGGCAAAATCCCGTCGTTCATCGCTTCCGCATGACCTAAAATAATACTCAGCGGCGTGCGTAGGTCATGGGCAATATCGGCCGTCATTTGCCGCCGTACCTTTTGAGAACGGGCCAGGTCACTGCTCATCTGGTTAAAGGTTGCCGCCAGTTCGCCCAATTCATCATGGGAACGAACCGGAACCGACTGTTCTAAATCACCTTTGGCAATAGCCTGGGCTGCGCCGCGCATCTCCTTCAACGGTTCCGTCAGATTGCGGGCCAGGAAAACGCCCAGAATCAAACCCGCAGCCGTTGCTGCCAGGGCGCTTACTATCAAAGTGCGGGATGTGCGGAGCAGAAATAACTCTCCTGCTCCCTCTACTAATCCTCGCCGAAAAGGGTCTTCGCCGAAGAGAACCTGGCCCACTTCTTGCCCGTCTACCTCAACCGGCCGCGTCCGTTCCAGGTCAACCTCTCTTAATGAATCACCAACCTGATATCCGTGTCCGGCATTTAATGCCTGTCCTTGACTGTCGAACAAAACAACAAAGGGGAAGTTATTGGCCGGTGGCGGTCCGGCGGCAAAATTGGCGGAAGGCGGCTCGCCCGACTCTGAAATTCTTCCCTGCCCAAAAGGGCCTCTTTGTGTGATGAATGGAACGGACTCTAAAACCGTTTGCCAGCTTCCATAGGTCTGGTAATAACCGGCTAATAAATCGGCCGTATTTTCCTGATTCTGGTCAACCACAAAGCGACTAAACTGCTGGTTCGTTGAAATGACCCCAAAAAACGCAACCAGAACAGTCCCGGTCAAACTAACCGCCAGAAATGCCAGAATAAACTTAGTCGTCAGAGAACGCACAATGAACCCAATCAACCAGCCAACCGCATGTTGATAGCAACCGCAGGCTGGTCGTCAACCTATTATCCCGTTGCAAACCGGTACCCAACGCCGTATACCGTCTCAATATATGTTGGTGAATGAGGGTCTGGTTCAATCTTAGCCCGCAGATTCTTAATATGAACATCAATTGTGCGTTCATATCCCTCAAAGGCTGTTCCTTGCAGTCGGTCAAGTAGTTCCATCCGGTTGAAGGCTCGACCGGGAGCAGACATTAAAGCCGCCAGTAAGTCAAACTCAGAAGGAGTCAGGTCAATGTAATTATTACTGAGTTTTACGTAACGGCCGCTTCTATCAAGCACCAGTTCGCCAACCCGAAGCAGTTCTGGCTCCGGTGTGCTTTTCCCCATTCGACGCAGTACAGCCCGGACACGGGCTGTTAACTCTCTTGGGCTGAACGGCTTGGTAACATAATCATCCGCCCCTAACTCCAACCCCAACACCTTATCCGTCTCTTCAAGACGAGCCGTAAGCAGGATAATCGGGGTATCCATTTCCCTACGGTGTTGGCGCATAAAGGCATAGCCGTCCATCTCAGGCATCATGATGTCGAGGATAATTAAATCGGGCTTTTCCTCACGGGCAACGAACAATGCCTCACGGCCGTTTACGGCCGATACCACACGAAATCCTTCCTGCCCTAGATAAGCCTTCAACAAAGAGACCAATCGTTCTTCATCATCTATAACCAGAATCGTTTTTTGAGTTGCCATTAATGCAGTATAGACAGAGATTGTGAAGAAATTGTAAAGACCACATTTGGAGATTATGAAGGAAGTGAATAACGAAAAACGAATTACGAATAATGAATTTTGAATTTTGAATGGTTGACGCTTACTTCACAATTCACACTTCAATATTCATTATTCATTTCCGCCAATTTCGATTCCTGCCAAATCCTCTAACGCCTTCACCAGCGCATGATTTCCCTCGCTCCCAAGCCCCTTGCGCTGGAGGGCGCGATAGAGCTGAAAAACCAGAGATGTACTCGGCAACGGAACCCCCATCTGATCGGCCGCTTCCAGCACCAGCCTCAAATCCTTTTGCTGTAAATCTATTGTGAAGCCCGGCCGCCAATCTCGCTCCACGACCTGCGGCCCGCGATTACTCAGCATCCAGCTTCCCGCCGCGCCGCCCGTGACCGCCGAAAGTGTCTTTTCTAGATCTAGCCCCCCGGCCTGAGCAAAGAGCAACCCCTCGCTGACCGCCTGCATAGTGACAACTACCAGGATTTGATTGACCAATTTAACTGTTTGCCCAGCCCCGTTTCGGCCGACATGGGTAATCGTCTTGCCCATTGCCTCAAAAGCAGGTCTGGCCCGTTCAAACTGCTCCACATCCCCACCGACCATAATACTGAGGGTTCCGTTTGCGGCTCCTTCGCTGCCACCACTGATGGGGGCGTCGAGCATGTGAACCCCTTTGTCGGCCAGCTTGTCAGCAATATCGCGGGTCGTCTGGGGGCTGATGGTACTCATGTCAATGACAAGCGACCCTTCTCGGACGCCCCCAACGACCCCATCTTGGCCCAAAATAACCGCTTCCACATCCGGCGTGTCACTGACACAGGTGATGATAATGTCACTGTGAGCCGCTACATCGGCCGGACTGCTCCCTTGTGATGCCCCCGCTTCGACCAATGGGGCCATCCGTTCGGCCGTTCGATTCCAAACCCGCACCGCAAAACCTTCCTTGAGCAAATTTGCCGCCATGCCCCTTCCCATAATTCCCAAGCCGATAAAGCCTATTGATTCTGTCATTGTAATTTCCTTATAAATAAATAGATACTGCCAGACATCTTGCTGGCAGTACCTTTAATTCACACACTATTTTATTGTACGAGCCTGAGGGTGGTTCGACAAAAACCACAACCCTTCTATGAATTAAGCATTACGAACTTATTCGCAAGCCAACCCGGCAAGGAACGCCTGATCCATTTGTACAAGTTCCTCATGACTCACATCTGGAAGACTTTGAGCTTGTTCGGTGCTATCGCCATTCTCAATAACAAAGTCAGCCTTATCCAGCAGCGCCTGTGGAATTTCAACTCCCTCCGCCGCAGCTGAATCCAGATTAATTCCAATTCGCGTTCCAGGCTGTTTAGAAATAGCCGTCGTGGCGATGTCAATTTCGCCATTAAGATACGCAATCAACACCCTTGCTGTATCAACCCCTTCTTGATAATAGCTAAGGCCAGCCCCAACCGTCGCCCCGGAATAGGTCTGAGAACTATCAGCGAAGAAAACCGGAATCCCTTCATCTTCGGCCACGCCAAGAATGGCTGCTAACCCATTTCCAACAGTGCTGTCGGTTGGAATATAGAAGGCATCAATACCCTCCGAAGCGGCCGCTTCTGCTGCCTGACCGACTTCGGCCGTTTCTGCCACTGATTTCTCTATCAGCGTCAAACCCAACTCCTCAGCGACCGGTTCCATGATCGCCAGACTGGCAACTGCATTTGGTTCTGAGGGGCTGAATACAACGCCAACCGTCTCAATATCAGGATTAACATCAAATACCAGAGGCATAATCTGTTCAAAATCTGGCAGCGCTTGCGATCCCCAGACATAGTCAGGTTTGTCGCAAGGCGATTCAGCTATACCAGAAGCATACGGTTCCGTAACGGTGTTAAACAAAATAAAAGGCGCATCGCTACCCATATCCTGTGTGGCATTCAGGGCCGCAAGCGTTACAGGAGTCGTGATGGTGATGAGGAAGTCTGCTCCTGAATCAATAGCCTCCTCGATCTGAGTATTGGCAGTTGGCACATCCATACCGGCGTCGTACAGGATGATGCTGATATTCTCCCCATCTACAAATCCATAAGCTGCCAGTTCATCCATCGTACCCTGAGTGGACAACATGAATGGCGGCAGCGGGCCAAGCCTGATGATGGCAACAACGGGCATATCCTCTTCAGAGACCTCTTCCTCCATTGGAGTAGCCTCAACTTCCTCCTCCGTTGGCGTGGCTTCAGCTTCTTCCTCCATTGGAGTGGCTTCCTCCTCTACGGCAGCGGCCGTTGTCGCTGTTGGCGTCTCTTCCTCGGCCGTATTACAGGCTGCCAACATCAACAATAGAACCAATAGCAATACAACCAACTTTTTACCAAACATCATGATCCTCCTTACCTAATCATAAACAGTGGAAAATAAACAGTGAGCAATACAGAGTTATTTATGGAACTCAAAGTTTCTGTGATCAAATTCCATATCGAAAATCGAATATTGGCTGTCAGTTGCCGACTGCCAACTAATACCCACTCTCCTTAACTAAGGATAGTGCGATCAGTTAAATCGGTTCCCGTGTGCAAAGCGCGGAAGCGTTCGATTAAATGGTGATATTGAAGGTTTTTTCGCTCAGGGCCAGATAAGTCAAACAAGATATTGCCCCGGTCCATCATCAGAATGCGATTCCCAACATCAACTGCCTGCTGCATACTATGCGTAATCATAATGACAGTCAGGTGAAACTCTTCGATAAGTTTGACGGTCAAATCAATGACCTGATGTGAAGCGTTTGGGTCAAGAGCGGCCGTATGTTCATCAAGCAGCAGCAGTTTCGGCCGCTTCATTCCAGCCATAGCCAGCGCCAGCGCCTGGCGCTGCCCCCCGCTTAACAGACCCACATTCGTGTCCATCCGCGTTTCAAGTCCCAGGTTGATATCCTTAACCAGTTCATGAAGTTGAGCTTCATTCCCCTTTTTTACGGCCGCACGCAACCCCGGCCTCCGGCCCCGCATATCCGCCAGGGACAAATTCTCACGAATCGTCAAATCAGCACAGGTTCCCAAAGCCGGATTTTGGAAAACGCGGCCGATCTCAAGTGAACATTTATACTCCGGCCAGTTTGTAATATCAGTGTCATCCAGATAAATATGCCCCATGGCAATCGGCACCGTTCCCGCTATCACATTAAACAGCGTACTTTTGCCCGCACCATTAGGCCCGATGACAGTAATAAACTCGCCTTCCTTAACCTGTAATGAAAGATTCTTAAGGGCTTTTACCTCATTCGGCGTGCCTACATTAAACGAAACAGAAATATTATCAAGACGCAGCATCTCGCACGCTCTCTTCACTAACCTTTTGAGTGGCTAATTGGGGATGGCGCTTATTTCGCCAATCCTGCCAGCTCTTGTTGACCTTTGGCACCGCCAGCGCCGCCAGTACCACCAGGGCGCTCACCAGGCGTATATCTGTTGTGGGCAAATCAAGGGCTGCAAATACCCAGGCCCGCGAAATTTCAAAAACGAGCATACCAACTGCAGCCGCCAGGATTTGTTGTCCAACTGAGTGCGGCCGTAATAGAACCTCCCCAATCATCAATGCAGCAAGCCCGCGAATAATAACCCCAAAGCCCAACGAAACATCGGCAAAGCCCAGCAGTTGCACTGTCAACGCCCCAGCCAGTCCGACCAAGCCGTTTGAAACCACTAATGCCAGAATTACCATCAGGTTATGGTTAAAGCCCAGGGCGCGAACCATCTGATCATTCTGGCCCACAGCCCGAATCATCAACCCCAGTTCGGTGTGCAAAAACCAATTCAGAACCATTAGCACCACCGAAACAACCACGATAAAGACAACAATTTCAACGATATTATTTGACTGGCGGCGCATTTGAGCGCCAAACGTATCAACCAGCCAGGTTCGCAGCGGTATCTGATAGGGGGTCAAAATGGTGCGTTCGCCCAATAGGGGTAAATTGCTTCGGGCATCCAAAGTTCGCAAGGTAATCGTATAGGCGCCGGTAATGACAATAATACTGGCTAATAGCCCTTCGATTTTCAACCAGATGGTTATCAAGGCAGTAACCAGACCGGTAACTGCCCCGGCCATAAAAGCTGCCACCAGCGTGTATTCTGCCGGAACACCGGCCACAATCATCGCCGCACAAACAGCGCCGCCTATCGGAAAGGAACCATCAACTGTCAAATCCGGGAAATGAAGAATACGAAAGGTCAGATAAACTGCAACACCTACGAGAGCATAAGCCAGCCCCTGGCCGATAGCGCCAATATTTATATTGAATAGAACAATGAACGCAGTAACTACCAGAGAAAGTAACCCCAGGCGCAGGCCAAACATATTAGAAAACCGGCGAGTGAAAAATTGTTGACTGTTCAATTTACTATTTCGTCTTTGTGCTTTTTCATGTGGTATCTTTCAAGAGTCTGTCATGCACCGGCCGAAGTGCCGCCATCGACAAAAAGAACTTGCCCTGTAATATAAGAGGCTTCTTTAGATGCCAGGAATAAATGAACGGCCGCAATTTCCTCCGGTTCGGCAAAGCGTCTGAACGGGATACCTTCAATCAACCTGTCCATAACTTTCTGGGGAATAGATTCAATCATACGAGTTTTGACGCCGCCAGGAGCGATACAGTTGACGCCAATACCATAACGAGCAAATTCCAGCGCCAATGTTTTGGTTAAGCCTATGATGCCGGCTTTTGAGGCAGCATAATTAGCCTGTCCAATATTGCCCAGAGCAGCTATAGAGGCCGTGTTGTTAATTCGACCATATCCTTGCTCAATCATTGGAACAGCCGCTAACTGACAGCACAGCCAGGTGCCTTTCAAGTTAACGTCCAATACCGCATCCCATTTTTCGTCAGACATAAAAAGGGGTTGGCCCTCTTTAATCCGGGTCGTCAGTCCATCACGGGTAATGCCAGCGTTGTTAATCAGAACATGCAAGCCGCCAAATTTAGAAACGGCCGTCTCCACCATTCTTTGCACATCGCTACGGGAGGAGGCGCTGCCAACAACGGAAGTGATTTTGCCCCCGAACGCCTCAACCTGGCTTTGAGTTTCCGCCAATCCCGCTTCGTCGAGATCGAAAATTACCACTTGTGCGCCCTCTTTGGCGAAGCGAACGGCCGTGGCCTGCCCAATGCCATTCCCACCCCCGGTAACGACAACCACACTATCCTTAAACAACCTCGCCTCCATAATTAAGAACCCTCAGCCTGGTCTTCAATCTATACGACCACAACCAAATTAGTCGCTCTCTCTTCGTTTCATCAGGTGAACCCAAATCATGTCCACCACAAGCTGGTCATGCTGGTTCAAGACCTGGGCCGCCACTGTCACGATTCCCCGGTCGGGTTTTGATGTTTCCTTTTTCTCCGTAACCGTCATCTTCAAGCGTATCGTATCGCCAAATTTAACGGCGCCTTTGTACTTAATATTCTGCTCCAACAAAGCAATCGTTGTCCCCGCAAACAAACCTGTCCAGTTTGACATGCCGGTAGACATCGCTACCGTCAGCATTCCATGAACAATCCGTTCTCCAAAAATAGTCGTTTTTGCAAACTCGGCGTCAGTATGCAAAGGATTGAAATCGCCTGACAAACCGGCAAATGTGGCAACATCCGCTTCGTTAACAGTCCGTGCCTGTGATTCATAAGTTGCGCCAATCTCAAATTCTTCAAAGAACAAACCACTCATTTAATTGCCTTTTCTACAGCTTTAAAACAGCTCGGTAATTGGCTCGAACGACTTCGTAAGCCCAAATTGCCACTTCATTACAACACTTTACCGGCCGTTTCCCGAACTGCGATCCCGTCCAGAAAAAGGCTGGTCAGATAATCGGCCGTCTCTCCAGGCCCGCCTAAAACTTTTCGACTATCGGGGTGGAGGGAAACCTCTACCAGGGCCACCATTTGCCAGGAAAGCAATCGGGCATCAACATCCTGTAATTCCCCACTATCTATTCCATCCTTTAATATATCCTCAACTTGTTCCGGTATCGTCTTCTGATAAGCGTGAATCAACTCCGTCCGAACTGGACCTGCAAAGATATTAATATCGCGTCGCACCAGGCGTAAAACCCCCAGAAACTCCTCAGGTAACTGCAAAAAGGTTAGGACAGATTGCCGTAAACGTTCCCGGCAGGAGTCATTACTTACATTATTAATAGACCGTTCCAAAATGTCTCTAATCTCATCCAGCATCTGATGCATCATTTGCAAATAGATATCCTCTTTGCCGGAAAAATGATGATACATAGCTCCCGCCGAGACATTAGCCTGTTCAGCAAGTTCAGTAATTGTGACATCGGCATAGTTTCTCTTGACAAAAAGAACTCTTGCCGCGTCTAAAATAGTATTGATAGTTTTGATAGATTTAGGATAAGGCACAGGATATTTGTACGTTTTTTCTGGATTTGTGTATAATAAACAAACCGAACGCTCTTTTTGTTTTGCGCGTTGCACAATATACTATAATATTATTTGACTGTCAAGCGTTGTGAAAGGTAAGCTTACACAATGTAAAAATGGTGTCTGAAGAGGAATTTCACACGATTCAACAGATAAAGATTCCTTGATGTACCCGAAACACCAAGCGGTGACTTCCAAACGAGGTCAAAACATGTTTATTACTCAAGGCCTTAGACGAGCGGCACAGATTAATCGCAACGGCATTGCTACCATTGACGGTGAGCGTCGGCTAAAGTGGTCGGAATTTGCCGAAAGAGTAGCCCGGCTGGCAGGTGCATTACATGGGTTGGGGTTAGAGAAGGGAGGCCATATAGCCATCCTTGCATTTAACAGCGACCGCTACCTGGAATACTTCTTTGCCGTTCCCTGGGCGGGTGGTGTTATTGTTCCCCTGAACACCCGTCTTGCTCTCCCAGAGCTTTCCTACATGCTCCAAGACGCAGAGGTGACTACGCTTGTTGTTGACGAAGCCCATAAAAATATGGCTCCGATTATTATGGCTAATACCCCCACAGTGAAGCATCTTATTTATGCTGATGATTTCGATGTACCTGATGGCCTTTTGAGCCATGAAAGCCTTGTTTCGGCCGCACAGCCTATAGATGATCAATCCGAAAGTGAAAATGATGTTGTTGGCATTTTTTACACAGGTGGAACCACTGGTTTGCCTAAAGGCGTTATGCTAACCCACCGCAATCTCGTCAATAACGCTCTTGTTGTCCTTCTCAATATATATGAAGGAACCCCAATGACATACCTCCATTCCGCTCCCATGTTCCATATCGCTGACTGTCAGTGGAATATGGGCGTTACCCTTCATGGAGGAACGCATGTATTTATGCCGAAATTCACACCCGAACAGATGCTCAAAGCTGTAGAGAACTATCACATCACCCACTGCGCCCTGGTTCCCACAATGGTCAATATGCTTTGTAACTTCTCCGGTCGAGAAAATTACGATGTGTCTACGCTTCGTGGGATCAATTATGGCGGCTCTCCCATGCCGCCTGCCCTTATTGCCAGGGCGCGAGAGGCATTTCCCCACTGGCGCTTCTTTCAGGGTTATGGTCAGACTGAGACATCGCCCAATATCAGCATGTTAACGGACCAATACCATGTCATTGAAGGACCAAATTTGGCAAAAGTTGGATCGGCCGGACAACCTGTTTTTACAATGGAAGTAAGAATCGTTGGCCCGGAAGATGATGAACTCCCTCGTGGAGAAATTGGTGAGATTGTGACACGTGGTCCAAATGTAATGGCCGGATATTGGAACAAGCCAAATGAAACGGCCGTAGCCCTTCGCGGCGGTTGGATGCACACTGGTGATCTAGGCTATATGGATGAGGATGGCTTTGTTTATATTGTTGATCGACTGAAGGATATGATAATTTCTGGCGGTGAGAATATTTATTCGGCCGAAGTCGAAAGCGTCATCTACCAACATCCATCCGTTGCCGTCTGTGCCGTTTTTGGTATTCCAGATGACAAATGGGGCGAGGCAGTTCATGCTGTCATCCTTCCAAAAGAGGGAAAATCCATATCTACCGACGAGATTGTCGCCTTCTGCCGGGAACGCATTGCCAGCTACAAATGCCCCAAAAGCGTCGAAATTCGGACAAAGCCTTTGCCCATGAGTGGGGCAGGTAAAATTCTAAAGCGCGACCTGCGCCAACCTTACTGGGAAGGCAAAGAACGGGCTGTGAACTAGTAATTGGTATTTCCTTTGCATCCCTGCCCTTTGCGTCTCTACGTTAAATAGTCTTAGGAGTTTATTGTGAAAGCGATTGATGTTCATGTTCATGTGCCTGCTCCAGCCGACCATCCTTCTACGTTAGAAAAAGAGGCCATGTCCAGTTATTTTGGGGCCGGGCAAATGCCCTTGACTCCGAAAGAAATGTACGAAAAGTTCAACGCTCTCGACATCTTTGCCGTAATTTTCGAGATTGATGCCGAGACAACCAGCGGCGTTCCCTACGTTGGCAATGATTATATTGCCAGTATCGTTCAGCAGTACCCCGAACAGTTTATTGGCTTTGCCTCTGTAGACCCCTGGAAAGGTAAGTTGGCTGTCCAGGAGTTAGAGCGGTCGGTGAAAGAACTTGGCTTGCGGGGACTCAAGCTCCACCCTTCGACCCAGGCTTTTTTCCCCAATGACACTCGTTTTTATCCACTGTGGGAAAAAGCGGCCGAACTCGAAATTCCCGTACTCTTCCATTCAGGCCAAACAGGCGTTGGCTCCGGCACGCCGGGTGGTGGTGGCTATAAACTCAAATATGCCCACCCAATGCTACTAGACGATGTTGCCGCCGACTTTCCATCCTTGACCATTATCATGGCCCATCCGGCCGTTCCCTGGCAGGAAGAACAACTGGCAGTGGTGCTTCACAAGGGCAATGTTTACATGGACCTGTCCGGCTGGTCGCCCAAATATTTTCGGCCGATCCTCGTTAAATACATCTCCTCCCTCCTGAAAGACAAAGTTCTATTCGGTTCCGACTATCCCGTCTTGCAGCCCGACCGGTGGCTCCGAGATTTTGAAACCCTGGAACTCAAGGAAGAAGTCCGCCGGAAGATTCTGCTAGAAAACGCCAAAAAAGTTCTCAAACTGTAACACCCAATAATCGGTATAGTCACTTTCCTGGGTCTTACCCTGTATCCAACCCGTTTTCCGTCTAGAACGAGCGAGTTTTTCTCAACGGGGACTCTCAAAACCATTAGGGTTTGCCACGTGCCACGCCCATGCGCTGCGAATAATAGATTCAAGCGTGTCATATTTAGGCTTCCAACCAAGCTCCTGCTTGATCTTTTCACTGTCCGCCACCAAAACGGCCGGATCGCCATCTCGCCGAGGGCCAACCTCTGCCGGAATCGGCCGTCCTGTCACTTTCCGGGCCGTTTCAATCACTTCCAAAACGCTGAACCCTCGCCCATTCCCTAAATTATAGGTGCGGCTACCATTGCCAAGCCCCCGAAGCGCCAGGATATGGGCCTGGGCCAGATCGAGGATGTGAACGTAATCCCGAACGCAGGTACCATCCGGAGTGTCGTAATCGTCGCCAAAGATCATAATCTTCTCCCGCTTGCCAAGAGCCACATCCAGCACCAGCGGAATGAGGTGAGTTTCAGGGTCGTGATCTTCCCCCAATTCGGCCGAAACAGCGCCACAGGCGTTGAAGTACCGCAGGGCAGCATACCGCAGATCACACAGGCGATCCATCCAATACAGGTACCGTTCCAGGATATATTTCGATTCGCCGTATGGGCTGCCGGGAACGATTCGCTCCTCCGGTCGGATTGGAATTTGTTCAGGATCATCAAAGAGATTGGCCGTAGAAGAAAGGATAAAACGGCCGACGCCATGTTTCACGGCACTCCGCAGCAAATTCAGCCCATTGGTGATATTGTCACCCAGATAGAGGAACGGCTGCTCCATTGATTCCCCCACCAACGTATTGGAAGCAAAGTGCATAATGCCATCTGGCTTGTGAGTCGCAATGACATCCTCAACCAGAGCGGCATCCGCCAGATCGCCTTCGACAAAAACGGCCGAGGGATGAACAGCCTGCCGGTGTCCCTGATAAAAATTATCAAA
>JBAPRX010000288.1:0-3953 GCA_049281335.1 Promineifilaceae bacterium (SeqCode)
GGCCTACCAGGAGATTAGCGAAGTCTTCCACAGCGACTCCACCATTAACGATTTCCGAACGGCCGCTTTTGTGGTTTCCCTGCGGAAGATTGCCCGTACTTATATGGAGATGGGAATATAACTCGTAAGTGGTAATTGGTAATTAGTAGCCCCAGTCAGTTACTAATTACCAATTACCCAATTACCGAATACCGGCATCAGGCCGATTGAACGCCGTGAATGATCTGCGGCGTGGCAGACAGCATCCTGTATAGTTCCGCAATGTGGCGGCGGGTGATAAGCCCTAACAGGAAGTCACCGTTGCCAACGACCGGCAGGGCAGTGACGTTTTCTTCAACGAAACGCCGCTGCACGGCCGTAATCTCACTTTGAAGGGAAACGGGGGCCACGTCCTGCTTCATAATCTGGCCGACCAGCGTATTCGGGCCACGAGCCTCAAGCAGTTCAAAGACCTGACGCTGGGTGACAATGCCAACGAATCGGCCGTCTTGCGTCACCGGCAGGGTATCCTGACCACTGTAGAGCATCATATTGGCTGCATGTTGCAATGTGTGGTCCGGGTGCAGTCGGTGGACGGACGAGTTATAAGCCTGTTGGACCGTGTAACCTTTCAAGGCACGGCTGACTTGCACAGCGGCCGATTCCTGACCGGCCATCGTGTACAGGAAGAAGGCGATCACCATCAGGAAGATGCCGCCGCCGAAAAAGCCGTAGATACCCAGGAGAATGGCAAAGCCACGGCCGATTGTGGCCGCGATCTTCGTCGCTCGACCATACTCCAGCCGCATCGCCAACAACGCCCGCAAAACACGACCGCCGTCCATCGGGAAAGCCGGAATCAGGTTAAAGAGGGCCAGGAAAATATTGGAGATGAACAGATAAGAGAACAACGCCGTCAACGAGAAACGGCCGAGGGCCACGAAGGGGTTGACGAGGTGGATGCCAAAGCCCAGAACAAAGACGCCTAATATCACAGCAATGACGAAATTAACGGCCGGGCCGGCAATCGCCACAACAAACTCCTGCTTCGGATCCTCTGGCATCCGCCGCAGTTGAGCAATACCACCGATAGGGGATAATACAATCCTTTCAACCGGTACGTTGTACCGCATGGCAGCGAAACTGTGTCCCAGTTCGTGGAGGGTGACAACAACAAAGAGGAGCGAAATCGCAATCACGCCAAAAACAGCCCCGCTCCAACCGCCGCCGAGAAAGAGACCAAACTCCAGGGCAGCCCAAAGTAGAATCAACGGAAAAGTAAAGTGTAAGCGAATATCAATTCCCCGCACCGAGAATAGTTTAAGTGAAGCATTCTTGAACATCGTAGTCAACGTCCTTTTGCTAAAATAGGGTGAATCTATACATCCTTGGAGATGTCAGGCACTTGAAAAGTGTAGGGACTTGGAGAAAAGCGCCTGACATCTGAGTAGTTAAGATAAGATAGCAAGATATATTGTGGGTACTCTTGTTAATCTTACATCTATCATTAAACCATAACTTTCTATGAATCTTGTTAGCAAAAGGTAAAAAAAGTATTAAGGAGACAAGTTGTGTCAGGTAAGCGTCACCCAAGCGTCACCTGAACGGACAGCAAGCGCCAACAAGGTCGGCTAAACTGACAATGATACTTTTTACTGATGACTTTTCACTTTTCATTGTTTACGACCGACTACCAACTGTTTTAGGAGTCATTCATGCAATATTATGACCAACAACCAACCCAACCGGTGCGATATGTCCACCAGCAGCAAAACGGCCGACGTGGCTGCGGCTGTGTGAGCCGAATGTTCCTGATCGGCATTCTCCTGACGGCCGTCCTGGTCTTTGCGGGCGTCGCCGTCGCCGGAACCCTGGTCTACACCAGCCTCTCCGGGGAAATCGAAGACGGCATCGCCGCCCTGGATTCCGCCCGCGACCGAGAATCCTTCGAGACAACCCGTATCATGGATCGCAACGGCCACCTCCTGTGGGAAATCTTTGGCGAAGGGAAACGCACCCAGATTCCATTGGCCCAGATTCCCCAGGATTTGATTGACGCCACCATTTCTGTTGAAGATGACACCTTTTACGATAACATCGGCCTGGACGCCCCCTCCCTGGTAGCGGCTCTAATCTCCAACCTCCGCAATCCCGACGAACGGCCGGTCGGCGGCAGCACCATCACCCAACAGATTGTCCGCCACATCGTCTTTGACTATGAAGAGCGAACGGCCGTTGATTACGGCCGTAAGACCAAAGAGATCATCCTGGCCTGGATGATGAACCGGAAATTCACCAAAGATGAAATTCTGGAGATGTATCTAAACGAAATCTATTACGGCAATCTCGCTTACGGCGTCGAAGCGGCCTCCCAAACTTACTTCGGCAAATCGGCCACCGACCTGACCCTGGCCGAAGCCAGCCTCCTGGCCGCCCTGCCCCAAAGCCCGGTGGAACTAGACCCGCTAACCAACCTGGATGGGGCCAAAGAACGGCAGTGGTTGGTCTTAAATCTGATGGTCAGTGAAAATTTCATCACCCAAAGCGACGCCGAAACTGCCTACCTGGAACCGCTCACCTTTGCCCCACAAGAAGTCAGCCTGGAAGCGCCTCATTTCGCCATTTACGTTCGCCAGCTTTTGGAAGAACAATTTGGGGCCGACGTTGTCGCCAACGGTGGCCTGCGGGTCACCACCACCCTCGACATGAACTACCAACACCTGGCCGAACTGCTGGCCCGCCAGCACGTCAACGCCGTTGGCCCGGAGCATAATCTGACCAACGCCGCCCTGGTTGCTATGAAACCAGGGACAGGCGAGATTCTTGCCATGCTGGGCAGCGTTGATTACCACGACGAAACGATAGACGGCCACGTCAATATCGCCCTCAGCGGCCAGCAGCCGGGCAGCAGCATCAAGCCCCTGACCTATGCCGCCGCCCTCTCACCCGGTGCGGATGGCAGTCCCCCGGCCTGGACAGCGGCCGACTTGCTGTGGGACGTCCCGGTGGATTACTCGCAGGTTGACGGCTCGACCTACTCCCCTGTCAACTATGACAGCGCCTTTCATGGCCCGGTTCGTCTGCGCGACGCTCTGGCAAACAGCTACAACATTCCGGCCATTCTGGTCTTGCAAGACATCGGCGTGCCGCGCCTGATTGAGTTCGCCACCCAAATGGGTATCACCAGTTGGGCCGACGACCCCAGCCGCTATGGCCTCTCTTTGACATTGGGTGGCGGCGATGTGACCCCGCTGGAATTAACGGCCGCTTACAGCATCTTCGCCAACGGCGGCTTCCGCATCCCGCCAGCGGCCATCCTCAAAGTGGAAAAAACATCAGGCGAAGTGCTTTACGAATACCAGCCTCCGGCTCCCCAACAGGTGCTCGATCCCCGCGTCGCCTACCTGATCAGCAACATTCTCGATGATGACAACGCCCGTATCCCGGCAATGGGCCGGAACAACCCCCTGGCGCTCCAATTCCCGGCGGCGGCCAAAACGGGAACCAGCAATGACTTCCGCGACAACTGGACAATGGGCTATACGCCCGGTCTGGTGGTCGGAGTCTGGACCGGCAACACCGACAACAGCGAAATGTTGAATATCAGCGGCCTGACCGGAGCAGCGCCCTTGTGGTCGGCTTATATGGAGGGCGTTTACAGCGATTACGATATGCTGGCCGTCCTGGGCGACAACGGCGGCCAACCGCCGACGGAGTTTGTGACGCCGCCGGGACTGGAACAACGGCCGCTTTGCAACATCGCCGCTATCACTGTCGGAACAACCGATTGCAGCCCGACCGACTCCGAATGGTTCCTGACCGACAACCAATCCCAGGCTCAAACGCCAACCCCCGACCCTGAAACAGTTGCCTGGGATCAGATCGAACCGGCCATCTGGCGCATTCCGGCCGTTTTGCTGCCGCCGCTGCCTGAAGAGACGGTCACTGCCTCGCTCAACGGCGAAGCGCTTCCC
>JBAPRX010000289.1:0-15472 GCA_049281335.1 Promineifilaceae bacterium (SeqCode)
GCCTGGTACCAGACATCTAACAACGTTTCTATATCTTTTTCCTCATATGCACGTAACATCTTGTCCTCCGAGAAAATTTGGTACAATTCATATAGATGATAATAAATAGCACCAGGAAAGGATACCTCAACGAATATGACTGACAAAACAATTTACAATTTTGACCAGGAATTAGACCGCACTCAAAACGGCTCCAGCAAATGGGGCTATATGTTTGCTACCGACCAAGACGGCCAGATACAAATCGTCGCCACCGACCGCTTTACCGGCCCCAACCGCACCCTTCCCTTATGGGTGGCAGACATGGATTTCATCGTCCCCAAACCCGTTATCGAAGCATTAGCGCAACGCGCCATACAAGGAACCTTTGGCTATACCAGCCGCACCGAGGCTTATGACACGGCCGTTATCAACTGGATGCAGCGTCATTACGGCCTGACCATCACAGCCGAAGATTTCTCCCAAACCCCTGGCGTCGTTGCTGGACTGGTACAGATCATCAACACCTTCACCGAACCCGGCGACGGTATCATCATTCAGACGCCCGTTTACTTCCCCTTTTATAGCTCCATCACCAACAACGGCCGTGAAATTGTCGAGAACCCACTCATCAACAACGACGGCTACTACACCATGGATTTTGACGACCTTGCCCAAAGAGCTAAAGACCCCAACACAAAAATGATCATCCTATGCAGCCCCCATAACCCCATCGGCCGTGTTTGGACGGCCGACGAACTGCGCCGTCTGGGAGAAATCTGTAACCAAAACGATGTCCTCGTTGTCTCCGACGAAGTCCACTGCGACCTGATCCTAAATAATAATTCGACCCCCGGTAATTTGACCAACGGCAATTCGACTCCTGTTCGAACATTTACCAACTACGCCACCCTCGGCCCAGAATTCGCCCAAAACGCCGTCGTTTGCAACGCAGGAAGCAAGACCTTCAACCTGGCCGGACTAAAAACCTCCAATATCATTATCCCCAATCCCGACCTCCACGCCCGGTTCAAAGATACCCTTCAAAACAGTTCCATCTCTCATGCCATCAATCTCATGGGGATGTTAGCCCTCCAAACCGCCTATGAAGAGGGGGAAAATTGGCTTGAACAACTACTGGTTTATCTATCCGACAACTGCAACTTCCTGGCCGACTATCTGGAAAAGAACATCCCGGAAATCAAAATGAGACGACCAGAAGGAACCTACCTGGCCTGGCTTGATTGCAGCCGTCTCAACCTGGAAGCGGCCGATCTCCACCGTTTCTTTCTGGAAGAAGCCAACGTCTACCTGGAAGCGGGTGACATCTTCGGCGAAGAAGGAGCTTACTTTATGCGTCTAAACTTCGCCTGCCCCCGCTCCATTCTTCAAGAAGCGCTGGAGCGAATTAACCGAGCCGTCAAATCGCTCAAATAAAAAGAGGCAAGCCCAAATGAGCTTGCCCCTTCCTTTTTAGCAACTACTAATTGGTATTCGGCCGTTTACCCGTTTTCACGCGCCGGTCGCCGATACAGTAAGATAATCGCTATCATAAACCCAAAGATCAACAATCCAGCAAAGACAGCCAGACCGCCTGCATTCGATTGACCGCTAAAGTTCGTCACCTCAACGCCAGTAGGATTACTGGTGGCCGTTGCGGTCGGCGTTGCCACCGGTGTACTGTCCGGGGTAGATGTCGCTGTTGCCGTTGCTGTCGCGGTAGGCACTGGCGTATTCGTAGCAGTCGCCGTTGGCGTGGCAGTAGGCCCGCCGGGGACCGTTTCAATTGCCAGACACCAACCACCCAAACTACCGCTGTCGCCACCGGCGTCGTCATTGATGTACAAACTCCAGGTGCCGTTCGGGTCGGTGCTATTAAAGGTAGCCATCGTCGTCGCCGCCGATGGGCCAGGCGCCGGAGCCGGGAAAGAATCCCCAGAACCGTAATTTGCCGCTTGATACGTGCCACTGGAAAGGGCCGTCGCATCAGGCAAAGGAGCGCCAGCGCTATCATCAATTACCAACTCAATATTCACGACATCCGTACTTCCGCCCGAATCAGACATGAAAATCAGATTTTGGCCTTGTGGCCCAACCAGCAGCATGTCTAAATCATCGGGGTAGGTGTGAGACAGATCCGTGAGTCGTAGATTCACATCCGTGACACTCGTATCAATTCCACTCACAACAATATTTGACGGATAGAGGGAAGCTGTACCGCTTGTTCCGGTCCCTGGGAGGGTCATGGGTGTACCGTTGCAGAACTCTTGTCCGGTGGTGAAATCGAAAGCGGCCGAGTTCGTCCCGGTTCCACAACTATTGGCTGCCCGAACGCGCCAGAAATACTGTGTCGTTATAGCGAGACCGGAGACAGAGTCACTGGTTCCAGCCACCGTATTGGTGTGAATGATATTACTGAAGCCAGCGTCGGTGGCGACTTCCACCGTGTAGCTAATCGCCCCAGCAACCGGATTCCAGGTCAGAGTCGGAGAGGTGCTGGTCCCTGTCGCGCCATTAGGCGGCGTTACCAGGGTCGGCTCACTAGGCGCTGCGGTCACGACTTCCAGATCAACCGAGGTATCCTCCGTATTCACGCCATCGGTACCGGTAATCGTAATCGTGTAAAGACCGGCAGAAACCCCGGACGTATTCCCAACTGTGAGTACGGTACTGCCAGGAGCAGCAACCGGATTGGGGTTAAAAGTTGTTGTTGACGGGGCGGGATTGCCAACAGCGCTCATGGTCACACTGCCAGAATACGCCTCTCCAACCCCAATGCTAAAGTCTGCGTCCGTTCCAGCACATATCTGCTGAGAAACTGGCGTCGCATCCAGAAAGGCACAGGACGGCGGAGTGTCAAAAGCGGCCGTTCCGTCACTGGTACTGCTGCTGCTGCCCTGGCTGGCGCTAAAGCCCAAGCCCCGCCGGGCAAAAGCATCCCAAATGGCGCATTGATTTTGGCCGCCGGTTAAATTTATATCAGCCTGGAGGATGGCATCTCGGCCGTCTACAAAGCCGGGGCTGCATGGCTGCAACTTCATCCCATCCATGACGATCTGGATCGCAAGGTTGTTGCCGCCGGTCGTCCAATCCCCATAAAAGTCAGGATTAAAACCATGTTCATTGACCAGGTTCCAGTACATATCCCAGGTCATCGTCGCCCAGATAAAACCAACACCATGCGGAATTGCCATCGAAGGCAAATTGGCATAAGTGAAATTATTCAGGCTCATGTCGTAACTGTACGGAGCAGGCCGAATACCAACACCTGTAACGGGTTGACCGAGGACATAAGTGCCAATACCACGCGAAGTATTAGCCGTATCGCTGGCCTTTGCCGTCAAAGTGAGCGCCAGCCAGTCGCTCCATCCTTCACCCATTTGTTCGCTGTTGTTGAGACAGCCGACCGTAGCAGGCCCACCTGTCAGACGATTGGAAATGCCATGACCATATTCGTGGACGATAACACTGCTTTCCAGGTCGCCATCACGCCGAGGTGTCGTCTGATTCCAAAGATACATTTCCATTCTTGGCTGGCTGCCATCAACCGACGGAAAGAAGCGAGCATTGTTCGTATCGCTGCCATCCTGGCCTTGCGCCTGGACACTATCACCACCTAACCCGCCATTACCATAGTTATTTTCCTGGAAATTACCGGAGACTTCATCAAAACCATAATGGTAAAAAACATCGTGTATGGTGTTGCTCCAATAGAAGAGGTTGGTAATAGCCGCATTGACATAGGTCAGGGGATCATTTGCCAGGTCTAGCGGAACCAAAGCGCCGGTGAAGTCCAACGTGGCGCCAGCATCAGGCTGTTCGCCAGGTTCGGGAATGCCATCTGCGTCCTGATCCTGGTAAGCATTAACGTTGTTGCCGCGAGTAACGGTGTACTCAGCCCCGGCAGCGCCATTGGTATCATGCCAGCCATAAGGCGAAGCAGTTGAATCGGCCGGATTTGTCACAATAACACGGGGGCCATCGTCCGGGTATTCGCTGGGAACCGCAAAGACTTCATAAGAGTCTGGCGCTGAGGGATTACTCTGAGCTGGTGTAGAACTTTGAATCGCTGCACCGGCCGGCCGCTCGACCTGAGAAGTCGCCTGCCCCTCAACCGGGCCAAACACATCGTTCACCACCAGGTCCGTTTTGGTCAAGGGCTGCCCATTGAGTGAATCAACTGAGATAATCCAATAGTGAAGCGAGTCGAGTGTCTCAATTTCGATTTGCCAGGCCAGTTTCAAACCTGCGTTCCCTACCTCATAAACCAGGTGAACGGGAATGGGGCTGGCCGAGATACCGCCACCGCTCAACACTGTTTTGTTGTCTGGGCCGTTCGCGCCTTCCAGAACAGTGAGTGGTTCACTGATCACCAGCCCCAATTCATCGGCCGCAGCCGTAACAGCAGCCGCCTGAGATTGACCCGCCGCTGTCGCGTTAACAGCATTTGCCAGATTTCCAACAAAATTACTATGCAGGTTAATCAGACTGCCATCGGCCGCTACGTTGGCGCTGAGATTGCCAAAGGCGACTTCAATGCCCTGGTAACGCTGACGCATGTAAATATGCGTAACACCGTTATAGGCGTCCGTATATTGGTCTGTAATAATTACATCAGCCAGATCGGCCGAACCAAGACCATAGTCGGCTTTGTGACTGTCTAAATAATTTCGAACAATATCCAATGGCTCTCCATTATTTGGCCCCGTCAGGAACGACACATCGCCAGGTTGTCGTCCTGATTGGGCTGTCAAGCTGGCCGCCTCGGCTGGATTAACGGCCGATGCCACATTCGTTGTTCGGGTAAGACCATAGAGGAGCATGACGCCCAATACGACGAGACCTGAAACACTCAACAACTTCTTACGATTCATTTTGCCTCCTAAAACTATTACTTTGTACAAAACAGCCTACCAGAATATACCTGGGTATTTTTGTTTGAAACAAAGCACCCAAATTCTGTCGTTTAGACCGACCCGTTCCTGATTTCGGGAGAAACTTTCCTGTCAGTCTCTATTTTTATGTTAGTATTTACTTGTTATTCAGTTGTAAACGTGCGCGATAGTATATCCGGGTACAATATTAATGTATCATGAATCAAATTCTCAGAATGTATCACGATTTATAAAAGCGCAAAGCGTTTGATAATCAGATCACTAACCTATGTTTTCATTGTCCGCTCTTATCACCCTTGTTATTTTAACGGCAGCCGTTGTCCTCTTTCTCACCAATCGTCTGCGGGCAGATATTGTTGCCTTGTTGGTGTTGGTCAGCCTCGGCGTAACGGGTGTGCTGACGGCCGAAGAAACTTTCTCCGGTTTTAGCCGTTCGGCCGTTATTACCATTATGGCTATCTTCATCATAGCCAGAGGGCTTACCGTTACCGGTGTCAGCGAGCTTGTAGGCGAGTTGTTGCTGCGAATGAGCGGGCAGTCAGAGACCCGGTTGGTAATCCTGGTAATGGCTTGCGGGGCATTTCTTTCACTCGTCATGAATAACATTGCAGCCGCGTCCGTGCTGCTTCCTGCCGTTTCAGGGGCCGCCCACCAACGTGGAATTCGCCTGTCTCGCGTGCTGATGCCTCTAGCCTTTGGGACGATTCTAGGAGGTATGGCGACCTTGTTCACGACGGTCAATATCGTCATGAGCGGCCTATTGCGGGAAAACAATCTGGCCGGATTTGGTGTGCTGGATTTTGCCCCGGTCGGTATCCCGGCAGTAGCAACAGGGATTCTCTATATGGCCGTTATCGGCCGTCGGTTCCTGCCCCAGCATAATCTTGCAGAACAAATCCAAACCTCTCCCTCTCATAACAGCAATGGTGACGATGGCAGCAGAGATTTAACCGACATCTATCGCATGGATGAACGGCTTTTTCGCGCTCGAATTCCGATTGGTTCTTTTCTGCATGGGAGGGTACTTGCGAATAGTACCTTTCGTGAACAATACAACCTCAACGTGATCGCATTAGAACGGAACGAAGAGGTTATTTTAGCCCCTTCCCCAAACATAAAGTTATTCTCAGGGGATATTCTGATTCTGGAGGGCAGTCTGAGTGAGTTTCAGGAAAAAGACATTGAACCTTACCTTGAAATCTTACCCAAACGCAGTTTTCAAGAACCAGACCTGGAATCGGCAAATATTGTTGTTACCGAAGTAGTGCTGGCACCTCGTTCCAACCTCATCAACAAAACATTAAAGGAATTAAATTTCCGAGAGAAATTTGGTTTTACGGCTCTGGCCATCTGGCGTGCAGGGCGTCCAATCCGGCGGGGGATGACGACCCTCACCCTGCAATTTGGGGACGCTTTGCTTCTACAAGGGCCGCGCCAACGCTTGCATTTGCTCCAATCTGAGCGAGATTTAATCATGATGGGCCAAGACACCCAGCCCTACCGGCCAGAACGCCGAAGCAAAATGAAACTCGCCACAGCGATCACCTTGATTACCCTGTTTGTCGCCGCCACCAATCTGATTCCATCGGCCGAAGTGATGTTGGCAGGCAGTTTACTCATGATCCTAACCAACTGCTTAACGGCCGATGAAGCCTACGACGCGATTGGCTGGAAAGCCGTTTTCCTGGTAATTGGGATGCTGCCAATGGGCGTCGCCCTGACCAAAACAGGCATCGCTGGCTTTGCTGCCGACAGTCTCATCCAACTGCTTGGCGGCTATGGCCCCTATGTTCTGCTAATTGGGCTGTTTACCCTGGCGACAATCCTGGTGCAGGTAATCAGCGGGCCGGCCGTTATTGCCATGATTGGCCCGTTGGCAATTCAAACTGCGATCCAACTGAACATCAATCCCCAGGCTGTTGCCTTAGGCGTGGCATTAGCCACCTCGATGGCTTTCCTGACGCCGCTGGGCCATCCAGTCAATATCCTGGTTATGGGGCCAGGCGGTTATAAATTTTCAGATTACTTCCGTGTGGGTTTGCCAATGACCATTCTGGTAAGTGTGGTCATCTTACTGCTCCTCCCCCTTGTTCGCCCCCTTTAAAAATCAGTGAAAAGTAAAAAATTGACTTTTCACTTTTCACTAACCACTTTTAACTAATCGCTCCCCATCGCCCAGGCTGGTTTTAGCTCCCTTGCGCGATTGACGTAGCGTTGGATATGTTCCAGGCCGATTTCCAGCATATCCCGATCCTCGCTCTGAAAGTCCTTGAACCAGGCCACAATTTCGGTCAGGGCTTCTTCCCAGGTATACACCGGACGCCAGCCAAGACGGGCGGCCGACTTTTCCCAACTCAACCGCAGCAAGCCAGTCTCTGCTTTCGCCAGTTCCGGGTTCGTCTGAATCCAGGAGCCGCTGCCCCACAACGAAACCAGCTTCTCGGCCAGATCGGCCGCTGTGACGCCAATCTGTTCCATCGGCCCAAAATTCCAGGCTTCGGCAAACTCGGCCCCTCCCTGAAACAACCTGGCTGCCAGCCAGATATAACCGCTCAACGGCTCCAGAACGTGCTGCCAGGGCCGGACACTCAGCGGGTTGCGAATGGCAATCGGTTGGCCGTTCATCAAAGCCCGCATACAGTCGGGAACCAGCCGGTAGGCTGCAAAATCGCCCCCGCCGATGACATTCCCGGCCCGCACGGTGGCAACAGCCGGTCCTTTTCCATCTGCAAAAAAGGAATGGCGATAAGCAGCAATCGCCAACTCGGCCATTGCTTTACTGGCGCTGTAGGGATCGTGGCCGCCCAGTTGATCCGACTCCCGATAGCCCCAGAACCATTCTCGATTTTCATAAACCTTGTCGGTGGTGATGAAAACGGCCGCTTTCACAGAATCAGTCGTCCGAATCGCCTCTAACACATTAACCGTTCCCAGCGCATTGGTCTTGAACGTATACTGCGGCTGGTCGAACGAGCGCAGAACGATGGGTTGGGCTGCCAGATGAAAGACAATTTTCGGTTTATACGTCGTCATGGTCTGGGACAACTTCGCCAGATCGCCGATGTCTCCGCGTACGTCAGTAATATGACGGCCGATCCCCGATGCAACAAAATTACTCGGTTCGGTAGGCGGCTCCTCCAGACTGTAACCTATCACATTGGCTCCCAACGCAACCAACCACATGGTCAGCCAGGAGCCTTTGAATCCGGTGTGGCCTGTCACCAACACCGGCATGCCTTCAAATACTTTTCCAAAGAGTTGTTTCATATTCAATCGGTAATTGGGTAATTACGTAATTGGTAATTGGTGATCAGGTCACAGCTACCAATTATCAATCTCTATTTTATGCCAATAAAATTTCGCTTTCCAACCCCATTTCCTCTAAGGTCTTTTGAATTTCATCCTGGTAGTTGCCATTCATAATAACGACCACATCAGGACGGTATTCCTTCAGGAATTCGGGTGGAACAATCTGCTGGCCGGTTCCGGCCACGAACATCCCCCCCTTGCGAGGGTTGATGTCTACCACATAGCTAATCATATCCTTGCTTTTCAAGATATTCAAAAAGGTAACGCCTTTCGAGCCTGCCCCCCAGACAACCGCCTTACGGCCGTCTGCCACAATCTGTCCTAACTGCTGCTGCCAGGAAGCCACCTTATGATTGTAACTCTCGGCAAAAGCATCCACCAGAGGAGCGATAGAATCGTGGCTGTCCGGTTCGGCCGTTTCAGATGCCAACTGACTTTCGATGGTTAGGAACTGGCCCCCGAAAACGGCCGTTACATCCAACACCTCAAACCCGCTCTCTTGAAAGAGGTACGAGAGGGAATGCGGGCTGAAGAAAGAACAATGTTCATAAATGATGTCCCAAATGCCCATGTCCCGAAGGGTATAAAGCACATTGGGAACTTCAAAGAAGACAATCGTCTCCGTTCGGCCGCCGACGGCGCTGCGGACCGAGGCCACAAAATCACGCGGCGTCTCAATATGTTCCAACACATGGCGGCAGGCGATAAAATCGGCCGCGTAGCTGGTATATTTCTTGGAATAGAAATCCTGAACGAAAGTAACATTTTCCGCCTCTGCCTCCGGGCCGGGAACATAGCTGGGGTCGAAGCCGATCCCCCTGTTTTCTCCCGCCTCACAAAGCATGATCAGAAAATCCCCCTTCCCAGCCCCAATATCAATCACATCTTTCCCCCGCAGATTGTAGCGATTCACCAGCTTCTCAACCAACCCTTTGGCGTAACTTTGAAAACGGGGGGAGAAGTGAAGCGAGTTCTCGTAATCCTGGGTGTATACCATCAGGGAAGGGTCAAATGTCCGGTTAAAGACATGATCGCAGTTGCGACAGTAACCGAGGTGAATGTCGCCAGATGGAGCGGCAATCGCGGCTGCTCGTTGGGGATAGAGCAGATTGCAATGCGCCGGAACCTGCAAGATTTGGACGAATTCGACCACATCGGCCAATTCACAGACCGGACAGGTATCCTTTACTTTCGCTGTTATCATACCGTCAATATCTCAGGGGACAGCCCCATGCTTTCCAGGGTTTCTGTAATCTCTTTTCGATAGATTGGATTCATAATAATAACCGTATCTGGTTTATAGGTAGTTAAAAAATGAGGAGCCACCGTTTCCTGGCCGCTGGCCGCCAGAAACGTTCCCGTTTTGTTGGGATTAATATCCACAACATATTGGATAACGTCAAGTCCCAATCCGAGGGTTGTCAGGAATGATACCGCCTTGGAACCGCCGCCCCACAACACAATCTTTCGGCCGTCTGCCTGCATTTTGGCAATATCGGTGCGCCATTTATCCTGAATCGGCCGAACACTGCTCTCAAAGTGGATAACTTCCTTGAGAAGTTCATCCAGATCGCCTTCTTGGGGCAGCGGGGCAGTTGGCTTCTCCTGGCCTGGACGCGCTTCAATCATCAAATATTGATCATCATAGTCAGTCCACAGATTGATAATATCAAAACCAGCCTTACGGAAAAGGCGGGCCATAGACCCCTGGCTGAAGTACGAACAATGTTCGTAATAAATGTCCCAGAAAGCAACCTCGCCAAAGACATAGCGAGCATTCGGAACCTGGAAAAAGATAACGGTTTCGGCATCCTCGCCGACGGAGCGGCGCACGGTGCTGACGAATTCAAAGGTATTGTGGATATGCTCCAGGGTCATCTTGCAGCAGATAAAATCACCCTTGAAGTCGGCGTATTTCTCGGAATAGTAATCGGCAATAAAGCTAATTTTGCCATTCATAAAATGGCCGACACCGTTCCCCGCCTCATAGGCAGGATCGAAGCCAACCCCGCGATTATCACCGAGTTCGCACAACAGCTTAAGAAACTCCCCCTGACCGCAGCCTATCTCGATGACATCTTTCTGGTGCAGATCGTAACGCTCAATCAGGGAGTTCGCCAGATTATGGTGAAAACGGTTAAAAGTGGCTGAAAATGCCTGGGTAGATTCATAATCCCCGGAATAATCCAGCAGCCCGGCATCAAAAGCCGTATTGGTAATAAAGCCACACTCCGGGCAAAA
Source organism: Promineifilaceae bacterium (SeqCode) (assembly GCA_049281335.1). Classification (GTDB taxonomy): domain Bacteria; phylum Chloroflexota; class Anaerolineae; order Promineifilales; family Promineifilaceae; genus JAKEFB01. The sequence continues at coordinate 10,425 of JBAPRX010000289.1, forward strand.
AGCCAGGACAATTTCCCCCCTGGGAAAAGTCATTGCCTTGACCCTGGTTGGAACCAGGATCACGCTGTGAACCGGTACATTTTTGACCTCGTAGAAACGGGCCATCTGTTCGGCCGAACAGCTTGGGCAGGGGTAATTAATGAGTTCCATTTGAAATTCCTACTTGTGTTTTGTTCCTTGACGACACCAGACAGGACATTAGCACCGACGGTTGGTAAGGTAATTTGGCCTTACCAACCGGGTCGGTGCTGCATTTTCATAGATTAGATTCAGACGAGCCGCAGTTCGCTGAAATGAAAGGCTGTGATGGTGACGACTCTTAAAAAGAAGATAATAAATTGTAATAGTTAGGCTGGGACAGGCTTGAGCCAACGTAAGTTGGTGTCGAGATCGTGTCTCTCTATTAACTGCTTGATGTGGTGAATGCGACGGTAACGCGGCCCTTCAAACTCGTCCACCTTGAAGCCAACCTCTTGATAAGCTTCATACAGCTCTTGCGCTCCCTGTCGAGCCGTCCAAACAGGCTTAAAATCCGGCAGGGTGTTCAATATCTTGTCACAATTGACGCGATAATTGCGCTTATCGGCGCTGGCCCCACTGGCATATTCGACCCGGCTGTTGGGGACTGTTTCGGCCACAATTTCGGCCAAGTCACGAATGGTGTAATTTTCGGGGGTACGGCCGACATTGAACGATTCATTATGCACCACGTCTCGTGGAGCGCCCAAAGCAGCCACAAAGGCGCGGGACATATCTTCGATATGGACAATCGGCCGCCAGGCAGAGCCGTCACTTTTCAGGAAAACGCGGCCCGTTGTGTAAGCCCAGGCCACCAGATTATTTAAGACCAGATCAAAGCGAAGCCGGGGTGAAACCCCATAAGCTGTACCGCTCCGAAGGAAAGTCGGACTGAAATCATCATCGGCCAGTTTGGCGACATCCAATTCAACCATCACCTTAGAACGGCCGTATGGCGTTACCGGGTTAAACTCTGAATTTTCATCCAGCCAATCTGAAACACCCGCCCCATAGTTGCTGCAAGAGGAAGAGAAGATAAACCGTTCCACACCGGCTGCTTTCGCCATCGTCGCCAGCCGCACAGAAGCCTTGTGATTAATCTCATAGGTTAAATCTGGATTCAAATCGCCCAGAGGGTCATTCGATAAACCGGCCAGATGGATGACCGCCTCAAACCCTTTCAGGTCATCTTGTTCAATATCCCGAATATCTTTTTCAATTTCAACAACATTTTGTACAGGCAGGTCACGGCCGAATGTGGAATCTCGGTATAGATTGGTATCAATCCCGGTCAATTCATGACCGGCTTTCAACAACATTGGAACCATAATCGTTCCCACATAACCCTTATGACCTGTTATCAATACACGCATTATTTATTCTCCGTTTAACTAAATTGCGATCCTATTAGGATTGTAATTGCTTATGCCTATTATGTAATGAGTAATGAGTCATGCTGTCAACACTTCTCCTACACATTAGCTCCTACATCCTCCAACAAATACCAATAAAGAGGTGTCAGACACGCTTATCGGACACTCACCCAGGCGCCTGACGCCATGATAATTATTCCTGCCGCACATAAGGCAGCAAGCCTTCTACATATCGTTCCAGGCTCATCTTCTGTTCGATTAATGAACGGCCGTTCCGCCCCATTTGTCGCGCCGTTTCCACATCTGCCAGCAGGTCGCATATGGCCTTCCGCAAGGCAGCCGGGTCTTCTGGTGGAACATAAAGGCCATTCTCCCCTTCAACTACAACATCGGTCTGTCCCGGCGTTTGGGAACAGATAACGGCTTTTTCCATTGCCATCGCTTCTAATATCGCCGTGACGCCAGCCTGGAATTCCACGTTGTAAAGCGGCATGACGAAAAAGCAGCACATAGCATACAGGTCACGCAGTTCAAACTGGCTGAACCGGCGCACCAGGACATTTTCAGGAATCTCCTGTTCGGCCGTTGTGTCCTGCCGCTTCGACCAGGGGCTGGCGGCGGCAATCACCACCTGAATGTCAAGGTCTTTAACGGCCGTCATCAGCGTGGCATAATCCCGAAACTCCAACCCCACCGCACAGAGAGGCGGCGCGTCTCGATTCTTCAACCCCAGCTTCAAGTCCACCTTTCCGGCCTGTGCTGGCGAGAAGAAGTCCGCATCCACCATAAAAGGCGTCCAGACCACCCGTTCCGGTGGAACCTGCCACCGTTCCTCAATAAATCGTTTCTGCCACGATGAGTAAACAAAGAAAACATCCACGTGACTTTGCAATCCCAGCCTGTCGAAGAAAATCATCTTCTTGGGAACAGAGATGAGATGGGCAATCATCAGATGGCGGGCGCGATCCCCCCTCCCAAAAAACTTCAGAAACAGTGCCAGCCAGATACCCACCTGCTCGCCATCCGTGAAAATGACCCGATACCGGCGGCGAAGGGAAAAGCAGACCCAGGCCAGCAAGATATTTCGGCCGAAAACCTTACTCAACAACCGGGCGATTGGCCCCGCCTGCTGTTGGGCGGCTGCGTAGTCTATTATATCCGCCTCAAAAGCACGGGACATGGCAATATAGTCTGCCTTCGGCCGTTCTCCTCGCGCAATCTTCGCCTCAATCTCAGGGTCAATAACGCCCGAAACGGTCAGTAATACGTCATTCATAAATGTAGATCACAAATTGGGCAGGTTGATGAATAGAGGAGTCAACCCAAATATAGCAACAATAATTCATACGGTTTTAGCGGCAGCCTCATTAATCGTCTGTTTTAACAGGTCAAGCAATCTGGCAGCGTTTTTCCCGGCATCAAACTGACGACCGACCAAATCGGCCGCCTCCCTACCCTGACACTGGCGAAGCGCTGGATCGGCAGCAAGTCGGCTAAGGGCAGTCGTCAGGGCTGCCTCATCCCCTGGAGGAATTAAAAGACCTGTTTTACCATCCTGGACGATCTCAGGAATAGCGGCAACACGGGTTGATACGACCGGAAGGCCGGCTGCGCCTGCTTCTGAGAGGACCATCGGGAGACAATCGCCAAATGTCGGGAGGCAAAATATATCACAGGCGTGATAAAGCTGCTTCAGTCGGGCGCTGTTTGGTTCCATATCGTTGTAGACAAATAATCCCGTTTCGGCCGAAACAACATCTTTGGTCACAAGGTGCAGCTCAATATCCGGCATACTATCCATCCGGCGTAGAGAACGAAACGCATTCAGCAGCAAGAGTCCTCCCTTCCGTTCTAGATTACCACCCACAAACAAGATTTTAACCACCTCATTATCAGGCTGTCTAGGGCTAGTTCTTGCCCAGGCTTCCGTATCCACACCGGGAGGAATCACCGTCGCCTTCTCCGGTTCCGTATCGTATTCAACCAGCCCCTGTCTGGCCCACTCAGACCAGGTGACAAGATGGCTGGCCTTTTGAAAACAGTTTCGAGTCAGCCGCCATTTCAGCCGTTCCAACCATTCCGGCCCTGAACCATGATTGTAAAAGTCACCCAAAGAATCATATTGGAGCGGCGTTGCATCCAGTGACACAACCGTCGGAAATCGGCCGATCCAGTCGGGTGAGAGAACGGCCGTTACCTGAGTGTGAAAAAACAAGGCGTCCAGCTTCACCTGGCGTGATAGATTCGCCACCATCCGACGAGCCTGCAAACCGGCCTGAAATGTCCAGTTACTTTTCAAAACAGGAACTTTGGAAATCAGTCCACTGGTTTGCCAAACTGGAAGCAGCCAATAAGGCTCAATATCCGGGTCTCTGGGCACTAAATCCTGAAGATTCTGCCCGTGCGTTCGGTGACCAAGAGCCTGTTCAATTATAAAAGCAATACGGGGCATAGATGAAAAACATTAGGATGAAGGAGCAACATCCAAACTTAACAGGGTAACGGAATAAGGAGCAAAATGATACATGAAGGGATTTCCATCAATCGTTATGGGTGAAGCAGGAGCATCTGAGAAATCTGGCGCAGGACTTTTCTGACCATTGAAAGAAATCGTTTGTGAATCCAGTGATTCTCCGGCCAATACATCAGCAAAACCGGACACAATTGTTGGGCTGTTCTGCAAGAAAATGGAAGCATCAATTGCCTCATCTGTCTTGTTAATTGCCAGAACCGTAATGGTATCCGCGTCTAACTGACCGGCATAAACACTGAGAATGGATTCGGCCGATAAGGCATTCGTGACCGGCAGCATTTTGTCGCCGAATTCCGACCACAGCCTGTAAACAAAATATTGCGGATAAGGGTCATACGAATCCACATTGATGAGGCCATAATCTGAGCCGTTGTTTACCTGCCCATTCGCCATGTCCCACTGAGCAGCAATTTGAACCCCATTGGCCATCATCTGTCCAACCGTATCAGCCATAAACAGGGCATTGACCAGACGAGTCATTAATTGGCCGTTATCCTGCTCGCCAACAGATACCATATTGTATTCAGTAACCGCAACAGGGATCTGCCGCCCGCCCGCATATTGGTCAAAGGCTCTTCTTAAATCAGCCATGAGGGGGGGCCAGGTAAAATAGGGTTCCTCTAAGATTTCCTTATACGAAGATGGAGGTTGAAAATAAGCATATTGATGGACGATATAAAAATCCATCGCATCCCCAGCAGCGGCAATGACCTCGTTCCCCCAATCACTCCAATCAGACGGGAACGGCACACCAACAGCCCCAACAGAAATAGTTGGATCAACCGCCTGCATCGCCTCTCGATATTCTAAGAACCCCTCTCTTCGATTTGCGCCACTGCCTATACCGTTAACATATTCGGTGCCGTCACAGGTCCAAACATCCTCCCATCCATAACTGGTACAATCTGTCCCGTCACCTTGCTTTCCCCCATAAATTTCATTCCCAATCTCCCAATATTGAACGCCAATTGGGTCAGGGTTGCCATTATCCTGCCGCAGAGAAGCCCAATCGCTAACATTTCCCCAATCTCGGCCGCGTATGTCAACGCCAATAACCGTATCATCATCAACCGAGCCATTGAAAAACGCGACCAGAGCAGCCGCTTCCTTCGCCGTTCCATTCA
>JBAPRX010000290.1:0-2013 GCA_049281335.1 Promineifilaceae bacterium (SeqCode)
GTGACTGTGTCCCCGGCCGAAGCCAGAGCTTTATCGGCCGACTTTTCCGACCCCGTCAGCCCCAGCCAGAACTCATCCGCCCCGATATCACCCGCTGCCAGCCCGTTATCATCCCCATCCAACGTCCGGGGGTCCCCCTCGAAATCCTGGATCGGCGCAAAGAAAGAATTTGTCCGGTCTATGAAAAGAGAGCCACGAGAAAGATGAAAATCGCCCCCGGCCGCATCCACAAACTGCGGATTCGCTTCCACATCATTCGCCCCCGCCGGTACACCGGAATAATTCTGCCCATTATTCCACAAACCCTGGTAATTGTTGTCTATCAGGCTTTCGGCCGTAACCGACAACGCCGTTCCATGTTGAACCAGGGCATTGTTGTAAATGGTCGCCTCCCCATCCACATACATGCCTATCGCCACCCCCGGCTCGCCCACATCCCCTGGCAGGCCGGGGACAGTTTTATAGATCGTGTTGTTGGCAATCAGGCCGCTGCTGTCAGACCAATACACGCCCTCACCATCACCGCCCGGCCCTTCGGCATAGACATGGACAGTCACATAACTCTTGCCTTGCCCCCCTGCAATTCCATCCACGATGTTGTTGGTCATTGTCACTGGAGAAACATGATTGATGAAGAAACCGCCGCCCGTGCCGCCGCCGGTGGGGCCGAACATCCCCCCCGGCGCATCGCCGCCGCGTATGTCGCCAACCACATTGGCGTTCAGATTAATATCGCTTGCATTCTCAACCCAAATCCCGGTGGCCTGAACAGGGGGACAGGCAGGGCAGGAATAGGCAGGGCCAAGAAGCTGCCGGACATGATTATCGAAGAGTTGGGCTGTCTGGACATTTGTCAGATGAATGCCGCTGGTATGGCCGCCCCTGGCCTGCTGCGGCTGGTACAGGGCCTGGACGACGTTGTTCCCGACTTGGGCCGATTGGGCGCCGATAATCTCCAGACCGGTAAGGGCATAGCCGCTCAGCGGACAGGGATAAGGGTGGGGCGCACTCCCGACCGGGTCCAATAGATTCGCCACGAAATTGCCGCCCAAAATAACAGCTTCCGCGCCATATGATTGAACGGCCGTAATACTGGCACTGTCGGCCGATGCGGAGAAACGCTCAAAACGGCTGCCTGAAACGGTCAGATAACCCCCCAGCGAATAAATCCCTCGCACGTCATCGGCGAAGGTATAGCCGACACAATCAGGCAAGTCCGTCCCGCAGTTACCGCCAACCACCCCATCAAAGGTACTGTCTTCAACGATAAGACTGTTCTCCCCGACGGCGCGGATGCCGTTGGCATAGTAGGGTTTTAAGCCGCACATATCCTTGCTGGAATTAATGCTGCCTGCCTGCAAATCGCTGAAGCGGCTCTGGCGAATGTCAACAGCCCAGGCGCCGTTGACAGAAATCCCGGTCACTGGGCCGGTGGCGTGGGCGGAATCAATATCGGCCGTTCCGCCGGTCAGGTCGTAAATTCGTACATCCTGGGCTGTCAGGGTTCCCAGACCCGTCAGGTAAATGCCGTTGGCGGCAGCCGACCCGGTTGAGGCAAAGTCACGACCGGACAGCGAATGAATGGCTACCTGTTTCAGGAGCAGGGAACCGTTTTCTAACAGGATGCCGGTGGCGGTCGTCATAACGCCCGGCCCGCGCAGGGTGAAGCCCAATAGGGCTGCGCTGAGATTGCCGCCGGAAACAATCGGCCCGTCTGCGGCCGTAATAATCGTGTCGCTCAGGCCGGTGCTGCTGCTGACGGTGACCCCATCCTTCAACTGAAGCTGGCCCGTATACGTTCCCGCAGCCACCAGCACACTATCTCCGGATACGGCCGCGTCAATGCCGCCCTGAATAGTATCAAAATCACAGCTTGGCGGCCCCTCCGGGCAGACTGAGATGAAGCCCGGAGGAGAACCCTCGTAGGAGGTCTCTACTGCCGTAACCCCCGCTGCCAGACCTCGCACCAACAACAAAGCGGCCAATAGACTCAGTAAAACGACAATGATTAAC
>JBAPRX010000291.1:0-4592 GCA_049281335.1 Promineifilaceae bacterium (SeqCode)
CCAGGCGGCCGGTAATCATCCCCCGCACCTTCTCTGGAACTGCAACCGGATCATTGTCCCAAACAACCCCCGCCGCCGGCTGCAGCCGCCCATCCCCAGTCGCGCTGACCAGTCCCCGTTCCAGTAAATCATTCAACGTCTCTACTATATAAAATGGCTGGCCGTCCGTCTGCTCAAACAGTCAGTGAGCGAACCGGTCGTTCTCTTCAACCCCCAACGTCTGCAAAAAGTCGGCCGTCTCCCCTGCCGACAGCGCCGCCAATTCTATCTGCGACAATGGAGCGAGCCGCTCCAGTCCGCTCAAACAGCCCGCCAACTCCGGCACATAGGCCGGGGAACGGCCGTCCACGGCGCCGCTCCGAACCGTCGTCAGCATCAGAATTGGCACCCCCTGTTCTTGCCATCGCCGGGCCGCGTATTGCAGTAGGTCAAAGCTGGCCGCGTCCGCCCACTGTAAATCGTCCAGGAAAAAGATTAGCGCCGCATCTGGGGACAGCCATTCGGCCAGGGCCTGAGTCAGCCGCACCACCGCTTCAAATAGGCGGCTGCGGGCGGCCGATTCTTCCCGGTCCGGCTGTGAAATGTCAAGCAAGTCGGGATAGCGGTCCAACAGTTCCGGCAGCAAGCGGCTTAATTCCAGCAGCCAGGTATCGGATAGCAGATCATCGGGCGCATTAATGGCCTCAATGCAGGCCCGCAGCGCGTCCACCAGCGGATGATAAGGCAGTTGGCGGCCGCTCTCAAAACTCCGGCCGTGTAAAACAGCAGCCCCCTGCGCCTCCGCCCAGGCCAGAAATTCCTCTGCCAGCCGTGTCTTGCCGATACCTGCCTCCCCCACAACCGCCGCCGTCCGGAAACCGTCAGCGGCCGTCCGGCAGTAGGCGTCCGCCAGCGCCCCGAAAGCCCCTTCCCGGCCCACAAACGGTCCCTGGCTGAAATTGACTACCCCGGTCTGTGCCGTCCGTCTTCGTTCCACAGTCGTTAGCTCGGCCGTTTCTAACCGGGCCGCCAGCGCCTTTGTCCGGGGCGACGGCTCAACCCCCAATTCCGCTGCCAGCATCTTCCGGCATTTTTCATAGCTTTGCAAAGCGGCCGTTCGCTCCCCATTGACCATGTGCAGCCGCATCAACCGCCGGTAAACGGTTTCATTGATGGGGTTGTGCCGCCGCCACTGTTCGGCAGTGCGGAGCGCGGCCGAAATCTGCCCCTGGTCGAACTGAAACTGGGACAGCCGGTTGTAAACAGTATCCATCCGACGGAACCACCGCTCCCGTTCCAGCCCGGCCCAATAATCAAACTCTGGTGCGTCACCCAGTGAAAATCCGGTCAAAAACTCACCCCGCCACAATTCTACCGCGTTTTTCCACGCCGCCAGTTGGGGCCTCGCCGCCTCCGAACTGGCTGCCGGACTCAGCAGCGGCAGATTGGCGGCCTCGGCCAATTCTTCAAGGTCGAGGGTGTAATCGGCCGAAAAATCAAAGCCGACGACCTCCCCTTCCACTACCAGATACCCTTCCGGCAATGCCGAACGGGCCTGGTAAAGACAGTTGCGCAGCGTGGCCCGCACCCTGCCGGGGTCGCTCTCCGGCCATAAAAAAGAAGCCAGCTCGTCGCGGGCGTGCTTGCCGCCTTCCACCACCAGGTAAACAAATAGAGCCAGCGCCTTGCGAGTTGGGAAAGACAGCGCCGCCCCCTCATAAGTTATCTCCGGTGGGCCAAGCAGCCGCACATCAAGCATCCCCACAACCACAGCCCCTTTGACGCTTTATGACGGCTTTTGTGACGGGTTTGTGACGGCCGAACATTATTGTTTCAGTATAACAAATATTCGCTGCGGCGCTAAAGCGGAGCAGGTTCCAAGAGGCAAGTTGCAAATAACAAAACTGCTGCATCTCCACTCCTCTGCGGCGCTGCGTTTAAAATAGGAGAACAATATGTCACAACAAAATGTAGAATTGGTAATCGGCCGTTTGGCCACCGACGGAGCGTTTCGCAATCTCTTCTTCTGCGAGGTCGAAGAAGCGATTACGGGGTATGAGTTGAACCCGGTAGAGGCAGACACTTTACAACGCATGGCTGGCTGCCCTGTCACACGCGCCAGTTCGGCCGCTATCAACAAATCCCACGCGAAATACGCTGGACAGGCGCGGGAAGCAGCGATTGTGGTTGGTTGATGGCCTTCTTCCGGTAGGTTTGTTGAATGCGTCGATTAGCAGCTCATCATACGTAAATTGTAATTCGTAACTACGCCAAAATAACCCAAAAGGAGAAACACATGTTATTCCACATCACAGGTACCCACGAACCGACAAACTGTTCCGCCCACGACCCGGAACGGCAGGCGGCTTTTCAGAAAGTGATGCAAACGGCCGAATCCTACGGCATCACCCTCAAAGGCGTCTATACCGACGCCCCGGCCCACACCGTTTACATCCTGGCCGAAACCAATGACGCCCTGGCCATCTCGAAGCTGATCGATCCGGTACTGGCCTATAACCACTACGAAATACGGCCGGTTGTCGAAGCCGGCACACTCATGGAATCTCTAAGGGAGACAGTAGATAGATAATACTTCGTTAGCTTTGAAAACCGACGAGATAGGGAGATTTTATCAAGCTAATAAATAGGCTCGAGTTCTCCCTCTTCCGTCCAATAGTAAGGACGGCCGTAATAGTCGTGGAGGACCGTCTCATAAGAGCGATTTATCGGCTGGTCGGGATCATATTCAGGACTATTTTTAATCGTGTCTTTGTGCAATTCAACAGTCACCAACGATTCTTCCCACTCGACTGATGTCACCCAGGTCGGCGCTATGAGCACTTTCTTACCAGGTAACAGGTTTCGAGTATCGATCACCATATATTGGATCCGCCAGGTCTCATCATTGACAATGAAATCATCAATATGGCCGATTTCGTCATCTAAGGCCTGGATATGATAACCCCTTACTTCGTTGATACTGCGAAGATAGGGATCGTTATGGGTTTCAACTATCTTGTTTATTGACCCGGCCGGATCGACCCCGATATCTTTGGTAGTCGGTGGATGGACACTGGTCATTAATATTGGTGTTCCCATGGTTGGGTTTTGAGACCAATAACGCCAATAGGGGGACCAGCCATAAAACTCACTGAGTTCTATTTCATGTTGGCGAGAGACCGGTTTGTCTGCCTCAATGCTCGGACTGTTTTCGATCGCTTCCTTTTTCAGCGCTACCGGAAATTGTTCCTCGGCCCATTCCGGTTGTTTTAAGGCTTCCGGGGCAATCAATACCTTACGCCCGGTGAGCCATGTCCCGGTATCGGCAATTAAATAGCGGATCGTCCAGCTCTGTTCATCAAAATAGAAATCGTTAACCTGGCCTATTTCACCATCGATCGCCTTTAGTTTGTAGTGAATTAATTCTTTAATACTGCGTAACATTTTCTCTCCTTGTTTATGGTTGAGCCAAACCCTTGTCAGTGCCAACTGTCCATCTGAATAGCAGGAAGACAGACAGGTCAGCAAAAATATTTAAATTGTGTTGTTTTTATAATAGGGGATGGCTCCCTAACCTCAATAGATCAGGGCATAAATAGAAGGTATAAGTAAAGATATAATTCTATGATCTAGGAATTATCTTCCTCCATTAGAGGTAAATAGGTTGCTGCCTCATGACGATTGCTGGCGTCGAGTTTCTTCAAGATATTGTGGACATGGTTTTTAACCGTACCAACCTCAATCGTCAGTCGCTCGGCAATTTCCTGGTTGGTTAAACCGTCCCCAATCAGGTTCAGTACCTCCCGCTCGCGGGGAGACAGTTCGCTGACTGCCTCGGGCTTAAGGGCGTGCTGTGACGAAACCTGGGCCAGTTCAGCAACCTGGTGCATCATGGCCGCCGCCAGCCTGGGCGATACCAGCGCTTTGTCACCGTGGACAGCCCGGACGTTTTCCAGCAAGCGATCGACGGGTACATCTTTCAAGACATACCCGGAGGCTCCGGCCATAACATATTCCAAAATAATTTTCTCGGATTGAGGCACCCCGATAATCAGCACTTTTGCTTGCCCGCCGTTCTCGGACATGGCTTTTGTTATAGTCAGTGCGCCGTTATTAGGCAGGGTAGCTGCCACCAGGACCAAATTACAATTGCTTAGTTTTATTTTCCCCAGCGCTTCTTCAACCGAAACGGCCGTCCCAACCAGGTGAATATCCGGCTCTCCCGACAGTACATTGCCTATAATATTCGCAATTAGCTTGGTTTGATGAACAACAATTATTCGAATCATTTTTCCCTCAAAACATGCCTGCGTTTATACCCACCCAATATACCCGGATACATTGCTGGTGGACTGTTTGTTCTCTAGGCTAGTAGTTAATAGGAAGAAGTATAATCCCAAAGTACGAAAAGTCGAATAACCGACAAGCTGTTTATTTTATTAAAAAAAGCGACTGGGACGAACAATGAAGGTGGAACAGAACGCCAAGAACAAATCCGCTCAACTCAACGACACGGTGGTTCTCATTATTAATGGTTTTAGTGAACAGGGGCGGATTTTGGCACGAATGCTGTCGAAACACGGAGCGGATATAGCTATCGCCGATCTGGAGCA
>JBAPRX010000292.1:0-27587 GCA_049281335.1 Promineifilaceae bacterium (SeqCode)
ACCCTATTCCGCTTCTTATCGTAACAAAATCAATAAAATGATTGAAAAATATTATCAATATTGCTATAATCAATTTATATATTTTACTTCTGTGGCCGGGCTGATTTTGAATTATGAACCGGTCTGAAAACAAGCACAACATCCCCAGAGAAAAAACAGTGTTTCAAGATTTAGACGAAAAAGACCTGGCACTCCTCCACCATTTACAGGAGGATGCCCGGATCACCAATACTGAACTTGCCAGGCGGGTAGACCTTTCCCCACCGGGTTTACAGCGCCGGGTCCGCAAGCTGGAAGAGAGCGGCGTCATCGAACGCTACGTTACCGTCGTGAACCGCGAAGCACTCGGCTTTGATATGCTCTGCTTCGTCCAGGTAACGTTGCAGCGTCACGAGCCAAAAGCCAACAAAGGTTTCAAAGAAATCGTCCAGGCTATGCCGGAAGTGCTGGAGTGCTATCACATAACCGGCGAATATGACTACCTGCTTAAAGTTGTTGTTCGCAACCGAAAACATCTGGAAGAGTTTTTGCTTGATGCCCTGACCCCGGTTCCAGGCATGGACAAAATTCGGACCAGTCTGGTGCTGCGAGAAGTCAAAACAGCAAACGCCGTCCCCCTGAATGGTCATCTGCAACCGCGTTAGTCTGCCGGGCACTTATTCACAGATGAGGAAAAAATGTTAAACGCCACATTGCCAACGGCCGTCTCGCCGCCCTATCAAGAACCAATCCTACATACCATTCGTCTGGCCGACTGGACTCAGACAATGGAACGCTCCATGCTGCGCCAGATGTTGGCCGTTGTTTCTCGACCAGGCATCCTCTCCTTCGGCGGAGGATTACCCGCTCCTGAACTGTTTCCGAAAGAAGATTTTGCCGGGGCAATGGCCCGCGTGCTGGCGACTGACGACCGCGCCCTTCAATACGGCCCCCCCTTTGAACCATTGAAACGCCATATCGTTCACCTGATGGCCGAACGGGGCGTTGTCTGCCGCACGGAACAAATCTTCCTGACCACCGGCGCCCAACAAGGCTTAAAAGTGATCGCCCGCCTTCTCATGGACCCTGGCCGAGAGGTGATGCTGGAGGAACGGGTCTACACTGGCATCCAGCAGGTTCTCACCCCGTATCGGCCGCATTTACGAACCGTCCCCACTGACCTGGACAAGGGCATTGATATTGAGGCTGTTGAAGCCCATCTGAAACGGGGAGCAGAACCCGCTTTTCTCTATCTCATCCCCGAAGCCCATAACCCCCTCGGCGTCAGCATCACGGCCGAACGGCGAACCCGCCTCGTGCAGTTAGCCCGCCATTATGGAATGCCAATTGTTGAAGACGACCCCTACGGCTTCTTATGCTACGAAGAAACGGCCGTCCCTGCCACACGCGCCCTGGACGATGAATGGGTCATCTATGTTGGCTCCTTCTCCAAGATTCTGGCCCCGGCGCTTCGCCTGGGCTGGATGGTCGTTCCCGAAGAACTGGTCGGGAAATTAACCGTCGTCAAAGAATCGTACGACCTGGAAACATCAGGGCTGATTCAGCGGGCTGTATCTGCCTACCTGGACGCCGGGCTGCTGCCGGCCCATATTGCCGAGCTGCGTCAGGCATACAAGACTAGACGAGACGCCATGCTGAAGGCTTTGAATCGCTATTTTCCAACCGAAGCCCGCTGGACACGGCCGAAAGGGGGGATGTTCATTTGGGTCGAATTACCGAGCAGCATTAACACGGCCGACCTGCTCCGTCAGGCCATTGAAGAAGAAAAAGTAGCCTTCATTCCAGGCAGCGCCTTTTGTGCCCCCGGCAGCCCCACCGCCACCAACTGCCTGCGCCTCAACTTCTCCAACTGCACCCCCGACAAGATAGAAGAAGGCATCGGCCGTCTTGGACGGATCATCAGTAAAAATTTATCTAGTATCGGTAATTGAGTAATTGGGTAACTTGGTAATTGATGTGACGCATCTGCTTTGGCCGGTGTCCCACCGAGCCAGCAGAATTACCCAATTACAAGCGGTGTCTTTTACCGCCAATTACTCAATTGCAGCAGCTTTCCAACCGCCAATCATCAATCACATTGAATTTTCCACACCCTACATTCCTGCACCCAAAAAAGGAGACAGAAAATGACGGAAGACTTTTTGCCCATTAAAGGCATCGATCATGTTGAATTTTACGTTGGGAATGCCAAGCAGGCGGCCCATTATTACCGCTCCGCCTTTGGCTTTACACCCGTTGCCTATAGCGGCCTGGAAACAGGCAGCAGAGAACGAGCCTCCTATGTTCTGGAACAGGGCAAAATCCGTTTCGTCCTTTCAACCGCACTCGGCCCGGATCATCCCATCTCCCGTGCAGTCCATCTGCATGGGGATGGCGTTGGCATCATTGCCCTCGAAGTGCCGAACGCTGCCAGCGCCTATGAAGAGTCCACCAAACGGGGTGCGACCGGCGCAATCAGGCCAACCCAGGAAGAAGATGACTTCGGCGTCTTCCGTTACTCAGCCATTCATGCCTATGGCGATACGTTGATCAAGTTTGTAGATCGGAGTGATTACAAAGGCTCCTTTGCTCCTGGTTACAGGGTCATGAATGGCGCGAACAGCAATGGACAAAATGGCAGCACAAACGGCCGATTCAATCATAAAGGCGTCGGCCTGGCCCACATTGACCATATGGTTGGCAATGTTGAACTGGGAGCCATGAACCGCTGGGTTGAATTTTTTGCCCGCACAATGGGCTTTGCCCAGCTAATCCACTTCGACGACCAGGACATTTCCACCGAATATTCCGCCCTCATGTCAAAAGTGATGCAGGACGGAACCGGCAAGGTTAAATTCCCCATTAACGAACCGGCCGAAGGGAAAAAGAAATCCCAGATTCAGGAATATCTTGACTACTATTACGGCCCCGGTGTCCAACATCTGGCTCTCTCAACCGGCAACATCATTGAAACCGTGACCAAACTGCAAGAGAACGGGGTGGAATTCCTCCACGTTCCCACAAACTATTACCGCGATCTGGAGTCTCGTGTTGGCAAAATCAATGAGCCGGTAGACCGTCTGGCCGAGTTAGGCATTCTGGTGGATCGAGACGAAGAAGGGTATCTGCTCCAAATCTTCTCCAAACCGGCCCAAGATCGGCCGACTGTCTTCTACGAAATCATCGAACGGCACGGCTCGCGCGGCTTTGGCAAAGGCAACTTCAAAGCCCTCTTTGAGGCCATCGAACGCGAACAAGACCTGCGCGGCAACTTGTAGCCATAAAGGTGACAGTCACTTTCCTGACCTGATGGTGATTGAACCACCATTGAATAAAGTGACTGTCACCTACTCTACTCAAAGGAGTAACCAATGACTTACTATTACAAATTAGGCCAGCTTGCCCGGAAGCGGCACACCCAGTTTCGCCAGCCAGACGGTTCCTTATACCACGAAGAAGTTATGGGCATTCATGGCTTTGCCGGTATCCAATCCATCCTTTACCATTTACGGCCGCCCACCCGTATCCAGCGCATTGGGGTAGAGTGTAAAGTAGAAATCCAATACGAAGAAACCGGCCCATTACGGCCGCGCCACCTCTGTTCTGCCACCATTGAAGCTGGTGGCGATGCCGTCGAAGGACGCATTCCCCTCATGGGCAACAATGACGTCGTTCTCTACATCTCCCGTCCAACCAAAGCGATGGACTATTGGTATAAATTCGCTCATGGTGACGACATCATCTTCGTTCACGATGGAACTGGTGTTCTCGAAAGCCAGTATGGGCTGCTCCACTACCACCCCGGCGACTACCTCGTCCTACCTACCGGCGTGATGTGGCGGCTGATTCCCGACCAGGGCGTTGAGCAGCGGATGTTGGTCGTCGAATCCTTCGGCCATGTGACCCCTCCCAAACGGTATATCAACAATTACGGCCAATTTCTGGAAAACTCCCCTTACTGTGAAAGGGATATTCGGCCGCCGGAAGAGTTAACCACTCACGACGAAGAAGGCGAATTTGAAGTGCGAGTCAAGGCTCGCCACCAGATTACAAGCTTTATCTACAACCACCATCCGTTGGACGTGATTGGTTGGGATGGACATCTCTGGCCCTTCGCCTTTAATATTGGAGATTTTGAGCCAATAACCGGCCGTGTTCACCAGCCGCCCCCGGTTCACCAGACTTTCGACGGCCCCGGCTTTGTGCTGTGCTCTTTTGTGCCGCGTCTTTTCGATTATCATCCTTTGTCTATTCCGGCTCCGTATAACCACTCAAATGTAGACTCAGATGAGGTTCTCTACTACGTCGAAGGTGATTTCATGTCTCGTAAAGGCATCGAACGGGCTTCCCTGACCATTCACCCCAACGGCATCCCACACGGTCCTCACCCCGGAACCTACGAAGGTTCCATCGGCAAGGCACGTACTGACGAACTGGCAGTCATGGTAGACACCTTCCGCCCCTTACGCTTAACGGCCGATGCCCACAAGCTTGAAGACAAAAACTACGTCTACAGTTGGCTCCCCCAAAACCATTAGTTAGTCGGGGTAATGAAGTAATTAGGTAATTGGTAATTAGGTAATTAGTTGGCACAAACATGCCAATCAACCAATTACCCAATCAACCAATTAAGGCCCAACCGTAATCCCCTGCGGCCCAAATATATTATTCACCTCGTTTGTCTCATCAACGCTCTGGTCCGTATCAACCTGAATATAGAGGTTGTGCGTCCCGGCCGTGAAGGAGTAGTCTTGGGTAAAGGTGCGGCTTTCTCCTATATCAAACTGGCTTCCTTGCGCCCCCCAATAAATGACGCCGGGTAAGTAAGGAACAGGAACCTTGTCTACGTAAAAGTCAATGAAGAAGTTATTCCCCGGATCAACCGGCTCGTTGCCCTGGTTTTGTACGGTTACAATAACTTCGGCCGTTTCTCCTGCGCCAGGGCTTGTTGGCACAATCGTCAGGTTGGTCACAACCAGGTCTGGCCCCGGTGGCAGCGGCGTGGGGGTGGGGACAATGGTATCAAACATAGCAGACGGCGAGAAAGAGAGGTTTTCAATTGGTTCGGCCGTTACTTTATACAAATGTCCATAGGTATAATCAACGGCATAAAGTTTCCCATTAAAACCTTCGCCAAAGCTGCTGATATTTGCCTCTGCCTTGCCACGCAATACGGCATTCCAATTGCCCGCCCCATCCTGTTTCAGCGTCCACAATTCACCGCTGCATAAATCAGTAAAAACATAATACCCATTCAGGAACGGGTACTCGCTGCCTCGGTAAACATATCCCCCGGTAACGGCACAGCCCGGCTCCTGCTCGTAGGCATGAATCGGAAAAGTGTACTCACTAATTGGCTTACAGCCATCTTGGATAAACGCAAGAATACCTTCATAACACCGCCAGCCATAGTTTTCACCTCCCGGATCGCCCGCCTCCTGGTAATCAACCTCCTCCATTCGGAAATTTCCCACATCACCGATATATAAATCATCCGTCTCCCGATCAAAGCTGATCCGCCAGGGATTGCGAAAGCCTAAAGCCCAGATTTCATCGGCCGTTGATGGGTCTCCGACGAAGGGATTATCGGCCGGAACCGTATAGTATGGCGCTGTGTCCCCGGTGCTGACATCCAGGCGAAGCAGTTTGCCGAGCAGCAGGTGGGTGTTTTGGGCCTGATTCTGAGGGTCACTGAGCCAGCCGCCGTCTCCAAATGATGCGTACAGGTAGCCATCCGGCCCAAATGCCAGCGCACCCCCATTGTGAATGACGGTTGGCTGTTCAACTTCCAGGACGACTACTTCGCTGTTTGGATCGGCCTCGTTCGGATTAACATCGCTGACCTTGAAGCGAGAAATGTGGCTGTTACTTTCCTGATTGATGTAATTGACAAAGAAAAAGCCGTTGTTCTCAAAGTCGGGGTGAAAAGCAAGTCCCAGCAAGCCCTGTTCCCAATTGTCTTGGGAGTCCACCAGATCATGAATGTCTAGAAAAGGCGTCGGCAGCCGTTGACCATCTTGAACAATGTAAATCTTCCCTGACCGTTCTAAGACAAATAAGCGGTTGTCTATTCCATCATTCGTGACGCCGGTTGGCTCATCGAACCCGGATGTCACCGTCTCTAAATTGAGCCAGAAATACCCTTCCGCACCGGTACTCTGGCGGCCTGAGCTGTCCGCTGTTGGAACATTTCGACTGGTGAACAGTAAAGTCAGGAGCAGCACAAATACCCCCATGCTCCCCAGGAACAGTATCTTCTTCATATGCAATTTCAACACCCTTTGATTTTTCAATGTCCCAAACAATGCGCAGACTGGCTGAATTCTATGGACTTTTTCCGTTTTGCCAACCATTCGGCCGTTTTGCAAATACTGGCACAATGACCCGTTTCTTCCTGCTCCATTTTAGGTATAATGAAAGGAGTCCTTTCAACTATCAAGAGGTGCAATATGAGTAAATTTTTTAACCATTTTGGAGCCAGAACCAATCTGCCCGGCCATGATTATGCCTATTACCGGCTGAATAAACTACAGGAAGATGGCATCGCCACCCTGGATCATCTGCCATTCTCGATCAAGATATTATTAGAGGCGGTCTTGCGGAACTGTGACGGGTACGAAGTCCAGCCAGAAGATGTTGTCAACATGGCAAACTGGCAGCCTCGCAGCGAAAGCCGCGATGAGATTCCCTTCAAACCTGCCCGTGTGATTCTACAAGATTTCACCGGTGTTCCGGCAATCGTTGATTTGGCAGCTCTGCGTTCCGCGATGGCCCGTTTAGGCGGCGACCCGGAAAAGATTAACCCCCTTGTTCCCGTTGACCTGGTCATTGACCACTCCGTTCAGGTAGATATGTTCGGATCGGCCGCTGCCCTGTTCATCAACGCCGAGCGCGAATTTGAACGCAATCGGGAACGATATGAGTTTTTGAAATGGGGTCGGGAAGCCTTTGACAATTTCAGCGTTGTTCCGCCCGCAACCGGCATCGTCCATCAGGTCAATCTCGAATATCTGGGCAAAGTCGTAATGCAGGGAACGGATCAGGAAGGCGCAGTTGCCTACCCCGATACCCTGGTTGGAACCGATTCCCATACCACCATGATCAATGGTTTGGGCGTCCTCGGTTGGGGCGTGGGCGGCATTGAGGCCGAAGCTGTTATGCTCGGCCAGCCCATTTATATGCTGATCCCGGAAGTGATCGGCTTCAAATTAACCGGCCGTATGTCGGAAGGCACAACTGCCACCGATCTCGTCCTGGTCGTCACCGAACTGCTCCGCCAGAAAGGCGTTGTTGGTAAATTTGTCGAATATTTCGGAACCGGCTTGAGCAGCATGAGCCTACCGGATCGAGCGACGTTAGCCAATATGTGTCCCGAATATGGGGCCACCGTCGGTTACTTCCCCGTTGATGAAGAAACCTTGCGCTACATGCGCCGAACCGGCCGTTCTGAGGAGCTGGTTCAACTGGTCAAGGATTACGCCACCGCGCAGGGTATCTTCCGTACCGATGACACCCCTGATCCGGTATTTACCGATGTCGTTGAGCTGGATTTGAGTACCGTTGTCCCCAGTCTGGCGGGGCCAAAACGGCCGCAGGACCGCATCGCCCTGACCGATATGAAAACCGCCTTCCATGAAAACCTCAGAGCGTCAGTTGAAAAACGTGGTTTCGCGCTGAGTGAAGAAGAAGCAAAACGAACCGTCCCTGTCTCTGATAATGGGCACGGCAGCGAAATCGGTCACGGCTCTGTTGTTATCGCCGCCATCACAAGCTGTACCAATACCTCCAATCCAACCGTGATGTTGGGGGCCGGTCTGCTGGCGAAGAAAGCGGTCGAGAAGGGGTTGAAAGTCAAGCCCTATGTGAAGACCAGTCTGGCCCCCGGTTCGCGGGTCGTTAGCAGCTACCTTTCTAAAGCGGGTCTTGTCCCTTACCTGGAAGCGTTAGGCTTCTTTACCGTCGGCTACGGCTGTACCACCTGTATCGGCAACTCCGGCCCGCTGCCGGAACCGGTCGCCAAAGCCGTTGACGAAGGCAACCTGGTTGTTTCTTCCGTTCTGAGCGGCAACCGGAACTTTGAAGGCCGGGTCCATCCTCGCGTCAAGGCCAGTTATCTGGCTTCGCCGCCCCTGGTTGTGGCCTATGCTCTGGCCGGTCGAACCGACATTGATTTGACACAAGAACCGCTTGGCGTCGGTGAAGACGGTGAACCCGTTTACCTGCGCGACATCTGGCCTTCCAGCAAAGAGATCGAACAAACGGTAGCCGAATCATTAACGGCCGAAATGTTCGCCGAACAATACGGCAATGTCTATACCGGCAACGAAACCTGGAATGAAATCCCCAGTAAAGGCAGCGAACTGTACGCCTGGGATCCCGAATCCACTTATATTCAAGAACCGCCTTTCTTCATAGATATGTCCCATGACCCTGCCCCCATCACCGATATTTCAGAGGCGCGGGTACTGGTCAAAGTAGGCGATTCCGTCACAACTGATCATATTTCGCCCGCCGGGGCTATCTCCCGCGAAGGGCCGGCTGGACAATACCTGACCGAACATGGCGTTCAACCTCGTCTGTTCAACTCCTTCGGCTCCCGTCGGGGCAATGACCGGGTTATGACGCGGGGAACCTTCGCAAATGTGCGTTTACGCAATCAGATGGCCCCCGGAACCGAAGGTGGCTGGACAACCTACCTGCCGACCGGCGAAGTGATGACCATTTACGACGCTTCCCTGAAATACAAAGCCACCGACACCCCGCTTGTGGTGCTGGCCGGGAAAGAGTATGGAACCGGCAGTTCCCGTGATTGGGCTGCGAAGGGGGTTTTGCTCCTGGGTGTGAAGATGGTTATCTGCGAATCCTACGAACGCATCCACCGCAGCAATCTGATTGGCATGGGCGTTTTGCCGCTCCAATTCCTACCGGGGCAAAATGTAGCCTCGTTGGGATTGGATGGGACAGAGGTTTATTCGACTGAAGGGCTGGACGATGACCTCAAGCCGGGCCAGAAAGTTACCATCCACGCCGAGAGAAAAGATGGCTCCGTTGTTACGTTCCAGACTATTTGTCGGATAGACACGCCTGTCGAAGTAGATTATTATCGTAACGGCGGCATCCTCCACACGGTTCTGCGGAATTTTTTGAAGGGGTAATACCTAACGCAGCTTACAGATTTGTCCAATCTCCAAGATTGGACAAATCTTTTCTCCTAATGATGTTGAGAAACCGGGTTTTTGCCAATAACCCGGTTTCTGGCTGACTACAGATCATCTGAAATCTGGTAGCCGAATTGCCAGGGGGTGTTATCCATCGGCAGATCATCCAGCCGCGCCTGTCGCAGCGACTCAAAACGCGGCCGTATCTCAGCCAGACTATCTCCCCCAATCTTCTCCAGCAAAGCATTCGCCAGCGTGTAAGCCACCATTGCCTCCCCCACAACGGCCGCTCTCGGCACCGCACAAAAGTCGGAGCGTTCGTAGACGGTTTCTGTTTCCTCTCCCGTCGCCAGATCAACGGACTTGCGGGGGTTCAGTACGGTTGAGATTGGCTTCATCGCGGCCCGCACGACAACTGGCCCGCCGGTGGTGATGCCACCCTCAAAGCCCCCGGCATTGTTACTCTTGCGGGTTAGATTTCCCGCCTCATCCCGAAAAATCTCGTCATGCACCTGGGAGCCAGGTAGGGCGGCGTTGGCAAAGGCGGGGCCGATTTCTACGCCTTTGATGGCGTGGATGGAGCCTACCGACCACAACAGCAGAGCGTCCAGCCGCCGGTCCCAATGGACATGGCTGCCCAACCCCGGCGGGATATTCAAGGCGACTACCTCAAAGACACCACCCAAGGTGTCTTTGGCCTGCATGATTTCCCGAACCCGGTTTCGCATCAGGCTGACTGATTCTTCTACAGGACAGCGCAAATCATTGTTTTCGGCCGTTTCAAACCGTTCCTCGTAAGGCATATTCTCAGGAATCTCGGCCGTTATCTCCCCGATACTGGTTACATAGCTGCCAATGACGATGCCGAAGGTTGACAACAACTGCTTGCAAATTGCTCCGACTGCCACACGCGCGGCCGTTTCTCGCGCCGAAGCCCGTTCCAGCGAGAGGCGCAGTTCCCGGTAGCCATATTTCACCGCTCCGGTCAGGTCGGCATGACCAGGACGGGGAACGGTGAACGGCTCAATCTCGCGCTCCTTCCACTTGGCGTAATCAAGATTGATGATGCGGACGGAAATGGGGCTGCCGGTGGTTTGGCCGTTGGTAAATCCGGCCGTAATCTGAACCGCATCCTTCTCTATCTTCATACGGCCGCCGGAACCATATCCCTTTTGCCGCCGGGCCATCTGATGGTTGAGTTCTTCAATATCCAATGTCAGACCGGCTGGAACTCCTTCCAGGATCGTTGTTAGTTCGGGGCCGTGTGATTCACCGGCAGTTAGAAAACGGAGCATAATTGGTACCAGGAGTTAGACGTCTGTTGTCAGTCGTCAGTAAAAGATAGACTTTTGATTTCTTAGATTTTATGTAATGAAAGGTTACGGAGATGCTAGAAAACTAAAGTCTGGTGTTCCTATTGGGGTTCGTACTCCCAACCGAGGGAGATGGCCGTTGGTAAATCTTCGCCCGAAAGGAGAACCCGGTAATGGGCGCTGGTTGGGCAGCCGCAGGCGTCGCAGACGAGTAGTTCCGTCTCTTCCACCGCCAGGATATTGATTCCGGCTGCTTCCAGATCACTTACGGCCGAATCGGCCGTTGGATAGGCCAGGTTGTCAGCACATTGTTCGCCAGCCGGACGAATCACCCAGCCATCTGAGGCCTCCGCCGGATAGGCAGAAGCAGGGTCGGCCGTTGGTCGGGCAGCAGGATATCCCTCTTCCTGAGTGGGGGATTCTTCTTCGGTAGTCGGTGTCGGCCGAGGGGGCGTTACTTCCTCCTCTCCCGTATTGTCACCATTACAGGCGGCGAGTAAAAATGCAAAAAGTACCAACAATAACAGCGAATATTTTCTCACAAAATACCTCCAGGTTAAAAAATATGGTTCTTGAGGGGGTGTCATTTGTCGTTGGTAATTCGTAATAATTTTCGAGTGAAGGGCTGCTTGTTACGTTTTATGTATTACTAATTACTTCCAACAATTCCCCAAGAGATTTTATCATATGCGATTTTAAGGGAACATTGTACCCAAATCATGCTGCTTGTGTAGAAAAGCGTCGCTCGTTTTAACTTTTTATGTGAAAATTTTTAGTCTTAATTGCCAAATTCTTTTAGAATCAAACTTTATCGTGGTAGAATCTTCTATACATGATTTCAAAACCAAGACGCTTTGAATCCGAATTTTCTTTTTTGGCGGGCAAACAAGCCCTGTTTGCCTTTGTTGTCTTAATCCTTTCTACGTTGGGGTGCGTTCTGAATGAGTTTGTTGATTCTCCAACGGTGACACCCTCCCCGGTGGAGTCAACCGATTATTTGACCTATACGGCTCCCGCCTATAATGTCACGTTATCTGCCGGACAAACCGTACCGGGAACTAGGCTCCAATACATCAGCCGTTCAGACTCGGTTTACAATGTGACTATTGATGGTCAGCCTTTGAACAGACAGGGGGGTGATTCGCTTCCCTGGCAGGGCGTTGTTGCACCTGGTGTTTTTGCCAAGTACAACCTGCGTATTACCCCATCCTTCGGTGTTGATGGCCTGATAGCCGCCGGGCCTGTCGAATTGATCGTTCTGAACCCACTGCCATCTGAAATTCCTAACTTGCCGGTTACAACGGCCGATGCCTATTACTACGCTAACATCGTCGTGGCGGAATCAATTGCGCTGGGTGATGCTGTTCCGGGGACGACTCTGGTTTATTCCGGGCAGACTAATCAGGGAGCAGCTTTTTCAGGGACAACCCAATATCCTTATCGTGCGCTCGGAGATTCATTGATCTGGCTCGGACAACTGCGGGACAACGTTTACATCCGCCAAAACTTACGAGTCATCACATTTAGCGACGAGCTTCTTCGCCTGGGGGGAACGGCCGAAATCTGGATCATTCCCCGTAGGTGATAGTTTAGATGCCATTTGTCGTTGTTCCCCGCCCGCCAAGTCCCTATATCAAGAAAAATTCATTTCGTGACCGGACGTATCAGCCCCAGCCAATCACACCATTTGCCGAAATAAAGTCACTTCTTCCCGCGCCGATTTTGCCCGACCATCCGACCTGGGAGCGCATGTATTGGCAGTCCTGGCAGCTATTCTGGGAAAAAATCCACCAGCCACAGGCGGGCAGCCATCTGGTTTCACCCTACAATGTCCCTGCCGGTTGGGATGGGATTAATATGTGGGCGACTTCCCTCAGTACATTTATGGCGCTGTACGCTCGGCGGGCTTGGCCCCTGGTCAGTGCCCTTGACAACTTTTATGCAATGCAGCACGACGACGGTTTTATCTGCCGGGAATTCGATTCGCAGGGCCACGACTGCTATTATCACTATGATCTCAACAGCACCGGCCCCAATATCATGGCCTGGGCTGAATGGCGATATTACCGCTTGACCGGTGACGACGGCCGTCTGGCGGAAGTGTTTTGGCCCTTGCTGGCCTACCACAACTGGCTGCAAAATAATCGGACCTGGCCCAACGGCCTCTATTGGTCAACAGGGTTGAGCAGCGGCATGATTAACCAGACTCGCATCACGGGTCTTGTTGAAGAGAGTATGTACCATCACTGCCATTGGAGTTGGGTTGATGTCAATATGCAGGCGGTGCTGGATACCTGGATTCTGGCCGAGATGGCGGTTATGCTGGACGAGAAGGGGCTGGCAGAAACGTTGAGCCAGGAACATCTTCATTTGTTACAAGAGATTAACGCCAGTTTGTGGAATGAATCGGCCGACTTCTACCAGGACATTGATCCTCAGGGCAACTTTAGTTCGGTTAAGAGTATTGGTGCTTACTGGGCGCTGCTGGCGCAAGGCATGATCACCAAAGAACGGCTAACGGCCTTTATCACCCACCTCTTTGAAAATGACAGCTTCAAACGGCCGCACCGCGTTCCCAGCCAGTCGGCCGACAGCCCAGGCTATGACGCAGAATCTGGTTCCCAATGGCGCGGGGGCGTCTGGTCGCCGACCAACTATATGCTTTTGAAGGGACTGCGGGCCAATGGTCGTCACGCCCTGGCCCACGAGATTGCCCGGAACCATCTGGAAAATGTCGGCCGAGTCTTCGAGCGAACCGGAACCTTTTGGGAGAATTATGAGTCGGAAACGGCCGCTCCGGGTCATCCCGCCGAACCTGATTACGTTGGCTGGACCGGTCTAACAACTATCTCGACCCTGTTAGAAGACATTGTAGGCGTCATGGTAGATTGGCCCCAACGTCGGGTGACGTGGGACCGTCGCTATAAAACGGATGCCTTCTTCGGCGTTCGCAACTACCCAATTGGGGAGGATGGCTGGATGGACTTAATCGGGGATCGGGAAACGATAACGGTCACGACTACCCTGCCCTTGACCCTGGTTATTCAGGATGAAGAGATCAATCTCCAAACGGCCGTTCCTGTTGGCTCAACAGAAATAACCTTATAGAGCCAGTGCCTGAGATAACTGTTGCTACCCTCAATTTACGCAACCGGCAGGATCGGTGGTTGAAACGGCGGGAACTGGTGGTTGCCCAATTGTTGGACGCCACCCCCGATCTGATCAGCCTTCAGGAAGTGTATCGGCCGTTTGGACAGGCAACCTGGTTGAAAAATCAGATTAACGGCCGACTTGGCGCAAAAGCTGCCGGACGGCCGTATCGAATCGTCCAAAAACGTCGCCACCATTACTGGAAAGGCTACCTTGAGGGGATTGCCATATTAAGCAGGCTGCCCATCCTGTCCCACGATGCCATCTCATTGGGTTACGAGGGGCGAGTCGCGCTGCGAGCCAACATCGAACTGCCAACCAGGGAAACGTTGGACTTCGTGGCCGTTCACCTTCACCACCTGGCACGGGACCGGGAGGCACGGGTCGAGCAGGTCATGCTGCTAACGGGCTGGCTCAATGAGCAAAACCCCGTTCCCCTGCGCGTGATTGCCGGGGACTTCAACGAAGTGCCTCAAGGTCCGGCCATTCAGCAGATGAAACAGGGCTACCGTTCCGCTTTTGAGGAACGCTGGGGTCACGAGCCGGTGGCAACTTTCCCAACTGCCCTGGTCGAACGGGAAGATGATTGGGCCGGCTGCCTGGACTATATATTCATCTCTCCTGCTGTCGAAAGTGTCCAGAAGGTTCAAATCTTCTGTGATAAACCATCAGTCAATGACCCCACCCTCTATCCTTCCGACCACGTTGGCCTTCTGGTTACGTTGGAAACAGGGTAGAGGTGTATATAATATTGATGAATAAGGATCACGTATGTCTATGATGCAGCCAACAATTTCGATTGTTGTTCCGGTATATAATGAGGAAGCTGTTCTGCCAGAACTGTACAGCCGGGTTAGCAAGGTGATGGATGAAATGGGGGAACCGTGGGAACTAATCCTTGTGAATGATGGCAGCCGGGACAAATCGGCCGAAGTCATCGCCTCTCTCCACCAACAAGATGACCGCGTCAAGGGAATCAGTTTCTCCCGAAATTTTGGGTTTCAAGAAGCGGTGACGGCCGGATTAACCTACGCATCAGGCGAGGTGATAGTGCTTTCAGATGCCGATTTGCAAGACCCACCGGAAGTTATTCCCCAGATGGTTGAGAAATGGCGGGAGGGATACGATGTTGTTTATGGTGTCCGTGCCGGGCGGGAAGGCGAAACCTGGTTCAAGAAGTTCACCGCCAAAGCCTTCTACCGCATCATCCACCGTATTACCAGCGTTAACATTCCTCTTGACACTGGTGACTTCCGGTTGATGAACCGCCGGGTAGTGAATGCGATTTTGAGGATGCCGGAGCGAAATCGCTTCTTGCGGGGAATGGTTCCCTGGGTTGGATTCCGGCAGACGGGGTTGTTGTACCATCGGCAGGCCCGCTTTGCAGGCGAATCAAAATTTAACAGCGTTCGCCAAATGCTGCCGTTTGCTGTAGATGCCATTACCAGCTTTTCCTACTTTCCCCTCCAACTGGCAACTTATCTAGGTTTTATCATGGCGGGTGTCAGCGCCCTGACGATTTTGGTTGTCGTTGGCTTACGTTTATTTGGCCCAGGCGATCCCCTATTGGGTCAGGCGTCAACGCTGGTTGCGGTCTTGTTTTTGGGAGGCGTGCAGTTAATCAGCCTGGGAATTATTGGGGAATATCTCGGCCGTATTTATGATGAGGTGAAGCAGCGTCCCCTGTTCCTTGTTGAACAGACCTGGGGACTAGAAGAATCTAACCGCCAATCTCCGACATCACCCGGTTCAGCGGAATAATATCATCGGCCAACCCATGCCCCCAGGGCTTCCACCAGATTGCTTTCTCGATAATCTCAACCAGTTCTTCATCGCTGGCCCCGTTCCGCATCGGCGTGAGCAAGTCAACCTCTTTTTCCCGCAGCAAGCAGAGACGCAAACGGCCGTCGGCCGTTAATCTGGCGCGGTTACAACCAGCGCAAAATGGCTTTGTCACCGAGCTAATGAAGCCCAAAGAGCCGATCCCTTCCTCCAGACGATAAAGCTGGGCTTCCCCATCCAACTGCCCATCATTGATTAACTGTGGGGTTCCCAAGGAACGGCCGATTGTCTCCAGCAGTTCATCCTGACTGACCACACCGGCCAGTTGGAAGTCGGCCACATTGCCAAAAGGCATCATCTCAATGAAACGGATCTGCCAGGGCTGGAAAAGTGTCAGTCGGGCCAGATCAACCACATCTTCCGTGTCGTTATAGCCCCGCACCACCACACAATTGAGCTTCACGCCCATCCCAACCGCCTGGGCGGCATGAATACCTGCCCAGACATCCTGAACGTCTCCCCACCGGGTCAGCTTCTTAAACTTCTCAGGATTCAGGGTGTCAATGCTGACGTTTACCCGGCTGCAACCAGCATCTATTAGCGGTTGGGCTAATTTCTCAAGCATCAACCCATTCGTTGTAATGGCGACCGTTTCAACGCCCGGCGTTTCGGCAATTCGCTCCACAATCTCAACGACATTAGCCCGAACGGTCGGTTCGCCGCCCGTCAGACGAAACTTGTTGAAACCGAGACCGGCAAAAATATTCACCAGCCGGTAGATTTCATCATCTTGCAGCAGCGACGCTTTTGGCCGAAAAGTCATATCCTCCGGCATACAATAGACACAGCGCAGATTACATTTATCTGTTAATGAAATTCGCATGTAATTGATATTTCTACCAAATCGGTCGAAGGACATTGACTGAATACTCCAAATCGGTTTTTGTATCTAAGAATTAAATTAATCGGATACAAAAACCAATTATAATGGTTATGATGATGATAAAAATCCCCAATAGAACGCTAATTATACCTGAAATGGGGTATTTTTATCAACTTTTTCTATTTTATTAACCTTTTCGCTGGTGGACCGTAGGGCAAATAACGGTTTTCTAACTATCAATGCAATAAACTCCCCGATATAATGTCTATTGCTAAACTTTGTCTACTAAAAGGAGTTTGTTTTGAACTACTCTAGGCGCTCGATACTACCTACATGGCTTAATGTACTTATTGCTTTTACCTTTGTGGTTTCTGCTGTCATTGTGACAGCCTTTGTATTCTTAACGGCCGATGCCTTTCTCGGCCGTCCGCTCAATCCGCTGGCAGAAGCGGCCGAAGCTGTCAGCGATGTTGACCTTAGCTCGACGAATCAAGAAGGACTGCCCCCAGTGCCAACAGCCCTGGCTGGCGTTCCCGTCCCGTCCCCTTTTCCAACCAATGAATTTGTAGAAGAGAATGACAGGGTCAATATTCTCGTTATGGGCATTGATCGCCGTCCGGGCGAACCTTTCATTTCCCGAACTGATACGATGATGTTGGTTTCCATTGACCCCGAAACGAAAGCAGCTTCCATTCTCTCCATCCCCCGCGATTTGTATGTTGTTATCCCTGGTCGGGGCCGGGATCGGATCAATACCGCGTTTGTTTATGGATCGGCCGATAACAATCCAGCCGGTGGTGCTTTATTGGCGATGCAGACGGTCGAATACAATCTTGGCGTCTACGTTGATCACTACATCCTGGTTGATTTTAGCGCCGTTATCAACGGCATTAACGAATTGGGCGGTATTGATGTCTATGTTCCCTATGATATCAATGACCCCACCTTTCCAGATATGGATTACGGCTTCGACCCCCTCTATATTTCAGCCGGTCAGCAACACTTTGATGGTTTGACGGCATTAAAATATGCCCGTACCCGCCATCAGGACAACGACTTTTATCGCGCCCGGCGGCAGCAGCAGGTTGTTTTAGCCGTTCGAGACAAGGCACTCAGCCTGGGTTTGCCGACCTTAATCAGCCGCGCCCCAACGCTGTATGATCAATTTCAGCAGGGCATTCGGACGGATTTAAGTTTGCAGGAGATTATCCAACTGGCTCAGGTTGCCGGGGATATTCCCGATGACAACATTCGCAACGAAGTGCTGGATCATAACTATGTCTCCAACTACGTAACGGATAATGGAGCCAGTGTTTTGATTCCGGTTAACGAAGCAATCGAACCGCTTATCCGAGAGTTGTTTTACGGTAACTGATCCGGGTAATTAACACTTAGTAATCGTTCAGTAATAATGTAATCAGGTAATTACCCAATTACCAAACCGCTAACTTATTTGCGAACAATCACTTAGCATCAGAGATGCCAGGCACTTATTGAGGCGTTCGTTCTGCGACCCACCTGCGGAAAAGTGCCTGACACCTGTTCTCCTATTCCCACTATTGGGAATCAAGTGACATGTTGTTCGTTATATCGGTCGTTGAACTCAGGGTTGTCGTCGTTGTTATCGCTGGTGTTGGGGTTGAGGGCGAGGGAGTAGGCGGGTCTAATATGACGGGGATTGTGTGGAAGCGGATGTCCATCATTAATTGAGAAACACCCTCTTTTTCACTGGGGCCAATTGAGAGATTGTCTAACTCGACTCCTGGCATTGACGCCTGGTTAATACGGCCGACAAAGTTCAGAAGTTGGGATGGAGAGCCAGACGCTTTTATCCGAAAACCAACTTGTGGTAGCTGTTCGCCATCTTCCCCAATCGCTGTCTGGGCTTGCAAACTATCAATTGTGACGCTTCCGGTGTTGGTGTCTTCATACATTTGGTTGAGAATCGCATCCACTTCCGCCTCGCTGACAAAGTTTTCTTGAGCCTTAATCAACTCTTGTCTCAGCGATAGTGCCTGGGCATTCAATGAAGACCGGTCAGGTTGTGGTATGAGTGCCTGCTGCTCAAATAAGCTGCGTGAAATCGCCAGTTCATCCATAAGGGCCTGCCGACGCTGCCAGTTAGGCCACAAATTGACCAGCGTTATAACAACGGCCGAAACGCCCAATAAGGTAATCAGGATGATCGGCAGCGTTGTCGGCCGTTTCACCCGCAGCCGGGCCAGAAAATCACTCAGATCAATTTGTTCAAAGAGGCTCATTCTCCGCTCTCCTTTAGTTCAACAAGGATGATGAATGTCACCGTATAATGTGCCTGCCCCGACAGCTTATTTGTTATTAGAGGCCGGTTAACTGCATTGTTCTTTGGTACAAGGCGGGTTGGTGTCGCGGTGGGATCGGCCGTTGTTGCTGGGGGTGTAAAGGTTGGGAACGGTGTATAGGTTGGCAGCGGTGTGTAAGTAGGCATAGGTGTATAAGTTGGCATGGATGTGCTGGTTGGTGTCGGTGTTATCGTAGCTGTCGGGGCCGGCACTTCATCCGTTTCCTCAACCAAAATCTCATAACTTTTATTGGCTCCAAATTGCCCCATATTCGTAATCTGAACCACTACATAGACATCTGTGTCTGGTGCCTGGAACCCGATTTCAGAGGAAAAAACACCGGCCTGGACATCATTATTTCTCAGGAAAACATCCCCTGCACTTAAGGCCAGGTAGGTATCAACCCCCTCTGCCAGATTCCTGGTTTGTACTTTATATTGCTTCCCTGCCTGGGCAGTAAATTGAACGTAGTCAATGTCCGATTCCGGGGAGAAGGTGTGGGTCTGAGGCTGATGGATGGCGATCTCTCTCGGAACAGACTCGTCTGGTTCAAACTGATCGCCGGTTGCGTTTGTCGTTGGCGTCGCCGCTGCTGCTGCGCCATTTTGTCCGCCTGGGGGGTGGGTTCCCGCCATGACAGTTGCTGTAGGTTCGGGTAAGAGGGTGATTGAATCAACAACAACACGTTGGAACTGGCCGGAGTTTTCCAGCCGTTGGGCATAGGCTATCACCAGACTCTCGTCAACCGCCTCACCTTCAAGGGTGACACCCTGATCAGTTTGAGTCAAAGCGACCAGTTGCATCTGTTCCGGATCATAACGGCCGATAACCGTCATCGCCTCCGGCCAATTCACATGTGCCTCCTCCAACGAGGCCAGGGCTGCCTCCGTCTGGCTTAACTGGTGTTGCAGCCGGTCAACGCTGCTCTTCAACGGTTGAATGTCCGGCGGCAGCGCCTGGGCGGTGGCTGACATAGATTCAAACGCGCCCAACTTTGTTTCTAATCGGGCCGTTTCATCGCCAAGCGTCGAGCCAATCAGGAACAAGGCTGCCAAAACGAAGATCATCCCGCCAATAACCAGCCATAACACCAGCGGTCGGCGGTCGCCAATGATCTGCCGGGGATTCTCCAGCAAATCTTCAAGGTTCAAGAATTCATTCGATACCACAGCAGTTCCTTCTTACAAGTAGGCAGACAACAATAGCTGCGTCGGGTTATAGAGCAGGGCGATGATAGCCCCCAGGCATAGAAAAGGCGCATATGGCAGGTAACGTTTCCCTTGTTTGCCGCTGGAGATTCGCAAAATCAGCATGCTGACCCCGCCGACAGATGTTCCCAGCAGCAATGCCCACAAGGTACCGGGGAAACCGAAACCGAAGCCGATCAAAGAAGCCAGCTTAATGTCGCCACCACCTAGATCATTGGGCTTTAGAAAAGCTGTTAAAGCAAAGACCGAGAAAGCGAGTAGTCCGCCCACAAAGGTGATAGCGAGCGGCCGAAGCGAGAAACCGGTGTAAAAAAGTAGAATGCCAACAATCGCCGGGTAGACCAGGCGATTTGGCACAATGTGGTATTTCAAATCAATGAGTGCCAACAAATAAAGGTAACAATAAGCACCAAGAACGGCCGCAGCCTTTAACGTTGCGCCATACTGCCAGATAGTAAGGGCAAAAAATAATGCGCCAATGGCTGCGGAAGCTGCTTGCAGCCAGATTTGTTGGTGCGGTGTTAATAACAGCGCCTTTTCTGCCTGGCGGCTGCGTAACAGCCAGTCACTCCCGCGTTCAGCCAGATAACCGGCCGCAATACCTAAAAGCAAGCTCAAAAAAATCATCATATAGTCTCCTAATTAACGCTCTCCGTCCCTACTGACTCTGGTTGACGCCGTTCGCTTGAATGGAGACTCTCTCTCACCTGAAATAGCATTCTGACCAGTTCGTCAGTGTCAACTGGCCCCAGGCCGACAAGTAAAGCCTGTTGGTGGAGCATTTCCTCATTATCATCAAAAAGTTCGGCAACGAGGTCCTCAATATTTCCTAATGGTGAATTTTGTGCTTCTTCATTAGCAGGCGGCTGTGCCGGGTCTTGAGGTTGAGGCGTAGGCGGCTGGCCAGGCTGTTGTCCATTTTGTTGGGGTTGCTGTCCATTTTGTTGAGGTTGTTGCCCGTTTTGCTGTGGTTGAGCCTGGTTCGGCCGTGTTCCAGCTTCAGCTTGTGCGGCAGGTGCCTGATTCGGTTGTGTACCAGTTCCGTTACCATTTTGGGCCGGTTGCTGCTGGCCTTGCTGTTGAGCGGCGTTTGGCGCTTGACCCGGCTGCGTCTCCTGCGCTTCTTCTCTGGCTGCCCGTGCGGATCTGGCTTCAGTTTCCACTCCATTAGGGGCAGTGTTGTCAGCCGTAGGAGGACCCTCTGCTTCTTGATATTCAACTCCCGGTCTGGTGGGTAAGGTGGCAGGTGCGTTCACGATGCCCACTCTGGCCTGTGCTTGAGCCAGAACAGCCTTTTCCACAGCCTGACGGACTCTTTCTTCTTCATTGGCTACGAACATGCCCAGCACACCGGCCACCAACAGGAACACCCCTGCTGTCAGGCCGAGGAGGACGATCATGGGCTGATTTTTAAGCAGTTGCCAGAATGAAGGTTCCGTTGATGATATTCCCAGGTCTTCACGGAGTGTTGCCAGCCGTTGGGCTTCCACTTCACCGTTTGTATTGGCCTCCATGTCTGCCAGAAGGGATGTCAGTTTATTCATGTCCCAGCCTTCAATCGCCCAATACACGTATTCAATGTCACCATTGTCCGCATATTCACGCGATACGGCGTCCAGATAGCGTTCCTGATAGACCTGAGACATTTCCCAGGGAGTGGCGCTGCCAAGATCGGCCGGTTTGAGCCAGAAACCCAGGACGACGCCCAGACTCAGCCCAACCAGCAAGGCCAGCCAGGGCCAAAGACGCCCTTTATTCACCTGAAGTTTTGCATTAAGGTCTTGTTGCATTATGACACCGTCAAAATTTTGGCAACGACAGGAGGTACAAACCAAAAGCCAGCGCCAGAGATGACCATTAGCAGTGATAGGTAAAAGACAAACTTAAATTTGTAGCCGCCGTCGCTGGCAATGATTGCCGTCGCGCTGATTACAGCGAGTAAAACAACCATCAAGGTTGTCATCGCCTGTAGAAATTGAAGGTCGCTGGCGCTAAAAGAGGCAAGTGGAACAGCAATATTTTGCGTTGCCATATCTAACGCTTCCTGGCTGACTGCCTCTTCCATCATGTGCATGAAATTAACGATAATCTCTAATACGAAAACCATCAGAACGCCGACAGTCGCGTGCATGACCAGTGTTAGCCAGGAAAAGCTGGCTGCCACGCCGCGTCTTTTAGCCCGAAGCTGTGCGGTGCGAGAGGCGAACCGCGAACAATAAAAGCCCACCTTTTCAGGGTCGGCTCCGACTTTTACGGACTCATAAAAAATTTCTACTGCTGCACTGGTTAACCGGCTGCCTGTCTCCTGGCCGAAACGCTGCCAGCAGATCTGTGGACTGACCAATGCCTGTAAGCGGATCAGCAATAATTCAATATCGGGCTGTAACGTAGGAAATGAACTGAGGTCTATTTTGGTAAGGGCTTCTTTTAGTGTAGAGCCGGTGGAGCTTGCCATGCTGCCGAGGGAGCGCAGGAAAGAGCTGACTTCGGCATCTTTTTGATTAATCTTCTTGTCGGCCATATAGCCGATAAATCCGACCGGGAACAGCAATGCCCCTATAGCGGCCATTATCAGGCCGCGATGGACTCCCAGCAAAACCATCACAGAGGCAACAGCGACAGCTACTGGCCCCATGATCTTTATCTGACGTAGGGCGCGGCGTTGATCAGCAGAGCCATCGGCCGAACTGATGGCCATTTTTTCTTGTGGTGCGGCCCGTGAAACCACCCAGGTTCCGAAAAACCCCATCACAACGGCCGTCCCGACCAAACCGACCATCATGCCCGTTCCCATGCTATAAATCATCGTAGACACCAGATTCACGATGACGATGAGGGCGACAGAAATAATGATAGAGGAGAAGGCATCAGACCATTTCTTAAGCGATTCCAGTTCCCGTTCGTATTCATTTTCGTAATTTTTTGACTGGACATCTGCTTCCCGTGTCAGGAAAGCGTTCAGCGGCTCGCCGGAGCGCAGGGCATCTGAAAAACGCAGCAGGAAACTGCGGACCTCTTCCGACTTGGCCTGTTCGCCAATCGTCCGGCAGGCATCAGGATAGCTGTAGCGCAGTTCGACAACGAGCGTATTGACAGCTTCAAAGTATTGAGCTACTGGAGATTTTGCCTGTGCGGCAATCTCAAATGTTTTGCTGCGTGAGATACCGGCAGCCGCCATCGCTGACATATATGTCAGTTGGTAGAAAAGATCGTAGGCGGAAACGTTCTTAAAATTATAGGAGTTTTTGCCGGTGTGCTTCGGCGAGGATGTTGAAGAAGTCATAGAAGCCCTTTACTCCTTTAGCTTTGTGCAGCCGCTCAAATACTTTGGCACGCTGTTTTAACTCTGTGTAAATCTGTTTGCGTTTGTGGGGTGGGATACCGCGTTTGGAAGCGATACGTTCCTCTAGTAAGAAACTGTTCATGTAACCGGGAAAATCAAAAGTGTCTGTGCGCGGGTCCCAACGAAACGCCTCCAAAAAAGAAAAACTTTCTGAGTAAGCGTCATAACCAACAATCTCGTTGATGCTCAAAACGCGCCGAACCATTCTTTTGTTGGGCAGCCGAACGGCCGACTGAATAAGTGCAATGTTGAGGTTGTCTATGTACGTTTTGGGAACGCTAATCGGATCGCCGGTGAGACGCTGGATGAGTTTATCAACAGAAGCCGCGTGGAACGTCGCCATCACACCGTGACCGGTCTGCATGGCCTGGAAAGCAATGCGCCCTTCCTCGCCGCGAATTTCACCAACGATAATACGGTCCGGGCGCTGGCGAAGAGCAGCCCGGAGCAGGTCAAACATCCCAACACTGCCCCCGGCATTGTCATGGTTCATCTCCCGCGTCACCTCGCGTATCCAGTTCTGATGGGGGACCTGCACCTCAGGGGTGTCTTCTATCGTTACGATCTTGGCATCAGGCATGACAAATGTGTTGAGCGCGTTGAGGGTTGTTGTCTTACCAGAGGCGGTCGCTCCTACGACAAAGAGATTCATGCCTTCTTCCAGCATGAACGATAAATAGGCCGCCATCGTATAATCCAGGGTACCAAATTCGATTAATTCCAGAATGCTGGTTGGCGTGCCGCCAAATTTACGAATGGTAAAGTTGCTGCCCCGCTTGGAGATTTCACGGCCGTAAACGAGATTGATACGCGAGCCATCGGGCAAAACTGCATCAACGATAGGATTGCGTACCGTGACCGGACTCTTAATCCATTCCCCCAGCCAGACGGCAAACTCGTCCAATTCATCCATGCTTGTGAATGTAATCGTTGTTTCCAGGCTCTTGAAAATCTTGTGTTCTATGAAGATAGCGCCAACGCCGCTGCAACTAATGTCTTCAATGTATGGGTCAAGAAGGAGTGGTTGGAGCGGCCCCAGGCCTATCTTGTCGCGCAAAATCCGGTAACGAATACCTTCTAACTGCTCTTCAGTAACTCGAATTCTGCCAGTTTTGTCATTGGTGCTGTCCTTAGGAGGAGCCTCCGGATTTTGTCTGTTCTTTTTGCCGTTGTGTGCACCGTTTTCGGCGAGTTTGTCCACGATACAAAATTTATCAACGAGTGAGAGCAGTAGTGTTCGTTTCTCTTCCTCGTCCTGAATACGGCCGATTTCCTCCGCCCAATCTACTAATTTGTCTTCAACTTTGACCATGATGCTTTCAATATCCACAACGACGGTCGGCTCGATGGGGATATAAAAGTCTCGCGCCCCGGTCGGGTCTGGATAAACATGGACAAAAAGACCTTCATCAATAGGGTAAATGAGATTGCGGACCGACAATTGGGAAAAACTACGAGAGAGCTTGGGATAATAGGTCGGAATGCCAATCTCGCCCATTGGTAAATGGTGTAAATATTCGGCCAGAAAATCGGCCTCCGTGCAAGCCTCCTGCAAGGGTGGGGACAGCACCGATTGAATGCTGCAACCAGAGCCATGATCACAATTG
The DNA here is from genome assembly GCA_049281335.1 of Promineifilaceae bacterium (SeqCode). GTDB lineage: Bacteria > Chloroflexota > Anaerolineae > Promineifilales > Promineifilaceae > JAKEFB01. Next base: position 24,745 of record JBAPRX010000292.1, read on the forward strand.
CCAATATCGGTCATTTCTACTGAAAAGGGTAATACAGTTGATGCCATTGTTTTATCCCTTCACCTTACTAATCGGAATAACGCGCATTCCCCATCCCGGTTCAACCTCAAAGCTGACAATATTTCCGGTAGTCTTGTCGGCCCCTCGCACCTTTGTCACTTCCAGCGTCTTAACCAGCTTCTTGCCAACTTCCTCGGTTCGCAGTTGCAAATGGGCGTCGCATAATGAGCGCAGGCGAACAAGGAGTTCACTGTCCAACGCATGGGAATGTAAGACAACCACCACGCTGCTGCCGCTGGAACAGAGCCGTTTGCACTCCTCAAAAAAGCTCAAGACTGTTTCGCCTGGCGCGTGACCGATAGCCAGCGTCAAGGAATCTATAAGGATAAGATGACGTCTCCGCTCCTGCTTCATTGCTTTTAGAAGAATATCCGTTGCCTGGTTCCCTAAACGGGCCAGCTCCATCGGAAAGATTCGCAGGCGACGTAACAGTAAATAGTCGAGGATGTCCAAGTCGAGGCTTCGCATCTGTTTGACAAGGCTTTTGACATCGTTTTCACTGGTAAATAGGGATAAATTAAAGCCGTCACTTAGAGAACCGAAGATCATTTGCTGCGAGAGAACCGACTTTCCTGCGCCAGAACTCCCTTCAATGAGCGTCAGCGACCCTAAAGGAATGCCGCCGCCCATCTTACTATCCAGTTCGCCGTTGCCGGTAGAGACGGATGTCTTTGTTGTCTCCTCCCGTATCAGCGGTAAAATCTTGGTGATTAACTCGGCCGCTGTGAATGGTTTTAGTAAATAGTCATCGAAGCTGGACTCATTGGTGATGACAACTTCCCCCAGGTCGTCAAGCGCCAGCATCAGGATGATAGGAAGCTCGGCCGTTTCAGGGTTGTCGCGCAGCCGGCGGGCTACAATCTCGCCGTTTGCCCCTGGCAGCGTCATGTCCAGAAGCAGCAGCGCAGGTCGTTCGACAATGGCCAGCCGTTCTGCATGGGCAGCATCTGTCCCAAACAGCACCTCATAGCCTTCGTCTTCCAACAAACGCTGTGCCAGATCTAATATCATCAGATCGTCGTCAACAACTAATACTCGTTGAGCCATTTTCTAGTAATCTTTTCGTAGTATTCGGAAGAATAATAGTGGTTCGCCCGTTGGCTGTCAGTCCAGTCCGCGTTTAAACAAATGCAGGAACAGCCACAGGTTCAGTCATCATCGTTTCTACCCGCGTCTTAAGTTCCTTTAAACGAATCGGCTTGCTGAGAAAAGCGTCAACGCCCAGGTCCAGACCTTTCAGATGGCGGCGTACCACACCTAGTTTCCCGTCTTCATCAGAAGCGTTGGGATTAACGAGAGCCGATAACAACAGTAACGAAATGTCAGCCATTTTGGCGTCTTTGTGTAGCTGTCGGCATACCTCATAGCCATCCATTACAGGCATGTTCAGGTCTAGAATCATCAAATTGGGGTGGATTTTATAGGCCTTTTCCAAAGCGTCAGCGCCGTTATAGGCAGTGAATATCTCATAGGAGTCGCTTTTCAAGGACTGTTCAATTAACCAGACGATCATTTTGTCATCGTCAACGATAAGGATTCTCTTTTTCTGAGTCATTGTTCTATTACCTGGTTGCGAAAGTTGTCGTCGTAACACCATTTGGTGTTGAAATAGTTATCATACTGGTTTTGTTTGGCCCCATAGGCGGCCAGACTTTGGTGCGTATCAACATACGCTCGCCGGGGTTAAATATTTCCGGTTCGTAAACTTCTTCGATAGTTGCTGCATCATCCAGGTACAACCCGACTACCGTCCATTCATATTGGGATGGTTCGACGTCAACGTAGGACATCCAGTTGATGGAATAGGTGTCCGAAGCGGAATAATGTTGGACAATGACGTCCCATTGGTCAAAGTCAGTGAGCTTTGTGTCGCCATCATTAACAATAACAACCTCAATGAGAGCACCGACGCTCTTGACCTCGGCCGTTTGGGCCGAAATATCCGTGCGGAGCCGATCTTCACGCAGAATTTCCGCCTCCTGCCAGGAACTCTGTAAAACATCTTGGGCATTGACGAAAGCCTGGAATAAGCTCAGAAGCGCAAAGAGAACGATGGTGATGATGATGAAGGCTGCCAGCACGTTTTCCATTCAGCAATTTCTCCTGCTTACATCCCAAAAACTTGCTCGACCGTGATGCCGTTGGGAATTGTTACCTTGATGTAGTAACGGCCGGAGGTCAGGGTCACATCATAATGAATGGTGAAGCGAACGGTTGCAGTTGGTGTCCATTCACTGGCGTTTTCTACATCGGCCGTCCAGTAAGGAAAAGTACCGCCCGCTTCGCTTTGATATGGAATACGGACAAAATTTCCTTCCGGCCCGAAGAAGACATCGCTCTTTTCAATGGGGATGATTCTGGTGGAGCCAACGTTCTTAACCCAGGCAAAGACATCGAAGCTGCCATTGCTGTTTATGTCTTGCCACCATCCGTCCTGGTCCAATTCACCTGCAACGTGGACCACTTCGACCTGACTTTTCAGCCGTTCGTCTACTCTGTCAGTCAGGTTCCCCATCGCTTCGCCGCTGTTGATAACGGCCGGATATACGGCGTTGAACAAAAAGATCGCCATCACCATGCTGATAATAATAAGAAAGGTTGTGATAATTGCCTTATCCATTACAACTGTTCCATTTAGGAGGCAGAATGATTAGCGCTTCCGTTCAAAATTTGTTTCAGTTCTTGCAGCAGTTCAGCCATATCCTTCATGCTGCCGCCATCTGGAGCGTTTTCACCGTCGTGAAGGGAGAGCAGTGACAACAGCGTTCCCTTCAGTTCATTAC
>JBAPRX010000293.1:0-9279 GCA_049281335.1 Promineifilaceae bacterium (SeqCode)
CAACGGAATCAGTCAGTAAATAAGCCGCCACCTTCAAAGCAATGGTCAAAACGGCCGTGGCAATTGATAGCCAGGCAAATTTAACAAGTCCTTTTCTTTCAGTTCCCATTGTTATCAGGTTATCAGATTGGCTGTTTTGGTCAATAGTGACGGTTGGCAGCTACCCGCAGGATGTTGGCAAGAGCTTGCCAGACGACCGGGCCTTTTGGATAGGTTAATCTTCGGCCCATTCAAGGTCGAGACAGGCTGAAAAATTATACTTGATCCGCGCTTGCAACCCGGTAGAAGGGGATGTCAGCGTCACGGCATCATCACGCCACTGAACATAGTAAAATCCGTCTGGTGACCAATCCACGATATCCCCTAGCGACGGATCAACCGATACAAGCTCCCCGGTTTCCAAATCCTCGAAATAGTCCACCACACCCCGGAAGCCAACAAGCAAAAAACGGCCGTCGGGCGAAAATGGCCTGGGATCTGAGGAAGCCGGGAATTCATCGCTAAACAACCACTTTATCTGAGGCTTCCTACCGCTCAGTGGATCGCCTTTCACCAGAAAGAAGTCGTAAGGGCCACTGTTTTGAACGCCGGTCGGCGTCGTCATCAACAATGCCATATCTGGATCGGCCGGATTGACCCAGACATTCCAGATATTAAATTCCAGCCAGTTCCGATCCGCCGGAGCCAGAGGTATCAAGTCGGCCGCTGTCACCCAAACCACTGCATTATCATCAACGCTGTTTGCTACAACCAGTTCCCCCTGGCCTTCATTATCTTCTCGTCTGTAACCATAGGTCGTCTCATTCAACCAAAACGGCGACCCACCTTCTCCAAGTTCAACTAAATTCTGAGCCGCCGCATCTGCCCTGAAAAGCGTCTGATACCTCGGCGCTCGACCCCTAATCAGATGCTCTGCTATCAACATTTGCGCCCCATCTGGCGACCAGATTGGCACGTTCATAATCGGCTGCCTCTCACAACCGTCCGCCTCACTACACTGCTCACGATCCAGGAGAAACCAATTATTATCCAATTCGGATAAAGAGCCGATCACCAGATAACGGCCGGTCGGATCCGACTGACGAAGGAAATAAGGAGCCATCAAGGCATTATCGAAGTTAACAGTTTGCTCTCCAATCAAGATCGTTTCATCATTTTGATGGAGCAGCAGCCGCGCAGTGAGCAGCTCATCTCGTAAGTATTCTTGGATGACATAACCATTGCCCCCAGGCAACGCAATCACAATACCGCTGTCGGCCCCTTCGTAGCTTTGGGTAAAGTCAACATTCCAGTCACCGGTCGCCAGGGAATATCGGAATATATTCGACTCTATTCGGCCGACTCCACCGACCATACATGATAAAATAATTTCCGGCCCAGGCACGACGGCCTTGCTTCGCGCAAACTCGCCGCCGATGTTTCGTGTCTCCAATACTGGCGGCACCAGTCCGGGCTGGGTAGCGAGATAATGGTTTAAACTGGCTATAACATCGCTTCGCAGTCGCCCTTGATAACTTTCCAGTACAGCCTCATAACCGCTCCTGTCCACCGGGATTCCCACCAACGATAGCGTAGGTAGTTGCAGCGAAAGATCGTCAAAGGAACCTACCATTGGGGTCGGAAAAAGTTCAGCCCTCAAGTCAGCGCTCAATTCCAGTCGTATCTGCCATCCAGTTGGACATTCACTGAAATCCAATTCATTACAGACCTCCGGCAAGGAGGCGGCCAGGTCATCAGCCAGCCGGGATATCTGACCTTCATCTCGTTCTGGATAGACAATTGTCAATTTCCCTTTAACAATCGTCGCTTCCTCTCCCCAAAATTCGGCCGTTGGCGGAGCCAGCAGCCAACGATCCTCGCCGCGCCGGTAGACAACAACATGCTGCAAGGCAAATGGCCCACCGGCCAGGTCGCTGTTTTCGTACCAACGAGTATAGGTAACGGTTGCTTCATCGAGCGCGGGTGAGAGGGTAATCTTATCCAGGCGGTAAGGCTGCTCATTAAGTTGAAAGCCAAGCCAGGGAATTTCGTCAAAATGCTTCTGATTCACCATTTCACCTTGCAATTCAAGCCAACTGACATCTGCCCCAGAAAGAAAGGTGGTAAACAGCTCCACATCCCCATTATCGGCCGCTTCCATCATGAGTTGGTGAGTGCGACGAACATCAGCCTTAATCGTCTCTTCGGTCGATTCGGCACGGCGGGAAACAAACGAATAAAGACCCCCCAATGTCAGACCCAATGCGACCAGAATAAGCAGCGGAAATTGCCAGGACGGCCGTTTCTTACTCCGCTTACCTTCATCACCTTCCGCTGCCCACTCCCCTTCATCTTCTGTTAACCAATCAAAATTAGCCATCGACCCATTTTAACGTTGGAATATCTCATCGCAACCTACGGACAACCAACATTTAAGCGACGTTAAACTCAGGGAATCTTCATATTTTTCACACAACTTCTTTACCATCCCTTGATAACCCCTCCCTATACTTCCAATGAACGTTCGGCAGTATTGGCTTCTACCCTGACGTTCTGACACTACTGAATGAACGATGGTGCAGCAGTTGGCGGCGGTGGTTTTGCCGGTGGCGTACCAGGTGGCGGTGGCTTCGTCGGTGGTGGCTTTGCTGGTGGACCACCAGATGGCGGCTTCGGTAGCCCCGGTGGATTTGGCGGCGGCAACGCCGATCCGGATGCCATCGCAACCCGGCAAGCTACCTTTGCAGACGGAAATTTTGATGGGCAAAGCGGAAGCTTTCTAATTAATCCTCTTATCACCCTCTTGGAAATCAGAGCCGGTGAACGTGAAGCACAGGTCCCAGGCCAGGGTGGTTTCTTTGGCGGCGGCTTCACGGAACAGGTCATTGAAGCAGTAACGGCCGAAACCAGCCTGACAACGGAAGAAATCCAAGCCCAACAAGCTGACGGTAGTACACTGACCGAAATCATTGAAGCGAAAGGCGGCGACGTTGACACGGTAAAAGCTGCTCTGGAAGAATCATTATCTGGCACTGAGATTCCAGAAGGGCAAACTCTTGAAGGAATTATTGACAACATCTTAAACAACAGCTTCCAACAACCGAGTCAAACAGGAGATTCATGATTCTTACCGGGTAAGGTGATTTCTGGTTTATGAATCTCCAGGCAAAGGCCGGGGTTTGGGTTTCGCCCAGACCCCGGCTTTTTCATATAATCTGCCTATGATCGCCAAAAAAATCTTGCCGGTTGTTGCATTGCTCTTTCTGATCGTCGGCCTTTGGCCGGATGCCAATTCACTTTACGACCTGACCGGGGAGGAGGAACTGCCAGGGCAGGTACGGGGGTTGTTCAACTGGTTTTATACGGCCGTTCGCCCCCAACCCAACCTCGACGCCACCGATGTCAATGACTATGCCGATGTTTCTCCCTTTGGTATGAACACTTTCCTCCAAAATGAAGTCCTGCCCGAAGTCCGAGAACAAAGCCTCCAAATGCTTAACCAGGCCGGGATTCACTACATTCGCCAGCAGTTCCCCTGGGAAGATATCGAGATTCACGGCAAGGGCGACTACATTGACCGGCGTAATGATCCCAACGGGGTTGATGCCTGGGCTAAATATGACAATATTGTGGATTTGGCCGAACAGAATAACATTGAGATTATTGCCCGCCTAGACAACCCACCCGCCTGGACCCGCGCTCTGACCAACACCATCGGCACTCTAGCCCCACCAGACAATTATAACGATTATGGGGACTATGTTGCCGCAGTAGTCGGCCGTTACAAAGGCCGCATTACCTACTTTCAACTCTGGAACGAACCCAATACCAATGCTGAATGGGGCAACCAGCCCATTAACCCCGAAGCCTTCACCGAACTGCTCTGCATCGGTTACCATCGCGCCAAAGAAGCCAACCCTAACGCCGTTATTCTAGCCGGAGCGCTTTCTCCTACAATCGCACTTAACGACCAAAATCAGAATGACCTTGTCTTTTTACAGCGCATGTATCTGGATGGCGCAGGCAGTTGCTTTGACATCTTCTCCGCTCAGGGATATGGTCTTTTCTCCGGCCCGACCGACCAACGGGTACGGCCGACTGTCATCAACTACCCTCACATTGAACTGCTACGAGATGTCATGACTGCCTACGGCGACGCCGAGAAGTCCATTTGGATCAGTGAAGTTGGCTGGAACGCTGTCCCCGACGGCTTCCCGACCCCTTTTGGCCAGGTTTCTTTGGAACAACAAGCACGCTATGCAGCCCAGCTTTATGAACGCGCCCAAGAAGATTGGCCCTTCATCGGCGTCATTAACTACTGGTTTTTCAAACATCCTAACGATGAAAAGAAAAGCGAACCCGTCTATTATTTCCGGCTTCTGGAGCCAGATTTCACCAAAATGCCTGCTTTTGATGCTTTGGCCGACTATGCCACAAGCGAAACGGCCGCAAAGATTAAATCAAAACCAGCCTGGAAAAATACCTGGCAGGAAAGTCGGCCGTATTTTATTTTAATTGGAGGGAGTGTCCTCTTCTTCTGGCTCCTTTGGACTTTGTCCAAAGAAACGACGTCATAAAGACGCCAAAGGTTTGAAATCGAACACGACGATGGTGCGGTGGGACACCAGCCAGAGCGGGGGCCGTAAAAACAAAGAGGCCACGCTGTTGTTTAGCGTGGCCCCTTTTCATTTAGTTAGAAAAGAAAGGATGATTCGTTATTTACCTTCTACGATTTGGGCAAATCGGCCGTTGAGTCGTAGAGAGCGCCGTCATCTATTGGCGGGTTGATTAACCTGCTGGCCGGTACGCCAACCAGGACTTCTCCGCTGCAACTCATGCCGGAATCATCGGTAGCCATGAAGTAGATGTGGTAGACACGGCCGTTTCCACCACCCACTCGTTCAGCCCGAATAGCCGCTGCAGAACTACCAACGCCCTTGCCATCCGGTGACGTGTTTCCGCTTCCGGGGGCATCCACAGCTTCATCCTGGTAGATTCCAGTGATGGTTATTGAAACAGAACCACCATCCGGGTCGGTCACACCTAAGACGAAAACTCTCCTGAATTTGTGGTCAACCGGGAACAGAACAGTGGAGCTGGGGTAAGCCGAGCTACAGGTCGGGGCTGCACCTAATTCCAGGCCAATAATTGCCGGATCGTGGTCTGATGACCGGAACGCATTCGGCTCATATAGCGCCTGCTGGGCCGGAAGTTTAAAGTCTGTGTTGTAATCCAGAATGTCTGGCTCATCCGAGTTGATGTGCCAATCCCCAACACCAGTTACCTGGGCTGTCAGAGAGGCACTGCCCAAAGCGTGGTCCAGATAACCAACCTGACCGTCGAAGACATAGCTGTAGGCGTATTCGCCATTGAAGTATGCAGTCAGGTCGGTGTAATCATCGGCCGTTCCCAGTGTATCGTCGGAACCAGCCAGAATTGCATCAATCGGGTCTTCCTTGTCATAGGCATTGTAATCGCCAATGAGGAGGAAGTCCGGATCGCCGCTGCCGGTTGGGTCCGTTGCCAGCCAATCCATCAGGGCTTGAGCCGCCCCTACACGGGTCAGGTTACAGTTACCCTGGCCGTCGCCAGTATCCGGGTCGCCTACACTATTACAATCCGAACCCTTCGACTTCAAGTGATTGACCGCAACCGTTAGCACCGCTCCATTGGAGTTTTGCATAAAGGTCTGGGCCAGTGTCGGCCGATTCAGGGTGTCAATAAAGCGCGGATCAACCGAAGAATCCAGAATCTCATAGCTTCCCACTGGAGTAACCGTTGCGGTTTTATAGATAAAAGCCACCTTGATGGCATCTGTACCAATTGTCCCGGTGCTAACGTAATCGTAAGTTCCGGCTCCAACCAGATCGTTCAACCCGCCAACCAGATCAATCAGTGCTGCGTCGGTCGGATGATTCTCCAACTCAATCAGGCCAAAGATGTCTGCGTCAATATCGGCCAGAGCAGCCAGAATTTTCGTTCGCTGCCGGGTGAATTCATCAGCATTATCTGCACCACGACAATCGAGGCCGCCGGTTGGTCCGCAGATGGGCGAGCCGGTATCAAGGGTCGTGAAGTAGTTCAGAACATTGAAGCTGGCAACTTTCATACTGCCGCCAACAGCCGGTGGTTCCTCGCGGGGATTTGCGGCCGTATAAGTCGGAACGCCGGTCGGTTGGATTCGATATAAACCAAAGGTTTCGTCAATCACACCGGTCGTCCCTTCTACGGTATCTCCGCCTCGGAACAAGTTGGTCAAATCGAAGACACTGCCATTCGGATGAATGGCCGGGTCTGAATTCTGAGTGGATCGGCCATCATCCAGTGTAATCCGGGCCAGCGCATTCTGAGCCGCTACTGCATTCGCCGGTGCCCCCGGTTCGGCAACGGCCGTTCCCTGATACTGACGGCCGAGGGAGAGAACCGTTTCATTGAAGCGGTCAAAGTTGAAATACTCAGAGATAGTCAAAGCCTGCGGGAAGATGACAAACATCCCCTCATACCGTTCCAGGTCGGAAACAGCGGTCACAGGGAAAGTCACTTCCGTCGCGGCTGGCATAGCAGCCGGTGTTGAACATGCAGCAACTGCGACATTGGACATCTCCGTCATTAGGGAGCCGCCGGAGGTGGAATATTCAGAAACATCGCCTCTGACTCGGACATGATCGCCGGTGCTGACATCATCAGCGCCCGGCGCGAAGACGAAGATGCCTTCTGATGTAAGAGCATCGGCATCAGCATCGGCATCCTCTTCTTGAACATAGAAGCCGTTCAAGTCTCCACTATCGGCCGAAGCGTTGTTCTGGAAATCGCCCACCACAACGCCGTCAATGACAACGTTAGAGCCAGCAACAGGGCTGCTCAATCCCGCACCCTGAATGTCATGGATGAAGGAAATAACCGAAGCATCGTCACAACTCAAAGGTGGCACGACTACCATACAAACGTTTTCTGTTCCAGGTGTCGGTTCCCATTGGGCATAGGTGTCGGTGTTACGTGGATCACCACTGCCATTGGGGCAACGTTGATTGGAGACTGTGGTGGCATCTCCCAACTCGGCTTCATTCACCTGGGGTTGGCCGGGGTTGAGTAAAACCAACAGCCCCGCATCATCGGCGTCATTGGTATCATAAACCAGGGCATCTACCAGATTATCGGTTGTCACCGCGGTTCCGGTAGGGAAGCTGCTGGCATCGGCTGTATAGAGTGCAACCGCGTCTGCTCCATTCTGAATTAGATCGGTATTAGGCGAAACATCGAGGTCGCAGTTGGGGACATTGGCACTATCACCACAAAGGATAAAGTATCCATCGGCGTCCGTGCTCATACCGTCCAGGTCGAATGCACCATAGGATAGGTCATTCGAACCGTTGTAAAGGACGATAACCAGCCCGCTGAGGTCGGTGTTACCAAAACCACCATCAAATAATTCAACGAATTCGGCCGAGTCGGTGCTGACCTGATCGGCGTCAACTTCATTAATCAAGATAGTCGGTGTCTCAGAGCCACAATCATTAGCCGCCCCTGGCGTTCCGAAGTCGCCATCGCCATAAGGAGTTGAAGCCTCGCACCAGTTCGCGCCGATGTTATTGTCTAATGTCGGGTCAATTAAGGCCATTGAAGCGCCAGTCGGATCGGGGAAGTTTGGCCCACCATCATATTCAACCCGGTCAACCTCATTCAAGGAGGAATCGCTCAAGATGACTTCGTCGTCCCCATTGGCCAGGAACCAACTGCTGCCGTAACTGTAGGCAACTGTTACACCGCCGTTGGTCCCGGTATCGGTGTTGTTACCCAATACAAGATAACCACCAGCAGGAATCAACAGGGGGCCGCCATTGTTAATGACATGGCTGTCGCTGCCAGCATCGGCAATCGTCCAGCCGTTAATATCAATATCGCCAGCAGTGGGATTGTATAGTTCCATCCACTCGCCAGCATCATCATTAACGGCCGCAGGATTCTGCATAATTTCGTTAATGACAACTTCGGGGACGGCCACCGGACAGTCATTGGCTGCCCCTGGTGTCCCCAGGTCGCCATCACCGTAAGGGGTCGAAGCCTCGCACCAGTTGGCACCGACGTTGTTATCCAGAGCGGGATCGGCCAGAGCCATTGAAGCGCCTGTTGGGTCAGGGAAGTTTGGTCCGCCATCGTATTCAACCCGGTCAATCTCAGTCGCGGACGCATCGCTTAAGATGACTTCATCGTCCCCATTGGCCAAAAACCAACTGCTGCCGTAGCTGTAGTCAACAGTTACGCCACCATTCGTTCCTGTATCAGTGTTGTTGCCTAACACGACATATCCGCCGGCGGGAACTAGCAATGGGCCGCCGTTATCAACCACATGGCTGTCGCTGCCAGCATCGGCAATAGTCCAACCGTTAATATCAATGTCGGAAGCAGTGGGATTGTACAACTCCAACCACTCACCGGAGCCATCGGCAACGGCTGCAGGATTTTGCATGATTTCGTTGATGACAATTTCGACGACGGCCACCGGACAATCATTGGCTGCCCCTGGTGTTCCCAGGTCACCGTCGCCATAGGGTGTTGAAGCCTCGCACCAGTTGGCACCGACGTTGTTATCCAGAGCGGGATCGGCCAGAGCCATTGAAGCGCCTGTTGGGTCAGGGAAGTTTGGCCCGCCGTCGTATTCGACCCGATCAATCTCGGTTGCGGACGCATCACTTAAGATGACTTCATCGTCCCCATTGGCTAGAAACCAACTGCTGCCGTAACTGTAATCAACGGTCAGACCGCCATTGGTTCCCGAATCGGTATTATTCCCTAAAACAAGAAAACCCCCGGCTGGAATCAGCAAGGGGCCGCCATTATTAATAACGTGACTATCTGCACCTGCATCGGCAATAGTCCAACCATCAATATCAATTGGTGATCCGGTCGTATTATATAGTTCTAACCATTCTCCTGAGCCGTCGGCAACGGCTGCAGGATTTTGCATTATCTCATTGATGACGACATCCCCCGGTGCCGCTGCTTCCGCAGGCAATCCTGTACCAAGCAGCAACACCAACACGAAAATAGTTGCTAGATAAATCAGGAACTTTCGTGGTGAAAACATTCAATGTCCTCCATATTAAGTTGTGAAAAAAAACGAACTGGTAAACGATCAATAATAGGCGACACAAAAATTCTGAATTCGAGCGACTTCCCTCTTCGCGCACCGTTCAGAAATTAAGAAAAAGCCATGCCAAATAAAAGGCATGACCCAGGTACCATTGTACCTAACAATTGTTACGAAATACCTTACAATGTGCAAGTAATATGGGACATTTC
>JBAPRX010000294.1:0-4097 GCA_049281335.1 Promineifilaceae bacterium (SeqCode)
ATCATGAAAGAACAATGCCGCAGCAGCAATGGCGGGCTGTACTACCAGGTTTATGATGAGTTTGAGGTTGTATTGAGGAAGTTGTTGGCCGATGCGGAACTCTGTCACAAACTCGGCCGACAGGGCCACCGTTTTGTCGCCCATCATTACCATTGGGATGTGGTAATGGCGAAGTATCGAGCGGTTCTTGAAACGATGTTTTAAGCCTGACCGGAGATAATGTTTAATTGCCAAAATTCTTACAACGATTCCTGCCGAAAAGAAAAAGTGACCAGCCCTTCAAAAAGGCGACGGCCGAAGACCTGTACTACTGCTACCGCCTACTGCTCCAGCGAGAGCCGGACGAGGGTAGTTGGAATGTGTGGCATAAGCTAATCACCAATCAAACCGTCACGATTCAGATGTTGGTAGATCTCTTTCTTTACAGTGACGAATTCAAAAAGCTTCAAGAAGAAGCCTTTAAGCTTCAGCTTATTAAATTAGAAAATTTTAATATTTATATTCGGAAGAATGATTTCTTTATTGGGGCTGTCATTGCTAACACCCAAAATTACGAACCCTATGTGACCAATGAAGTGCAGCGGCTGCTCCAGCCGGGCATGGTATTCATTGACGTTGGCGCCAACATCGGCTATTTTACCTTGCTTGCAGCGGCTCTTGTCGGCCCGACAGGAAAAGTCTACGCCTTCGAGCCAAATCCCGATAACTGCCGGATGATTGAAATGAGTATTGAGGCCAACGGCTTTGAGAATATCCAACTCTTCCCCTATGCCGTTGCCGAAGCCAGGCAGTCTTTTAATCTCGACGTTGGCGGCGCGAACAGCAACGGCCGTATCATTGATTTCTCTCCTGAAGCTGTGCCGGGACAGGGCACGCCAATGCTGATCGAGGCCGTAACCTTGGACGAGACACTGGCCGACCTGGAACGGGTTGATTTGATTAAATTAGATATTGAAGGGGCCGAGCCACGTGCCTGGCAGGGAATGCAGCAAATTATCGGCCGTTTTCGGCCGATACTGGTCTTTGAATTTTCGCCGGAACTGATACGGGTGACCAGCCATAGCTTGGCCGATTCCTTTCTTGATGAGATAATTGGTTCCCAATACGACCTTTTCATTTTGGAACGATTTAAGGACAAAAGCGAACGGCCCCAATCCGCCCAGCAAATCCTCCACGCCCACGCCCACTCCGGGCTGTCCCATCTCGACTTGGTAGCGATCCCCCGGAAGTCCTAAAACTGAATAACTATTTACATCCTGGCTGCACTCTTCTAGACTTTTAGAAATGGTTTTTTAGCCCCATTTTGTGTCGTGTTACAAAATGAGAAACCATTAAGCAAGGCCCACTTTTCCATAGTACTTTAGTTCCAAACGGATTAAATAACAAAACAAGTTCGGGTTTAATTGCATGGATTGTGCGGTCTGAATTGGGATATGTATTGGTATTCAGGGAAGTAAAATGAAAAACAAACTCAATTTTTTTAAACTGACGCTTTTCTCTCTATTTCTAGTAATCGGTATATCCTTACTGGTAGGCAGCAGCCTGCCTGTTTTTGCAAGCCCAACGAACGGAACCGAGGTCCCCAAATGGACGCGAACGTTGCCAGCAGACACCTGCCCCGGATCATCAGGCACAAACTGCCACTGGGGTTCCCCGGTTTTGGCCTATATTGACAGCGACAACAAACTCGACATCGTCGCCGTAACAAATAATGGTTATGTCATTGCTGTACGGCAAGACAACACTGTAATATGGCAAAAAGATATTGCCCCTGCATTTGGCATGGCTCCTGGAACACAGGAAATTAGTTCCTCTCCGGCTGTTGCAGATATTGATAACGATGGTTTCCCTGAGATCGCGGTTGGCGCAGGTTCAATATACGCCAGTCACTGTACGCAGGGCGGCGTTATCGTGTTGACCCACACCGGTAGCGTGAAACCAGGTTGGCCTCAAAAATCTTACGACGCAGACGGAAACGGCTGCCGGGACACTGTCTTCGCCAGCCCTGCGCTGGGCGACATCAACGGCGATGGGGATATGGAAGTGATTGCCGGTGGCTTTGACAAGCGAATCTATGCCTGGGATTCCGAAGGTCACTTGCTGCCCGGTTTTCCGCCGGACAGTTATCTCGCCACCCGGTTCCCCACCTGGACCGACCTCCGGGGTCGCCTGGCAGACACAATCTGGAGTTCTCCGGCATTAGCCGATTTGGACGGCGACGGCAATTTGGACATCATCATCGGCACTGACGAAGGCAACTACGACAGCCACTGGCCTGGTAACACAAGTGGTTGGAACTGCAATTATGCCCCTCCTCCAGGCTGGCCGGTAGGATACTGCGGTGGTTCGATTTATGCGCTGGACTATCATGGTGACCTTTTACCTGGATTCCCCATCTACCATCACGAAACTATCCAGTCCACTCCAGCCGTGGCCGACTTAAATATGGATGGCTATCCAGAAATCTTCTATGGAACCGGCAGTTTCTACTATACCAACAGCCCCGACCACCCAACCGCTGGCTTCCGACTTTATGGCATTGATCGGCACGGCAACGCTCTGCCTGGTTGGAGCGGCGGGAAAGTTGTTGGTGGGCCAACGCCTTCTTCCCCGGTTATCGGCGACATCACCGGAGACGGTGTGCCAGAGATTATCATAGCTACGATGAACGAGAAAAAATTGTACGCCTTCAAAGTAGACGGCTCATTGGTTCCTGGCTTCCCAATGAAACCCCTCGCTCAAACCGGCCAGGCTTTAGCCGGATATAACGTTGGCTCCAGCTTCGTTCTTGGTGATTACGACCACGATAACAAGATGGAAATCTTCCTCAGCCAGGGTTGGGGTGTTGCAATCGTAGACGGCAACGGACAGCAGTTGACCATGACCCACGCCCCCGATGACAATCGTCCCCTCTACCTGACAGGTGGTTCTCTCCTTAGTGTTCCGGCCGTTGGCGATATAGACAACGACGGCAAACTGGAAATGGTGGCGACCAACAGTCAGATGAACGTTTGGGATTTGAACAGTTCCTCTAATCAGGCCGATTGGCCTATGTCGAAAAAGAACCCGGCTCGGACCAGCTCCTACCCGCAGCCACCTCAAATGTTGGCCGGCCCCGATTCTTTAATAGCAATGCACCAGACCGGGCATTCAGGTACTGCGGAAACGACCTTTGTCATTAAAAATACCGGTGGGCTACCTTTTGACTGGACTGCCAGCCAGCCGAGCGGCGTCACGGTGACGCCTTCTTCTGGCACGCTTCAACCCAATGGTACTGCCTTCGTGACCGTCAAAATGCAGGTCAGCGGCAGCCAGTCGCCCGGAACCTATCCAATGGGAAGTGTGCAGTTAAATGCATCCAGCGACCAGGGAAGTGTCGTAGATGGCTCGATGAATATCCCTGTTAAACTACTCATCGGCAATATCTCCTACTCCTTTGTTCCAACTGTCTTCAAATAATCACCCACCCCTCCTCTACCAATGAATAGAAAACGGGCTGCCTCGGCAGCCCGTTTTTTTGACTATCGTGTTATAATTTCGCCCATGAATAGATCATCAGCTATCTTTTATTCACGGTTGTAGGAACAAGAACTGTGCCTGCAAAATAGGGGCCGTGTCTTTGAATCTCCTTTTCCTGACGCCTGCCTTTCCCCCATTTCCGGGGGGAGGCGAGCAGTACGCATTGTCACTGGCAAATGAATTAGCCCGGCGGGGACATGCCATCACTGTTCTGACCAGCAGCGCCAGGACGGAGCGAGATTTCTGGCAGACTGCTTCCCAATCGGCCGTTATTACCCGCGAAGGCCATCCTAATCTCAAAATCATTCGCTGTCCTCTCAAACCAATCCCAGGCGGCCGTCCTGGCCTTTTGTTATGGCGGAAGCTGATGGTGCTGCTCTCCGCACTGCCCGGCGACCACTCTCGCCCTCTTCTACAAATGGCTCGCCGCGTCCCAACCATTCCAAAGCTGGAGCCGGCTCTCAATCAGCTCGACACGCCGTTCGATCTGGTTCAGGTCTTTAACCTATCCTGGGAATATCCCCTGACGGCCGGATGGCGCTATGCCCAGCGACATCACCTGCCTCTGGCCGTAATCC
>JBAPRX010000295.1:0-3465 GCA_049281335.1 Promineifilaceae bacterium (SeqCode)
CCAGGGATGTGCCTGAAGGCGGACAAGCATAGGAGTTATCATGCAGACACAAATAACCTGTCCCAGATGCCGGACACCTTACATCGCCGACGTTCACCAGATTGTGGATGTTGGCCAACAACCAGAAATGAAAGCCATGTTATTAAATGGCTATTTGAATACTGCCCAATGTCCTAGTTGTGGGGCGGTTACTCAAGTGGCGACGCCAATGCTCTACCATGACCCGGAAAACGAGCTGTTCATGGTTCATGTACCAATGGAAATGAGCCTGCCGCGCGATGAGCAGGAGCGGTTGATCGGTCAGCTTGTGAAGCAGGCTATGGACAGCCTGCCGCCGGAACAGCGGCGGGGGTATATGCTTCAACCGCAAACGGTTTTGAGTATGCAGACTTTCATGGAGAAGATTCTGGAGACAGAAGGTGTTACGCCGGAGATGTTGGCTCGGCAGCGCAGTCAGGCGGAACTGCTCCAGGCATTGATTTCGGCCGATAAAGAGACAACGACCCAACTGCTGGCAGACCGGGCTGATGAAATTGATGAAGTCTTCTTCAGCATGCTTCGGGCAAATATGGAAGCGGCCGAAAACGCCGGGCAGGAAGAAGTGACCTTAAAGCTGGTTAATTTGCAGGCTAAACTATACCGGGAAACGGAATACGGCCGACAATTAAGTGAACGCCAAAAAGCCCTTCATGCCTTTTCACGGGACGCCAAGCGGAATGGTCTGTCGCCGGAACTGCTGCTAAAGCATGTCCTGGAGAACCGGAATGACGACGCTCTGGTAAACAGCCTGGTGATGAACGGCCAGGATGCCTTTAATTATGATTTCTTTAGCAAGTTAACGGAGAAGATTGAGAAGCGTCAGAAGGCGGGGGCTTCAGTTGACCAATATGTGGCGCTGAGAGAGCGATTGCTGGAGATGTATCAAGCCATCGAGCAGCGTTCCCGTGAGATTCTTGGCGGGGCGCAGGCTTTGCTAGACAAACTGTTGCGGGCGGATGACCGGGCAGCGGCCGTTCGTGAGAATTTTCAGAGTATCGACGACGCCTTTATGTATGTCCTAAATGGCTTTGTTGACCAGGCCAAACGGACAAAGAACCAGGCCCAAATGGCCGCCCTGGAAGAGATTCAGGGTTACATCATGGAGGTATACGAAGAGCAGTTCCCCCCTGAGATCCGGCTGGTTAACGAACTGCTTGAACAAGAAAATGAAACCGATTGGAGGCGTATACTGGACCAGAACCAGGAGATGCTGAAGCCGGAATTTTTAGAGATGATCAAAGCGATTAAGGCTGATCTCCAGGGCGAAGAGAGAGAACTATTGGCCGAACGGCTGGGTGCAATCGAATCGCTGATC
Organism: Promineifilaceae bacterium (SeqCode); assembly: GCA_049281335.1. Lineage (GTDB taxonomy): Bacteria > Chloroflexota > Anaerolineae > Promineifilales > Promineifilaceae > JAKEFB01. The sequence goes on from JBAPRX010000295.1 coordinate 1,355, forward strand.
CAGACCCGCCTGTTGATGGCCTAGAGGATTGGAGAGGAGATAGGTAAAAGTCAAAAGTCCGTAGTCACTACTTGTTTCTAACTTTTACCTCTTACTTTTGACTGCTCACTTCTTACTGTCAATGTGGGTCATTTTCGAGGCGAAAGCCATGACCGCGTACCGTGACCACATATTCATACTCATCGAGTTCGGTTAGCCGGTCGCGCAGGCGGCGAACAAGGGCATCAATCGCCTGTTCTGAAACGCCAATGCCATCTGTACCGGGCCAGACAGCCTCAATGATTTTTTCTCTGTCAACGACCGCTCCTTTTGCATCGAAGAGGACTTCTAGCAGCCGGAATTGAGCTAGGGATAAGGGTGGGTCTAATTCCTGGTTATTAACCCGCACGGCTCTTTGCCGTTTGTCCAGTTCCATATTCCCCGTTACTTCCACCTCTTCGACCGTTAAGGGAATGGTGGCATCGGTGCCGATGAAGAGCAGCTTCACACATAAAGCGATTTGTATTTCATCCCCATCTCGTAAGGGAGTCGAACCTTTGACCTGTATACCGTTTAGGTGGGTACCGTTTTTGCTGTCCAAATCGTGGAGGATGTATTTGCCATTTTCAAACGTTATCTTGGCATGATAGCGTGAAACCTGCCGCTCCGGCAGGATAATCTGGCAATCCGAGCCTCGACCGATAACGAACTCTTCGGTATCTATGGTCCACTTTTCTCCCAACAGTTGACCTTCACGAGCAATCAGGACTGGTTTTTCATTCATGACGATTAATTCTCCCGGAATGAATTATACATGTAAGGTTCAGACTATTATCGTTTTGCTCGCCACCATAGCAAACACGGCCTCATGGAACACTTTAGAGGAACTGAACGGTTACTGTACATAAAACTCATATAGATTATAATTGATAGAACGAATTATGACCGAAACATTACCAAACGGAACTATTTTACGTGGACGATATGAACTGACCAATGTGGTTGGACAGGGTGGCATGGGAAACGTTTACCGTGCTGAAGACAAACGGCTGCCTGGCCGTATTTGTGCTGTCAAGGAGATTCAGTCGGCGCCAACCGCTTCGGCCGAAACGCGCCAACAGGAGCAAAAACAGTTTTTGAGAGAGGCGAGCCTGCTTGCCCAACTCGACCATCCGAATTTGCCTAAAGTTTCTGATTTCTTCTCTGAAAATGGACTTGATTACCTGGTGATGGATTATGTACCAGGAAAAAATTTGAAGGAGTTGATTGATGAAAGCCGGGTGCAAGGAGAGTTGTTGGCTCCTGAGGTTGTGCTGAATTGGGGAAAACAACTGCTGGATGCTATTTGTTATCTTCACCAACAAGACCCTCCTATTCTGCATCGTGATATTAAACCCGCAAATATCAAACTGACACCTGACAATCGCATCAAACTGGTTGATTTCGGCCTGGCAAAGGTCCTGGCCGGAGATGATTCTCGCACCATCACCGTTATTCAAGGGCGCGGCACAGCCTATTATACACCTTTAGAACAATATGGCGGAGAAAGCGAACACACCGACGTACGTTCTGACATCTATGCTGTTGGTGGCACATTTTATCACTTGTTGTCAGGCAAGCCACCGCCAGAGGCCAGAGCCAGGTTTTTGAACCCCAATGTTTTGCTGCCGTTACAGGAAGTTAATAAGCAGGTCAGCCGTAATTTGGCCGACCTGGTGAAGTGGGCATTGGAGATGCACCCCGATGACAGACCGGAGAGTATTGCCGCCTTCCAAGAAGCCCTTTTTGGCAGTGGAAAACGGCCGAGAAAGGTTGAAGATTTGGTGACAGGGCCAAATCTCTTGCAAGCCATTCGGGACAATGCCGGATTGGCATTCTTGGTGCTGGTTCTTTTGCTTCTGGCAATGGCGCTGACGATGCGTTGATGGATGGTCCGTCTGCCCGGTGGATCACAGCTTCAGTTCAGAAAATACAGACGAAGGATTACCAGAGGAATCTGTTGCCAACGAAACGATCTTGATTCCACCATCGTTCATCGGCGCCTGGGCGAGACGGTTTTAGAGCAGAAATCGCCTCATTTTCTTGACCCTTTTATCTATGTGTATTATAGTTGGGAACAATAAATCTTATGT
>JBAPRX010000296.1:0-5666 GCA_049281335.1 Promineifilaceae bacterium (SeqCode)
GCCCAGGGCCGGTAACTTTCATCTAAAGTTCGTATCTCCATCATATTCTACAGTCCAAATTAAATAGATTATTCGTGTAATTCATGAAATTCGTTGCTATTTTCCTTGAAAACCTCATTGTCCCCTACTACAAATCAATCACCCAGCACCCGAACACCAGAAACCTGATTTTCAAACACCAACCGTTCGCCGCTGTTCAAATCATACAAACTCGTCTCCAGATAACGGCCGTCCAACGAACCCCCAGGTTCCTCAGCCTGTACCAACTGAATGAATATATCACCCGGTTGCCATTGGACAATACTATACCCCAAGCCATCAGCCACCAAAGGCGGCGGCGCATCACCATACAGATGAAGCTGCACCGAGAAAAACCGATCTGTCATCGCCATCACTTCCCAGGCAGACCCCCATAAACTTTCACTGGCAAACCCCCCTCGAAAGCGAACAATATCTTCGGCCGTTATCGGCAGCTCAACCGCCGCACCATCCAACGTCACAACCGGCGCACTTTGCTGGGTCAGTCGTTCGCCCGCATCGGCCGATCCCGGCCAATAATAAATCGCGTAAGCCGGAAAGCCAGGACGGTTGACAGATTGGTAAACAGGTCGCAGCATCTCTGGAAAAACCATCTCCGAAAACGCTGGCGTCAGGTCAGAAGGCAGGATATACCACCCCGGCTGTCCTCCGGCGGGCAAAAGCCAACTGTGTCGGCAGTCAAAATAAACGTGTCGCAGCCCGGTTCGGCCGACATACAACTCGGCCGTCGGTTCATCCATCAGTGGGTCAGGATCGAAACAATGCGCCACCCACTCGCCATCCATATCTCCCGGCACATCATAAATCAAAATCGAATAACCCAGATTATCATCCGGTTCCCGCCCCCGGAACCAATCAAAGAGGTCTGGCTGGGCATCCGTCCCACTTTGAACCAGATTCACACTGAGCGCATACCGGCCCGGAGCCGGATTCGCCGGTGCAAAGTCAAGCGGGTTGCCATCCTCATCAAAAAGTTGAGGCTTTTCCAGACCATAATAGTCTGGATCGGCCGCCCCAAAATAACTGACGTAAAGGGGATCGTCCTGGTTTTGGTCAACATACTGAACCAGCAGTTCCAGGTCTTGTCCCCAATCAATATTTGAATCCCCCAGATATTGATACCCATTGGAAGAACCGCCAACCAGCAAATTAAAGAAGGCCAGATAATCAGGCTCCTGCCAGATACTAACCACCCCGTACAACCCCAACCCGACAGCCAATAGCCACCGCCCAAACCGCTTGCTTTGTATCCAGGGAATCGCTTCCGAAACGAGCAGCCAGGTCAGGGGGACGACTACCAGAATGTGACGATAGCCGATATTCAGGCCACTTACCGAAGCCGCCAGAAAGAGAGTTCCCACAGGCAGCCAGAAATAAATACTCGCCCACCATTGCCGGCGCCAGACAATATAAATGATCGTTCCCACCAGCAGCAGCAAGACCGTTGTTGGCATCTTCACCAGGAAGGCAGCGATAAAATAATACCACCAACCCTGGTTAGAGATTTGCCCTAAAAGGAACGAGTCGTGCCCTCGTTCAATATGCTGTTCTACGGCAAGAAAATTGTCCACATAGGTCGGAGCAGGCAGGGACAGCGGGAAACCGGCCACCGCGCCAAACTCAAAGCCATAAAGCGCCCACATCACCAGTCCGGCAACCGGCAGAAAGGAAAGCCAGACCAGGAACGGTTTCCACCATTTCTCACCTTTGGCGCTGAAATAGCAGAGCAGCAAAGTCACCGGCAGCAGGAAAACGGCCGTTAACTTGGCCCCAAGCGCAAGCCCAAGCGCAACGCCCGTCAGCAGCCACAGCGTTCTCGATGGCTTCTGCCAGTAACACCAGAGAGCAAACAGAACCCACACAGTGGTAGCAGCAGCCACCAGATCAGTCGTTGCCAGCGCCGAAAAAGCCAGGATATTGGGCGAAAAGGCAAAAAGACAGAGGACAACCAGTTGGCCGATCCGGTTCCGCCGTTTTCCCACCCAGGAAACCACAACCGCCCCCAACAGCAAGCCTGCCAGAATGATCGGCAGCCTTCCTAAAAAGAGCAGCCGGTCTACATCAACCCCACTCTCCCACAAAAATTCCGAGATCAATTGGTCTGAATTACGAGAAGCCCAGGAGGGCAGTTGTTCGACATCTGGCGCGGTTGGCTCGGTGAAGAAAAACATCCCAATGAGCCAATGACTGAATGGCGTATGCTGGCCTTGAAGACTCATATCGGCCGTTTGCCACACCGTCCGCCCCCGCAGCAAATGAATCACCTCATCGGCCGTTGGCGACTTCACAACGGCCGTGTGAACAGCCAACAGGAAAAAGATCAACAGACCTATGGCAAAGACCGTCATACGACGCGATTTAGATTGTACGATTCGTTCTATCATTTAGGAATAATCTTCTCAGTTTGCTCTATTTTATGAGAATCGTTACTATTCACAAGCTGCACGCTCTCCGCGCCGCCGTATTCTTGCGCGAGAATTTTGTAGAAGGCAACACTAACTTACGCAGACCACATACATGAAAACCCTTAACCCCATGCGCCCTTTGTGTGAGTTATTTTTAGAGTAGACTGCATGGGCTTTTCGCCCGCCACCATAAATGAAAACTGTAGCGCGATTTGTTAAATCGCGTATCGAATTACCAATTCGATTTACGAAGGAGAAGTGATGGTTTATGAGTAGAAGACTCTCAATAATTTTATCTGGATTAGCCGCCTTTCTAATTCTGGTGCTAATCGTCGTTTTCGTCATGCTGCTCCAAACAGTGACAGGTGGCGAAAGCAGCGAAGTCGCACAGAATAATACATCCACCCCCACCGTAGAAGTTGTCGCAGCCGAACCAACCGAAACACTCCCACCGACCGAACTGCCTGAACCGGTTGTGGAAATCGTTCCCACCGATACGCCTTTGCCCACCGACGCGCCGACCGACACCCCGGAACCAACTGCCACGCCGGAGCCGACAGAAACGCCGGAACCAACTGCCACCCCAACGGCCGTTCCGGTTATCGTATTTCCAACCAATACACCGCCACCCCCGACATCGCCACCACCGCCAACTGCCCCACCGGTAGACACACATGGCCTGATTGGCACTTTTAACCTGCAAAGCGATTCATCTTATACCGTAAACGGCAAAATCTGGTACGAATTCACCGTCACCAATTCAACCGGGCAGGAAGTCCCTTATCAGGCATTAGGGGCCTTGCCCAAAAAGGGCGGCTCGGATCGGGGTGACTGGTTCAAGATGAGTTGGGGCGGCCCCAATGCCACCATCAAACCCAACGGCTTAAGTGCAAAGGACTGGATCAGCCTGCCAGAAACAGGCAACTACACCCTCCGTCTGGCTATCTGCTTTGACGATGTAAACGCCTGTAAAAGCGGCGCCAGCCCCTGGGTAAGTCTCTCCCAAGAAATCCCGGTCACAATAAACTAAAGAATAATGAAGTGTAACTATTCAGGTGGCAGTCACTTTACATAAAGGCAATGCCGCAATAGGAACCATTTTGAAGTGACTGTCACCTCAAAGACAGTTACAATGAAGTTTGAATAATGAAGTTTGAATTGTGAATGATGAGTTGGTTCGTCAGAAAACCACTTCATTATTCACAATTTTTTATTCAAACTTCATTATTGTTTAGGGCAGTATCAGGTGTAAATCGCCGAATTCGTGCCAGAGATATTTTTGCTTTAGGGCTTCCCGGTAAGTAAGCGCCAGATGGCGGCGGCCCGTTAACGCTTCCAACATCGCCAGATGAGTCGCCTCCGGCTCATGAAAGCCGGTCAACAGTCCATCCACCCCCCAAATTCCCCGTTCAGGCGTGATAACCAGTTCCGTCCATCCCTGTCCGGCATGAGTCAGACCCACTTCATCCGTCACCGATTCGATGACCCGCACAGCCGTAGTCCCCACCGCAATAATCCGTCGCCCCTCTCGTCGGGCAGCATTGATCAAACCGGCCGATTCCGGCGACACCCGGTAAAACTCCGCGTAAGGCGGTTCATGGGCCTCCAAACTCGCCACCCCCGTATGAAGCAGCACCGGTGCAATCTGCACCCCCCGCGCCACCAGCCGCGTCACCAAACGAGAAGTAAAAGCCCGTCCCGCAGAAGGCATCTCCGCGCTGCCCGGCTCATTGGCATAAACCGTCTGGTAATAAGAAAGAGGCCAGGCTTGGTGAACGTAATTATAACGAATCGGATAGCCATGCTGTTGAATATAGCTGTCAAAACAGTCCGGCAGCGTCAACTCGGCCGTCCACAAACGAACCTCATTCTGATCCCCGGTCGGCAGGCTGTAAGGGGCCAGCAATCTCGCCGAGCCGCCTTCAGGCAGCCCAACCACGTCACCCACCGCCGCTGTCAGGAAAGGCGACGTTCGGCCGTCTTCCTTCAATCGCAGTTCAACCACCCATAATTCTGATTCGGCCGGATCGATCCCCTCCGGCAAAACCACCGTTTCCGGCAGTCGGGTAGAAAGATGCAGTTCCAAAGCTGTGCCATCATTCCCTTCGGCCGTTAATGCCGCCGGTAAAGTGCCGCTGGTATTGAGGATCAGCACATCCCCCGCCTTCAAATAGCTGTCAAATTCACAAAAGCAGTCATGGTGGGTAATACGGTCATCAATATAATGGGAGACCATTAACCTCACCTTATCGCGGGCCAGCCCACGCGCTTCCGGCGGCTCTCCAGCCTCCAAAGACTCTGGCAGCTCAAAATCAAGGACATTATCCAATGCCGCCAGCCGCACCGGCCTCAATCCCCCCTTACCTATCCGATTACCCTGCGTCTGCTCCAACTGCTTTAGCATAAACACCTTCCAACGAAACAAAAATCATTCGTGCCAATTCGTGGCTGTTCTTAACAGCATTGCAAGCTCCGCACACAGAACCAACTCCTCTGCGTCTTTGCCCCTCTGCCTCTTTGCGTTAAATCAGGCCACTAACTCCGTTTGTACCTCAGAAACCGGTACGTCGCGGGCGCTGTATCGGCCGCTCGGCCAATCCCCTTCTAACAAAGCAATCAGGCCGGGGACACTGACCTCCGGCAATGGCCGGTCACTAATATCTTCGCCGGGAAAAGCCGCCTGGTGCATCTCCGTCCGCATATCGCCAGGGTCCACCCAATAGACCCGCCAGTCAGGATTTTCGGCCGCTAAAATGGCCGAAAGCTGTTCCAAAGCCGCTTTACTGGCCCCATAACCACCCCACCCCTCATACGGCTCAACGGCCGCATCACTGGTAATATTAACAATTCGCGCTCCCGGCTTCACCACTCGCCGAACCGCCTGTAAAACACCCAACGGCGCAACCACATTCGCCTGAAAAACATTGACCAGCGTCTCCAATGGATAATCCAGCAGTTCCGGCTGCGGGCTGGGACCGAGGACACTGGCATTATTAATGACTGCATCCAATCCTTTGAGAGCGCGGGCGGCAGCCACTAACGCTCGACGGTGGGCCTTATCATTCACATCCCCCGCAACGGCCGTAACCTGAGTAAGCGCACTCAACTCCCGATAAGCCAATTCCAGAGCAGTCTTACCTCTGGCGTCAATAACAAGCTGCCAGCCCTGCCGCGCCAATCCCCGCGCCAGCGCCAGCCCCAACCCCCGCGAAGCCCCGGTAA
>JBAPRX010000297.1:0-1528 GCA_049281335.1 Promineifilaceae bacterium (SeqCode)
GGCGTGGTCTTGGAAACCAGCGGCGAAAATGTCTGAGGAACTATAACAAAGAGCGTCTGTAATGAGAGCAACGGGGCCGTCATACTGCTGTTCGATTTGATTAAGCCAAACCGGATCGGTGATTGGAAAGCCGGAGGAATAGACCGCGCCGGTTCGCACCGCATTACGGATAGAAGATGTCCAGTAGCCGAGACGCGCCCCATCTTGGCGGTCGTTAGGGTTGCGCTCACAGAGCTTTAGATTGAGAGGTGTGTTAATAAACTGGGCGCGTTGGGGAGCAATAGGTTGAGCAGTAAAGAGGCGAAGGGCACCTTCAGCAGCAAGGATTAACCCGCCGCCATTCCCGCGAATATCCAGAATGACGCCGCTTTTAGGTAACCGGCGTAAGAGCGTTCCTAACTCAACGATAAAAGAATCGGCCGAAGAAACGTTGAAGGAGAAAATTCGGAGGTGGCCGAATTGACCTTCTTCGGTATCAACAATACGGGCACGCATGATAGTTGGCATCAATGTGGGCAGGGCGTCATCTGCATTTTTTACCCTGTCGTGAAACATTCTGGTGGAGAAACGCCCCTTTTCCTTCACCTCAGATTTGGAAAACAGGATTTTCTTGGCTTCCTGAATATCATTGGTATGGTCGTCAAACCCAAGGGCAGAGTCACGGAGATTGTCTACAGTTGTTACCAACTGACCATCAACGCCCGATTGTGGCATGAAAACATTCCATGCCAGGCGGAGTTCTTTCGAGTCGCCGACTCCCTTGGGAAGGTACTGAATTGTTACCGTTTCTTCAGTGGGCGGCAGGCCCCGGCCTAACGGCCGTAGGGTTAGTGAATTAAGACCGCGAGCGCGGCGAGCATCCGGGTTGCTGCCAGCCTGCCTATCAGCATTGATGGCAATGGCTTCGACAATAGTGGTGCCATTCCAATAGAGCAATTCTGCACCCAGTAAGTCGTCAGGCAGCTCTACACCAGATACTTGAATCACTTTTGATATGATGTAGTGATACCCGCTAGTTTCCCAATACTCTTCAACGAAAAATGGAAGCCAGGCAATAATGCCGCTGTACGGAAAAGGCAGGCGGTAGGTCGTATGCAAATCGCGCAGTGATTGGAAGATAGTGGTAATGGTGGTGTGAAACACACTGTCTGGCTCTAGGTTATCTTCATCTGATTGGTCAATCTGATATTGGAGTAGACGTAGGCGTTGGATGGGATCAATGCCGTACATTGCACGTTTGAAGGGCAAATGGGCATAATTTTGGGAGAGAACGAGGAGCGCCTGGGAAACAATGCGCTGGCGGTCACTCTTGGTAAAACTAGCTGGTGACTTCATGAAGTCATTTAGCGATTGGACAGTGGCGTTGACGCGAGCTGGCAGACCGATAATACCAAACCCGTTATCGTCACCAATGTAAGGATCGGGAACGGGTTCACCATAGAGTGCGGGGAGCTTTTCATAGATGAAGGAGGGCAGGTTGGGGGAAGCAACTAATTTAGCTAAAAAGTCAGGGTCGTTAGGAACAGTG
>JBAPRX010000298.1:0-1615 GCA_049281335.1 Promineifilaceae bacterium (SeqCode)
ATCCACACCGGTAACAGCCTCCCCTCCTGTGCAATCCAAAGCTGGAAAGCCGAAGCGGGAGAAAAAGGTCAAAGCGCAACCAAAAGAAACGGCCGAAACACAGACCGAACAAGTAACGGCGGAAGTGGCGGTCGAGCCAGAAGTTGTGGCAGAGAAAATTCAACGTGATGCCGATAAGACGGCCGTGAAGGGAACAGGGCCAACTTTGCAAGCGGTCACGACCCGATGGCCTGAAATGCGGGAACGGGTAGGCCAGATAGATCGAGGACTGCCCCCTTTACTGGCTTCCTGCAAACCACTGGCTGTCGAAGGAACAACGTTGATCCTTGGCTTTGATTATCCCATTTTGAGGGATAAATTCGAGAAGAAAAAGGAAGCTAAAGAGTCAATTGCGGAGGTTTTCAGCTCCCTACTAGGGACAAAGTGTACTATCCGAACGGTTGTTACGGCCGAGTACGAACCTCCAAAGACAACCAAGAGTATTCAAGAAGATTTTTCCGCCCTGGCCAATGAGTTAGGCGGAATCGTTCGAGATGTATAGACGTACAGGAGTAAAAGATGGCTAAGAGAAGCTTTCGAGGAAAACCTAAAAAGAAATCAAAGAATGTGGACCCCAACAACCTGATGTCACAGGTTCAGGAGATGCAGCAGCAAATGGCGAACCAGCAGGAAGCGCTGGCGCATGAGACGATCAGTGTCTCAGCCGGGGGTGGTGCAATTACTATTGTTATTTCTGGACACCAACGAGTGGAATCTATCGAGATTCAACCGGAATTGGTAGACCCGGATGATATTGAGATGTTGCAGGATTTGCTAGTTGCGGCCGTTAATGCAGCCATTGAACAGTCTCAGGCAATGGCAGCGGAAAAGATGGAAGGCTTGACCGGCGGCCTGGGCATCAATGACCTGCTTGGCGGGTTGGGCGGTCTTTAAGTATGGCAGGCGTGAATGTCTTGCCCCGTTCGGTTCAGCGGCTGATAGATGAATTTGCCCGGCTGCCTGGTATTGGCCCGAAATCGGCTTCCCGACTGACTTTTTATCTGCTGAGGGCGGCTGATGACCAGTCGGCCGATCTGGCAACGGCCTTACAAGACTTGAAAGCTCAAACCCGGCTTTGCTCGATCTGCTTCAATATCACCGAGGAAGACCCTTGTTTGATCTGCGCCGATGACGGCCGTAATACTGAGTTGTTGTGTGTGGTGGAGGAACCTCTGGATGTAGTTGCTATTGAACGGTCGCGGGCTTTTAACGGCCGTTATCACGTCTTACATGGGGCTATCTCTCCCGTAGAGGGGATCGGCCCGGATGATCTGAAGATTGCAGAACTGGTTGCCAGAGTTGAGAAAGGGGGACTAAAAGAAATCATCGTTGCTACCAATGCTACATTGGAAGGGGATTCAACTGCACTGTATTTACAACGACGGCTAGCCCCGCTTGGAGTGCGGCTAACGCGGCTGGCTCGCGGCCTCCCCGTTGGTGGCGATCTTGAATATACAGACGAAATCACACTCGGCCGAGCTATGGAAGGGCGACAGGAGCTACTCTAAAAAGGCTATAGAAAATAAAAAAGGCTGGTCAATTAAATTGACCAGCCTTTTTTTATTAATAGTTATGG
>JBAPRX010000299.1:0-17142 GCA_049281335.1 Promineifilaceae bacterium (SeqCode)
CCCGGCATATTTGTCGCTGTTGGGGTCATTCGTCCCCAATCTGGCCCGGAAATCATTAAAACCCATGGCATTAAAGACATACTGAATCAGGTTGACGACATTGATGAACTCTTCCTCAAGCTGGTCAGGCGTGACAAAGAGATGGGAGTCGTCCACCGTAAAGCCCCGAACGCGGGTCAGGCCGTTCAACTCGCCGCTCTGTTCATAGCGATAGACGGTTCCGAACTCGGCCAGCCGCAGCGGCAGGTCACGGTAGCTGCGCGGGCTGCTCTTGTATATCTCGATGTGGTGGGGGCAGTTCATTGGTTTGAGCAAAAACTTTTCTTCATCCACATCAATGGGGGTGTATTGGCTGTCCTTGTAGTAAGGATAGTGACCACTGGTAATATACAAATCGAGCTTGCCGATATGGGGGGTAATAACCGGCAGGTAGCCTCGCTCTAACTGCGCTTTTCGCAAGAAACCTTCCAGATTCTCCCGCAGAACAGCCCCTTTTGGCAGCCACAAGGGCAGGCCGGAGCCGACCAGTTGGGAAATGTGGAACAGTTCCAATTGTTTGCCCAGCCGCCGGTGATCCCGTTCGCGGGCCTCTTCCAGACGCTTCAAATAGGCGTCCAACTCCATTTTGTTGTGCCAGGCCGTGCCGTAGATGCGCTGCAATTGCGGCCGATTTTCGTCGCCCCGCCAGTATGCCCCACTGGTCCGCAGCAGTTTAACTGCATTGGCCTTAATCTGCTTGGTATAGCCCACATGCGGTCCCCGGCATAGGTCAACGAAGTCGCGCTGCTGATAAATGCCAACTTCCTCGACCGGATCGGAGATAGGTTCGCCGTTCTCATCCACCTTTCCGGCAGCCAAATCCTGAATCAACTCCACTTTGTAAGGCTGGTCGGCAAAGTAGGCCAGGGCGTCTTCGACGCTTTTGGTTGAGTGTTCGAATTTGGCGTTTTTCTTGAGAAGCTGCTTCATTCGACTCTCAATCTCTTCCAAATCTTCGGGAGAGAAGGTAATGGGCTTGCCGTTTTCATCTTTACCCAGGTCGAAGTCGTAGTAAAAGCCATCCTCGATAGGTGGGCCGATAGCGAGTTTAGCCTCTGGAAATAGGCTGAGAACGGCTTCGGCCATGACATGAGCGGCCGAATGCCGTATTTTATAAAGTTCTGATTCCTGGTAAGGAACGCCGTTGTCTGACATAGATACTCCTTAAAAATAAATCTCACGCAGAGGCGCAAAGAGCGCAAAGGGTTAAAGTTTTCATTGATGGTGGTGGGTGGCGCATGTGTGCTTGCCCATGTCGTCTCCTTGAAAAAGATAATTTGAAGGGCCGGCGATGAGAGATCAAAAAACGCCGCCGCCCACAATTGGGGCGATGGCGTCTGTTCATCGCGGTTCCACCCAAATTCAAGCAATCATATGATTGCCCCTCATTTGTTCGGCCGTTAACGGAGCCTACCGGATTTCGATACTCATCTAATGACTTTCAAGAAATCACTCACGGGGGGTTTTCGTTGATGTCTTTGTTGTGGCGGCTTTCAGCCGGTGGCCCAAAGGCCTTTGACCCTGTGGTCGCCGACCACCACTCTCTTTTACAGGCTCAACAACTACTCGTCCCGATCAACGTATTGAGTTATCAATTGTGCAAATTATTATAGACCAGCGAGGAGGAATGTCAAGCCGTTGCGCCATCATTGAGCCATGCTATAATGCGGTTTCTTACTATGAAGTTGATTGATTGAATATGAGATCTCCATCATCAAACAGACGTTCGCGTTCCGGCATTAGGTTGCCGCTTTGGGGGCTGGGCCTACTGGTCTTATCCGTCCTCATCTTTTTAGTTGTCAGCTCGTTCTGGTTATTTGACAGAGTACAGGCTCTGGCTTCGGAGTGGGAAGTTGCCGGGCCTGAGTTTAACGGTGTTTCAGAACCGGTAGCCGCTTCGGAGAGTCCGGGAGAGGAAAATCCATCAAGCAGCCCGACGATACATGATGACCCTGTCATCTCCAGCGACGTCTTTAAGCCCTGGTCCGGCCGAGATCGGGTCACAATCCTCATTCTAGGCATTGACCAGCGTTGTGATGAGATAGGGCCAACCCGAACTGATACGATGATGCTCCTGACGATGGATCCCGTTGGGCTGACAGCTTCCATCCTTTCCTTGCCGCGTGATTTGTGGGTGGAAATTCCTGGTTTTGGAGTAGACCGAATCAACCGGGCCTACTTTCTAGGGGAGGTTTACGAATATCCAGGGGGTGGCCCGGCGCTGGCTGTTGAAACGGTTGAGGCAACGTTGGGGATAAAGGTTGATTACTATGGGGCTGTTAATTTTGATGCCTTTGTAGAAGGTGTTGACCAGATTGGCGGGATTGATGTCGAGGTGACGGAGACAATTGACGACCCCGATTATCCTGACAACTGCTATGGAATTGATCCATTTCATATTGAGCCGGGGACACATCATCTTGACGGGCAGGAAGCCCTGAAATATGCTCGAACCAGAGCCACTATTGGCTCTGACGTGGATCGGGCAACGCGCCAGCAGCAGGTGGTCATGGCTGTGCGAGATAAAATCCTTCGTCTGGATATGGTTCCACAATTACTGACCCGTTCCCCGGAACTGTGGCGCATTTTCCAGGATAATGTTCGCACCGATTTGACGCTAAATGAGGCAATTCAACTTGGCCTTTTGGTACAATCCATTCCCTCCGGCAGCATTCGTACAGAGGTGATTGACTATGATTATGTGTACAGCGCAACCACACCGGATGGACAGCAAGTATTGGTGCCGATTCGGGAGAATATTCGGGAATTACGAGACGAGCTTTTTGCGCCTCCTGCTATTCCAACGCCAACGATTGAAGATTTGCCGGAAGGAATGCAAGGGGAGAGTGCCCGGATAGGAATTTTGAACGGAACCCATGTCTTTGGATTGGCGGCCGAAACGCAGACCTACCTGGAAGAGTACGATTTCGAGATTGTGGAGATAGGCAACGCGGATTCGGCCGATTATCGTACCACCCAGGTCATTGATTTTGGCTCTCATCCGAATACCACCTCCTATCTGGTTCGGCTGATGGGTATCCCGCCGCTTAATATCAGTAATGGCTCTGAGCCAGAAGGGGATTACGATGTCTTGCTCATCCTCGGTGATGATTGGCGTGTCCCCGGTATGGCAGAGCCTACGCCGACCCCAACGACAGCCCCATAGGAGTGTTCAGAAGAGCTTCCAAAATGAGGGAAGCTGCATCGCAAACGCCAGTGTGGAAACAACGACGAACGGTATGGCCTGTAATCACTCTTGTTTTGCTGCTGCTGGCTGGCTGTAATTCGCCAGAGGGAGTGGAAGAGACAGCCACTGCGCAGCCGATCAATACAGCAGTGGCTACGGCTGTATCTACTGCAACCCAAACCCCAACGCCGCGCCCAACGGCGACATCTCCCGCAACCCTAACTCCCACAACTACAGCTACCCCCGAACAGCAGATGCTCATTCCGGCAGGATGGGCGCAGTTTGGCGACGAACGGTTTGGATTGTTGGCTGCTGCGCCGCAGTCCTGGATTGATTGGAGTTGGGCGCTGCGGGATGCCGGGGTTATCGAACGCTTTGGGCCGCATCTGTTGATGATTGCAGACAGCCAAATGACGGCCGAACAGATTATGGCTGGAACCGGCCCCACTCAGGGAGCCTATGCCTTCGGCTTTCTAAGACCACCGGGGGAGGAGACGATAACGGCCGAGGCGGCCCTGAATACGCTTCTGGCCGATCTTGACCCGGAAAACGAAATTTTAACCGAGCCAACTGCGATCACCGTTGGTAATTTGAAAGGGTTGTCCGTTGACGTCAGCCGCGACCCGTTGAGTCTCTTTCCGGCATTGGTGGAGCCGCAGACAATCCGTTTAGTGACCCTGTTGGATGGCGAGTCGGGAGCGTTGGTCACTTTCATGATGGCGACCAGTACGGAAAGCTGGACGGTCTATCAGGAAACCTTTGCGACGATGGTGGAAACGATAACCTATGTTCCTTTGCGGGCGACGGTGGTAGGACATATTGACAGTGGGACAACGATTAACGGCAGCCTGAAAAACAGCATTAAAGATATCTGGACTTTCAATGGAAACAGCGGCCGTTATGCAACTATTGCGCTGACCCCGGAAGAAGAGAATGTTGATCTGACGCTGACCCTGATTGGCCCATCGGGCAATGTGCTGGTCAGCATTGATAACGGCTATGCGGCCGATCCAGAAACATTGACCGACGTTTTACTACCAGAGGACGGCACGTATATTATCGAGGCCGGGGAATTTTTTAACGAGGCCGGGCGTTACACGGTTAGCCTGTTACTATCCGATGAACCGCAGTTTGGGGGCGGTGGGCGGATTGAGTTTGGTCAGGAAATCAGTTCGGAATTACTTGAAAACAGTGAACACAATTGGACCTTTAGTGGAACGGCCGGTCAGCTAGTGTCAATTGTCCTGACCCCACTGGATGACCAGCTTGATGCCATTTTGGAAGTAGACAGCCCGGATGATGAGATCGTGGTGAATCTGGACGAGGGCTTTGCTGGAGACCCGGAGGTTGTGAACGGTTTTGAATTGGAAGTGACCGGCGACTATACTATCAAGGTTTACGGCTTTGCCGGTCATGGCGGTAATTACACCCTGTCCCTGGATCAGGGAGGGGAGAGCACCACTAATTATTATGATGCCGGTGATTTGACCTATGGCGAGACGGAACAAGAGTTTCTCCAGGCGGATGAAGCCCACGCCTGGTTTATAAACGGCCGTCTTGGCGACGATATTACGATTGTGGTTTCACCCCTGGATAATAATTTGGACCTGGATGTCTGGCTTTTAGACCCGGAGACTGAACCGCTGGAGATGGTTGATGATTATTTGTCCGGCCAGCCGGAAACGATTAATTCCGTATTGCCCACCAACGGTCAGTACATTGTCCTGGTGCGGGAGTTCTTTGGCGAGCCAGGTGATTATGAAATATCGCTTCAATTGAATGATGAAAGTGAAACGGAAGTGGGTGGCGTCATTACATATGGGCAGACAGTGACCGGAACGGTGCAGCCTGGGAAGCGGGTGGAATGGAGCTTTAACGGCCAGAACGGCGATGTGATTAACGTCACGCTGCGCCCAACGAATCTGAGCCGCGATCTGGTTTTTTCTCTGGTTGATCCGAGCGGCAACGTCGTGCAGAATGTCGATTCTGGTTTGGCCGGACTGCCGGAGCGATTGATAGCTTATTCGCTAACGGCCGATGGGGAGTGGAAGATCGTGATCCAGGAGTTCTTCGGGGAGAGCAGCGAGTATGAGCTGACGCTGCTGCGGGAGGAGACGTCATAATAATTAATTCGTGAACTGTTGAATTCGTGAATTTATTAATGGGATGGGGAGAGTTCTTGAAGGAGGGAATCGGCCGTTTGCCAGAGGTCGAGGGAACGGCCGCGTTGCTGAGCCGCGGCGATGATTTCGGGGGGGAGGGCGTTGGCGGCGTCGAAAATTTGACGGCCGATAATATCTTCAAACCAGCGGGAATTGGCAACATATAGATGAAGACAGGCGAGGGCGTAAACTTCTATCGCACGCTCTACTTTTCCAACGGAGGCTAGAAAAAGTCCAGCCGTCGCACAGAGAACAGATTTCTCGACGGTCATGTTGCCTTCAAACTTTATGGTGAATGCTTCAAGAAGGATTGCTTTGGCCTGGGCGAGGTTATTTTCTTTGACAGCGGCACAGCCCAGACTTGATAAAGCTAAAATGAGGTAATCGAGAGAATTGATTTCGCGCAAGGTCGTGGCGCTTGCTTGCAATAATTCTCGTGCTCTTTCAGGATTATCAAGACCAAGCCAGGCACAACCCGCCGCATACTGAGTCATTGCTGTTGTCATCGGTTGGTTGACCTGGTATGTCAATTCCAGTACTGCCGGAAATTGATTAATTACCCTGTCATATTGACCAAGATGCGTGGCGGCCCAACATAATTGTTCGAGACTTTGCGCCTGGCGACCTTTTTTGCCAAGTTCTTTGTGTTTGCGGGCACTGTTTTCGGCCGATTCTAGTGCCTGTTCATATCTACCACAGTAAATATATGTGACAGATAGCTGTGTTATCGTAGTCGCTTCGAATTCCCAGTCTTCAATTTCTCGGAAGACAGCGATGCTCTCCAGTTGGATGCGTTCGCTTTCATTACAGTTTCCAAGAAAACCAATGTTTAGACCTACACCACTTTTTAAACGAGCTGTCCAACGCTTGTTATTCAATTTTGCGAATATATCTAGTGCCTTGGTTCCGGTTTTGATCGACTGTTCAAAATCACCTAGCTTAATATAGGTACCGGCTAAAGTGCGATAGGCATGGGCTAAATGCCAGGAATCCTCCATAGATTGAAAAAGGAGAATGCTTGTCTTAAGTAGTTTTTGGGATTCCTCGATGCGATCTTGCCAAAAGGATGACCGCCCCATTTCTGACAGTACCAATGCTTTCTCGAAACGGATCTCCCTCCCCAGTAATTCTGGTCGTCCAAGGATTGCCAAAGCTTCCTCTCCACGAGCGGACGTTTGCTCACGTAAGCCCACCTTGTTTTGAATAACGCATTGATAAGCAAGTAGTCGTACCAGAACCAGAAGATCTGTCGGATCCACATTGGAATTCTGAGCGGTCAGAGCTTTTATTGAGTCGCTCGCTCTACCAAGCATGGTCGAGCCTTCCTCAAATCGACCTGAGCGGGCCCAGAATTCTTCTAAACTGAATAATCCATATGCAAGCGGGGTGAAATGATGCTGGTCTGCCGCTCTATGCCAGGCTGTATAAATGTTATCAATGTCGTCTTGGATTTCTTGGAGGCTTTTTTCAGCATTCGCGCTTTTCAGGTCAGGCTCAGACTTTTGGAGAAGTGCCAGGTAATAGCTGCTGTGCCGGTCTTGAACGGCCGTCATTTCCAACTGGGAGCGGGCTAAATGTTCGGCCGCATACTGACGGAGTAGTTCATGAATTTCGAAGCGCAGGTTTTCTCCCCTAAACAACAAGGAACGTCCCACCAGTTCCAGCAAATCCCGCGATGCAGCGCCGGCAACCTTTTTTGCCGCTTCAAGTGTGAACCCACCCCGAAAGATGGAAAGGGCTGCCAGGCTTTTTTGCTGTTTTTTGTTCAAGTAGCCCCAGGAAGTTTCGAAAACGGCTTTCATACTGTGATGGCGTTCGGGTAAATCTTGGTAGGTCGCTTCCAGAAATTCGAGGTTTTTTTGTATTTCGACCGTAATTTCGGCCGGGGTCAGCAGTTCCAACCAGGCCGACGCCAGAATAATTGCCAGCGGCATCCCGTCAACCAATTGCAAGATTTGGTGCAAGGCATCTAAATCTTCAGTTTGTAATTCAAAATTCGGCCGAACCCGCAGCCCATATTCCAGAAAGAGCGTGACAGCCGGGTCTTGCTCAGCCTGGGCCACCGTCTCCCAACTAATCAAAGGCAAGCTTTGAAGCGGATAAAGTTGCTCAATGCGGAGCTTGAGCTTTTCGCGGGAAGTGACAACCATCTTAAGATTCGGAGCTGCTTCTGCAATTTCTATCAGCAATGAGGCGCTTTTGATTAGATGATCGTAGTTGTCGAGAACCAGAAACAATTCTTTCCTGCGAAGGAAATTCAAAAGTTGGGTTTTCTCATCTTGGCTGCCGCCCTGGAAGGTGAAGCGGAGCGATTGGGCAATGGCCGGGACTATGCTCTCTTCACTTTGCAGGGGAGCTAGGGGGACAAAAGCCGCGCCATCCACAAACCGGCCGTTCAACCGCTGCGCCAACTCAATCGCCAACCGCGTCTTCCCCATCCCGCCTGGCCCAATAATCGAAACAATCCGGGTACGGCCGTCCAGTAGCAAGCTTTCCAATTCCTCAAGCTCCCTCTCCCGGCCGAGCAGCGGCGTTGCCGGGTTGGGCAAATTGTATATTTGCCCCTGCGGCCCGGCTGATTCATTAATCCCAACCAGCCACAATGCCCGCGCCCTTTCCGCCACTCCCTCCCGGTTCTTAACCCCCAGCTTCCCATAAATTTGCCGGTTATACCACTTGACCGTATTCATCGAAAGCACCAGCTCCTCCGCGATTTCTTGGTTCGTCTTCCCCTCGACCAGAAGCGCCAGCACATCCGCTTCGCGGTCGGTTAAGGGTTCGATTAGGGGAGACTGGCCCTCGCTATTCATCCTTCTCCGTTTGTGCATGTAGGTGGGAGACACAAGGCTGCGGCTCACCAAAGATTACCCGACTGTAAGTAACACCCCCATTTTACTCCAGTATCCCAATCCCTTCCACCCCTCTCCATCCCCCATTTCCATCCCTCATTCCATCCCATCCGGAGGATAAAAAACGGCCGTTAAATCTCTATCCTGAACATCAATAAGTTATTGATGTTCAGGATAGAGAAGGGATTATGATGAAAAAGGTACCTGTTATTTTAGTAGGATTGGTTTTTGCAGTCGGGGGATTTGCCTGGTTATTTTTAGGCGTTGGCGAGGAGCAGGCAGACGCGGCCAGTAAGGTCGCCGCCACCGAAATCGCGGCGATGGAAGCCCAGATTTTGGCGAGTACGGTGCAGATTGAACTGTTTGATAACGGCCGGGTTGAAGGCGATATACGGCAGATTCGAATCTCGCGGGGGTTTGGAACAGTGGTTCAGTTCGAAGGGCAGCGCTTCATCCTGACCCATAACCACTGGTCTATCTCCGCCGCCGAATTGAACCGGGCCGAAATTCGCAATGGGGCCGGGCAGACCCTGCTGGTATTAGATGGCCCCACCTTCTACAGCCTAGCCCGCTACCTGGACGGCGGCACCTTGCTGCTCGCTGCTCCGGCAGGATTAGCCGGGGTTAACGCGGCCGAATTAGGCAACGCCTCAACCCTGCCAATCGGCAGCATGGTCTGGCTGGCCACCTATGACATTGAACGCGGGCAAGGCATCCAAATCGAAACGGCCTGGGTCAGAGAAGTAGACGGCGCGGCCGTTCCCGGACGGTTGATGCTTGAGGGGCAGGAAACGGCCGTTATCTCCGGCGATTCGGGCGGCGGGGTCTGGGCTAACGGCAAGCTGCTCGGCAACCTGTGGACGATTCAGGTCGCCGAGCAGACCTGGGGATTGGGCATCCGCTTAAATCGGCCGACCGGCTCGATTGTGGCCGGGATGCAGCCTTTGCCGGGGGTATTGGGGCTGACGGCGGCCGATTTGATGTTTGATTCGGCCGGGGAGGTTGGTTTCGAGCGCAGTATGGAGGAGTAAGAGCCTTACTCGAAGAAGTAAGGTGGGGGGAAGCACAGGGCGCCGAGAGGCGCTAACCTTCTCTAGTAGAAAGGGCCGGCCTGGTAAAACCGGCCCTTTCTTTTTCCTTTACATCTGCTCAGAACCAAATCAATCAGGCAACTTTCATGTTCAACTTAAATTGAGGATCAGATTGTAGACATCCCGCTTGCGCCAGCCGGATTGTTGGGCGATTTTGGCGGCGGTATCTTTACGAGAAAGGCCCTGTTCAAGGGCTTGATGAACGGCCGCTTTGATTCTCTCTTCATCCCACTGCTGTTCCGATTCCTCCGCTCCGGCAACGACAACGGTTATCTCCCCCCGAACCTGATCCTGGCCGAAATAATCGGCCGCTTCGCTGATCTTTCCGCGCCAGATTTCTTCGTACAGCTTGGTCAATTCTCGGCCGACAACGATTTGACGATTCCCCAGCACGTCGGTCATAGCGGCTAATGAGGCCAGCAGACGATGGGGCGCTTCGTAGAAGACCAGTGTGTAAGGCAGGGAGGCGACATCGGACAGGGCTGTACGGCGGGCTTTCTTCTGGCGGGGTAAAAAGCCAAGAAACAGGAATGAATCGGTTGGCAGACCGCTGCTGATCAGAGCAGAAACGGCCGCAGACGGGCCGGGGATTGGAACGACTTTTATTCCCTGCTCCAGGGCCGCCTTGACCAGCCGGTAGCCGGGGTCGGATAGACCGGGCATTCCGGCGTCTGACACCAGGGCAACATCTTCGCTGGCAAGTTGGGCCACCAACTGCTCAATGCGTTCGGGTTTGGTGTATTCGTGATAGCTGGTCAGGGGGGTTTTGATGTCGTAGTGGTGTAAAAGACGGCCGGTTGTGCGGGTGTCTTCGGCTGCAATGAGGGCGACTTCTTTCAAGATGCGGAGCGCCCGCAGGGTGATGTCTTCCAGGTTGCCGATGGGCGTTCCGACCAGGTAGAGGACGGGCATGGGGGAGGGTGATTGGGTAATTAGGTAATTGGGTAATTGATTGGTTTCAGAATCCAATTACTCAATTACTCAATTACCTAATTACTTTCTTTTAGTTGTTCTGAACGAACACGAAGTACAACAGGTTTTGGTTGCAGCTTGCGCGTGTTTGAACGCGGTAGACTTGAGAGACGGCCGTGCCGCTGACAGTTTCCAACTGGATATTTTGATCCTGAACGCGGGGCGAATCAAATAAATATTGTTCGTAGCCGGATGGCCCATAAGCTGGCGCACCACCCACTGCAACTCTTTCATCAATACCGCTGTCCCAGACATGAACCTTGTAGGTTCCGCCTGCCACTGGATTTCCGGCCACATCCTGAACCACCCCGGCAATGCCCAGCCAATTGCAGCCAGCGTTGTTGGCGTAGTTTTGCAGATATTGGGGACTTACCAAATCTTTGGTGAATGGGAAAGGTGAGCGGGTATTGGTCGCCGTTGGGGAAGGGCCGGGGGAAGCCGTTGCTGTCGGCGTCGGGGTCGGTGTTCGAGTGGGCGTTGGTGGTGGGAAGGTTGGTGTAATGGAAGGGGTTAGAGTCGGCCGTAGGGTATTTATTGGGGGAGGCGTTGCTGTATTTTGTGATGGGATAGGGGTTGAAGTTGCCGGGAGAACAATACCAGGAATATTGGTCGCTGTCAGGGTTGGCACGATGGCTACCTGGACGCGAGTTGGCTCTGGTTCGGAACTGGTATTCAGGCCCAATGCTTCCACGACCGGGTTGTCTGGGACGACGACCAGGAAAATGACGAAGACCAATGTAATAAATGTTGCTACAACAAACATAACCGCCAGGATATTAAACAAGCTGACGGCACAACCGCCTCTTTGGTTTGAACTTGCCATTTTCTTTCCCTCTATTGTGCGTTTGTATCAACAAAGACGGTAATTTCCGCCTGTTCTCGGAGACCAGCAATCCAAGACGAAACGGCTTGCTCCAATAAAATGGAGCGTTGGTTGCCTTCAAAGGGTCGCTGGGGATCCCGTTCAATGACTTGCAAAATATAATAAGTTGGCATGCCGTCAAAGTTGGTGGCGGGGATGACCTGGCTTGTCTGGCCTGGCTGTAAGGCAAAAGCAGGCGCTTCTAACTCTGGCACAAGGAGACTCCCGGCCGAGAAAAAGCCCATGTCGCCACCGGCGGCAGCGGATGGATCAAGGGAATTCTGGCGGGCCAGTTCAGCGAAATCGGCTCCGCCATTGATCTGATCCAGTAATGTTTGGGCCAGTGTGGGGTCATCTACCCGGATATAGCGGGCATGAATTTGTTCGGCGGCAAATGGTACATCGGCCGTAACCGTTTCGATCATCTTTTGGGTTAGCAGTTCGGCCGTGATCGCTTCCCGAAATTGTTCTTCAGTCCATTGATTGGTTTGCAGCCAGGCGGCAAAGTTCTCCGGGCTGCCCGATGCCTGCTGCAAGTCGGTCAACCGGGCGTTGACTTCCTCTTCCGTAACGGCCACGCCGTTGGCGGCGGCGGCCTGGCTGATCAATTCCTGTTCTATCAGCGTATCAATGACAATCTGAGAGTAGTTTGCACCGGTTGCGCCTAATTCTGCTTCGGCCTGTTGGTAGCGGGCCAACTCGTTTTCATAATCTGATAGGAAAATCGGGCTGCCGTTTACCATAGCGGCAAGGGGTTCGGAGGGGGTTGGAGAGGCGGGAATTGGGGTCGGTTCTTGAGGAGCCTGCTGGCTGCTTTCTTCAGCAGGGGCGGCGCTGTTCTCGGTTACGGCCGAAGCCGGTGCCGTTTCTGCCGGGAGTGGTTCCTGCCCGGTCGGTTGAGATGTTGGCGACTCACCTTCGTTGTCGCAAGCCGCAAGCAGGGCAGCGAGCAGCAAGAAAACAAGTAAGATGTTGCGTCGAAATCCGATCAATTTTCAATCCTTCTAATATTATGTTGACAACATCATGTGTGCCAGATTATACCCAGCCCGGCTGTCAACGCAATTCTGGCGGCTATTGTCCCAGGAAAGTCAGGGCAATTCCGCCTAAAACTAGCAGGACAATAATGAAGCAGCCGATCCGAAACAGGGTGGTCGTTAACTTGAATGCGACCCGGAATAAGACCCAGGCAACGACCAGGACGACGGCGATGATTGCAATTGGGAGTAAATCAGCCAGATTATCCATCACTTTATCTCCATTTTCATTACGCTTACGCGGCTATGACCTTACCTTTTTTAATGACAGTGTGAACGAGATTGGTGCCAAAACGATACCCTAACTGGCGGTAGTCGGCCGTATCCAGAATCAGTATATCAGCCTGTTTGCCAGCTTCCAGACTGCCGATTTCGTCGCCACGCCCAATGGCATAAGCGGCGTTGAGGGTTGCGGCGGCTAATGCCTGGGCCTGGGTCAACCCCATATAACGGCAGGCCAGGGCAATGACCATCTGCATGGACTCGCACCAACAAGTGCCGGGGTTGCAGTCGGTAGCCAGAGCAAGAGCGCCGTTGGCTGCCAGGATTTTCTTGGCAGGCGTGTATTCTTGATGTCCGAGGCCGAAAGGGGTTCCGGGCAGGCCGACGGCGATGGTGTTTCCCCGGCCAAGCGCGGCAATATCATCGTCCGGCGTTTGAACCAGATGATCGGCCGAAACGGCCGCCAGTTCAACCGCCAGCCCTGTTCCGCCGAGGCCAACAAATTCATCGGCGTGAACCTTGAGGCCGAAGCCCATCTCTTTTGCGGCCGATAAAATTCGGCGCGTCTGGTCAAGGTCAAAGACCCCTTCTTCACAAAAAACATCACAATAGAGGGGCTGATTGTGGCTTTCCATCCATTGAACGGCCGCCGGGAGCATCTCGTCCACAACCAGGGCCACATACTCGTCTACTTTGTCTTTCATATCGGGCGGAACGGCGTGGGCGGGCAGGAAAGTGGCCGTTAGCTCGACCGGTTGGCGTTGGTTTAAGCGGTAAATGGCTTCTAGCTGCTTGAGTTCGGTGGCGGTGTTCAGGCCGTAGCCGGTTTTGTTTTCGGCGCTGGTTGTGCCGCTTGCCAACATCCGGGCCAGCCGGGGGAGATTGTCTTCTACCAACTGTTCCAACGTTGCCTGCCGCGTTTGCCGCACTGTTGACATGATGCCGCCGCCAGCCGCCATAATTTCCATATAGCTGGCTCCGGCAAGGCGCTGTTCAAATTCGTTGGCCCGGTCGCCAAACCAGGGGATGTGGGTGTGGGGGTCTACAAAGCCGGGTGTGACACAGCGTTTAGCAGCGTCTAGCGTTTCGGCCGCTTTGTATTTTGCTTTCAGGTCGGCCGATTTGCCTGTTTCCAGAATGCGGCCGTCTTGCACGGCGACAGCTCCATCTTCAATCATGCCTAATGTACCAAGCGAACGGCCGCGCTGCGGGCCGTCCGTATTGGGTACGACACACACCTGGCTGGCGGAATGGATTAACAAATCAATGTGTTCCATAAGATTGCCTCTATTGTATCATATTATGTCGAGTCTCGAAGTAGCAGGTTGGTTGACAATTACAGATTTGTAATGGGTGATTATCAGTTTTGCTTGCTTCCAATTATAGACGGCCTATTTACCGAATTACCCAACTGCTGTCTTTTCCTCGGAGATGAGGTGAAAGTGCAAATGGGGAATATCCTGGTATGGCCCACCATTGGTTATGAGACGGTAGCCCTTCGATTCGAGGTCAAACTCGGCAATCAGGCTTTGGACGGTTGAGACCAGGTCGGTCAGGAAATCGGTGTCGGCGGGGGTGAGGTCGGTCAGGGTGGAGATCGGCCGTTTGGGGACCAGCAGGATATGGATGGGATAGGCCGGGCGGGGATGGTGGAAAGCCATTAAGGTGTCTGTCTCTCGTAAGCGATGTACAGGGATAGCAAAGCTCATATGGGTAAACAGCCAGCCGGTTAACCGCCGTCCGATGGGCGAACGGGCCAGGGTGAAAATCATGAAGTAACGTCAAGATGAAAGTGGTTTTTAACCATTACGGTCGTTATTTTACCAGGAAAAAACGATTGACAGTTAAGAACTTGCCTCAAGCTATCTAACATTATGCTATAATTTGAGAAGCTGAACGTTTATGACGCAGTGAATAATGATCGTTTGATTCTCATCGGAAAAACCCTAAACCAGAAAGGAACTTAGAATGACTTTACAAAGAGTAACAGTCAGCCTTTCAGAAAAGACATACCAAAAGGTTCGGAAACTTGCACAGGATAGGAACCGTTCTGTGGAAGACGAATTGGCTACTGTTGTAGAAAATGCCCTTGATAAGGACGATCTTTGGGAAGGGATTCCTCATGACATTTCCAAGGAAATAGAACAACTGCGGTTTTTGGATGATGAGCATCTTCAACAAGCGGCTGAGTTAACCGTTGCTGAAGAAAAGTCAGAAAGAATGCAATTTTTGAGCCAGAAACAAAAAGCCGAAGGATTGACTAGTTCGGAAAGAGAAGAGGTCGAACAATTACAGCACCTGGCCCATCGAGTCATGTTGGTTGGAGCGGAAGCAGCCACATTATTGCAAGAACGTGGTTTTGACATCTCAAACCTTCGTTAATACCCCCTATCTTTATGAGCCTAACTACGATTTCTCCTCAACTTCGTCGGGAAGTCTCGGAAAAGTCCCAATATCGCTCGGGCGTGCGACTGTTGAACTGCTTCGTTTGAATAGGGCGATTTTATTACGGGCGCGAGAACGTTGGATGATGGTTGGTTGGCACCCGCCAACATAATAACCGGCTGTTACTGGCAAGAAAAAAGTTTGTATTTACGTCTGAATGGCTGACTTTCTCACCTAGAGGGACAGAAACGGCCGAATCATCAAGATAGCAATCTGAGTAGGATGCACCGTTTAGATACATCCCACCCACGAAAAGCCTAATCTTCTGTCAAGACGATTGGGAAGTAATTGAACCATTCGTCTTGGGGCGGCGGAGCGTCTGTGATTTCCAGGAAGACGGCGCTGAATGCACCCCAACTGCCGTTGGCGTCCTGGCCCCGCACAAAGATAGTATGTTGGCCGATAGCCAACCCGCTTGTATCTATCGTGGCTTGAGCCGCTTCAACCGGATTGTTGAAGTTGCCATCAACGGCCGTCATTGGTAGGGAGATTGGTGTTGTCGTTGTTATCCAGGGCGGTACATCAATGTAATATTCGGCCGCAGCAATATTTTGTACAGGTTCACTGCCGTTCTGGCTGCTGTATCGAGAATCATTGAGGGTCGTTGTCAGGGTGACGGGGACACCAACGCCAACCATATCATTGTCTAATGCGAGGTTCAGCGCGTCAGGGCCGGCGGAGGTCAGATATGGGGTGCGGGCTACCTTTGCCGCGTAGAGCAGGGCAGGCATGTTGCCCGGTATGATTGTGTTTTCAAAGTAGGAGCAGCTTTGGAAGAAAGATGTGCCTAGCTCAAAGGTGAAAGCAGCCACGCCCATATCCCCGTATGCAAAATCATCTGTTGTGCCATCGGTCGGATAGAGGCCAATGGCCTGTTCAGGTTCGTAGTTGTTGAAGTAAGCAAACTTTCGGCCGAGTGTCTGCAAGGCTGTGCCATTTGGAGCGACATCAAAGGTATAGCCCCAGGGCCAGAGAACCAGTTGGCCGGAGCTGTGAATGTCCATAAAGACCCCGGTGGCCGTTATTGGTGCGCTGGCGGTGACAGGATCATCACGCTGGTCGGGGAAGATGGAGCGCTCATAGTTGATAATAGACTGCACTTCCGGTTCGGAGGCGGGGCTGACGCCGCGATATGTTTCGGAACATTCGTTGCTGCTGGAGCCGCCACAGCAGCCCCATTGAAATTCAAAATTGCGATTGAGATCGGCGCCTCGATTGCTGCTGGTGGGGCTACAGTAATTTTCGTTGGTATTTTTACGCCAGAAAGCGCCACCTTCGGCGTGTTTACGGCCGTCGGGGTTGGCCTGGAGCAGCAGGTGGACTTCCTGGTAATCCAGAAGCCAGGTGACATCCGGGTCAACGCCATAATTTTGAATTAGATATTCAGCAAAGCGGGTATTTAGTTCGGCTGGCGTATATTCACGGGCATGGACGGAACTCATGATGAAGAGCTTGGGCTTGGGGCCGGGAACGGCCGAATTTGTCAATCGCAGCACTTGCAAATCATATCCGTTGTTGGCGTTTTGGGTCTTTTCCCAGGAATCGCCGATGTCTATCCAGGTTGCCAGTTGGGGGTAGTTGGTGACGATGTCTTCGGCCGTTTGATACGTTTCTTCCACCGTTCGATAGCAGGGATAACCGGGAATTCCGCCGCCCTGTTCCGGCAGCGGCTGACGCGGCTCGTTGAGTTCTACTGTCTGCTCCCAATCAACCTCCAGGCGAAAACCGGCGGCTTCTAGTTGTTCATATTCGGCCGGAGTGACTGCCACCGTCAGATAACCCGCTTCATAATTGACATTCCAGGGTTCTTTCCAGCTTGCCAGATCGGCCACCTGTTGGCGGTCTTCAAAGTAGGCCCGAACGACAACAAAGTCATAGTCAAAGATGGGGTCGTTGGCTGCGGGCGCGGATGGGGTGTGGAATGCCAGCCCCAGACCGAGACTGAGCAGGGGTATTGTTAACAATAAAAACAAGGTTGAACGTTTCATATGATTGCTTCTCCAGATAGATGTCAGGTTCCGCCAGAACCGGGTTAAGAATAGGTTGATTTTACTACTGTCAATTGTTCCTGAAAGCCCTTTTATTTCAAGGGCGAAAATCCGGCCCCTAATGCCTGGTGTGCGTCACCGACAATGACGAAGGCGTCGGGGTCGGTTTGAGCAACCAGTTGTTTGAGATTGTTGACCTGTGGCCGGTGAATGGTACACATGAGCATGGTGTGCGGCCTGCCGGTGTAGCTGCCGATGATTTCCCATTGGCTTACGCCTTGCCCAAGC
>JBAPRX010000300.1:0-2856 GCA_049281335.1 Promineifilaceae bacterium (SeqCode)
GCTTAATTGCGTGCCATTCGTGGTAATTTTTGGTAATTAGTGGCTGTTTCTGAAGGAGGAAGATGGCCCAATCACTGGCTGAGAAATTAGAAGCTGCTCGACGACAGCAGTTCGTCGGCCGTTCCACAGAGCGAGAGCTGTTACGGGAATCACTCGCTGCGCCCGATTTCCCATTTGTACTGTTCTATATTTATGGCCCCGGCGGCGTTGGCAAGACGAGCCTGCTGCGAGAAGCCAGTCATATCGCCTCGCAGGTAGAAGTTGCCACACATTGGTTGGATGCCCGCGATTTAGATACATCCCCCACCGGCTTTATGGCGAGTTTGCGACAGTCGTTAGGAATCTCCGACCCTGCCAAGGTCTTTGAAACGCTGTCCGCCATGAACGGCCGAATCCTGCTCCTGATTGATACCGCCGAACTGCTCGTTCCTTTAGATGGATGGCTGCGAGACATATTCTTGCCGCAGTTGCCCGGTAATGTACTGGTGATTATTGCCGGACGGAATCCTCCTTCACTCCGCTGGCGCACCGACCCCGGCTGGCAGCAGTTAATGCGTATTGTGCCGCTTAAAAATCTCAACCAGGAAGAGAGCCGTGCTTATCTAATGAGAAGGCAGCTTCCCGCCCGGCAGCACGAGGCTATTTTACAATTCACGCACGGCCACCCCCTGGCATTGTCGCTGGTCGCCGACGTTTTTGAGCAGCAGCCAAAGACCGAGTTTCGGCCCGAAAATGCCCCAAATATCATCAAAACTCTGCTCGATCAATTCATGCTGGAAACCCCAACGGCCCATCACCGGGCTGCTGTCGAAGCCTGTTCCCAGGTACGCTTAATGAGCGAACCATTGCTAGGGGCCATGCTGAAACTCGACGATCCCTATCCGATTTTTGATTGGCTGCGCGATCTCTCCTTCATGGAGTCGGATCGGCGAGGACTCTACCCCCACGACCTGGCGCGAGAAGCACTGGCGGCCGATCTGCGTTGGCGCGATCCGGCTCGACAGGTTGACCTTCATACGCTGGCCCGCGCCTATTATATGCAGCGCTTTCGAGAAGGCGACAGCCGGGTGCAGCGCCAAATACTGGCCGACTACATCTTTCTCCACCGCGACAACCCGCTCATTCGAGCCTACTTCGATTGGCAGTCCACTGGCACGGTTTTTACCGACAGCTACCGGGAAGAAGATCAGGAAGCCCTGCTGGAGATAATACGAAAACATGAAGGGGAAACGGCCGAAAAACTGGCCGGCCACTGGCTAACCCGCCAGCCGCAAGGAATGGTAGTTGTCCGTTATGCAGACGGCACACCACAAGGATTGCTCTTTAACCTCGCCCTTGAAAAATGCGCTCCTGAGGACCGTGCGCTCGACCCAGCAGTAACTGCGGTCTGGCGCTACCTGGACACCCGCGCCCCCCTGCGTCCTGGTGAAACGGCCATCCAGTTCCGCTTTTGGATGGCAGCCGAAAGCTATCAAAAGACTTCCCCGGTCCAAAGCCGTATCTTTTTGAACATTGTCCAGCAATACCTGACGACGCCAGGGCTGGCCTTTACCTTCCTGCCGTGCGCCGTGCCAGAATTTTGGAAAGACATCTTCGAATTTGCCGACCAGCGCCGGTTGCCTCAGGCAGATTTTATCGTTGACGGCCGCTCTTTCGGCGTCTACGGTCATGATTGGCGGGCTGTTCCTCCCCTGATCTGGCTGGCAAACATGGCAAAACAAGAACTCGGCGGCTACGAAGAAACGGCCGTTGACGAAGCAGTGATGCCTGCCCTTCCAGTTTTTGACGAAGCTGGCTTCGCAGCGGCCGTTCGCGACGGCCTGCGAGACTATACCAACGAAGTTGCCCTCCAAAACAACCCCCTCTTGCAAAGCCGCCTGCTCCTTTCCGTTACCGGTGTCAATGCCGACAAAACTACTCAAGTTTCACAACTGCGTACCTTGCTTGCCGAAGCTGACCAAACAATGCAAGAACACCCAAAACAGATGAAATGGCATCGGGCGCTTCACCATACCTATTTCCAACCGGCAGCCACCCAGGAACAAGCGGCCGAACTACTTGATTTACCCTTTAGCACCTATCGCCGCCATCTCCGCGCCGCCATCCAATACGTCACCGAATGGCTTTGGGCGCGAGAAATAGCATCCTAGCAAGGCGTTACAATTGAAACCCATAGCGCAATCTGGTAAATTGCATATCGAATTGCCAATTCGATTTACCACAGAGACAATACATGCAAGCATAGGTATGCGTGGTCCAACATGAAGAATGAAAAAACCTCTGCGTCTTTGCCTCTTCGCGTCTTTGCGTTAAATTAGTCTGAAAGGAGAAAAACATGGACAAAAAATACACCATCACCCTCGAATACTGCGTTGCTTGAAACTACCTGCCGAGAGCCATCCGTGTGGTGGACGAAATTCTTGGTAATTACCAGCACATTGTCAAAGATTTTCGACTGATTATGGGTTCAAAGGGAGTATTTGAATTTCGTGTCAACGACGAATTGATTTTCTCCAAAAAAACAATCCAACGCCGCCACGCCGAACCGGGCGAAATCCTCGAAATGTTCCGCCAAATAATCGGCCCCGACGTCCCCGTCTACCAGTAAAAGCGAGTAAAAACGCCCCAATTACCAATCACCAAGCTCACCGCAGGTGAGCCAATCACCAAGCTCACCGCAGGTGAGCCAATCACGTGATCCAATCCCGACTGGCAACGTCCCAACTACGGTGAGCGTAACTGTTCTTGCACCCCTTACAGATCAAGGCCGAATCAATCTGCCCATCCGCCCGCCACCGCCAGCGCACCGTCGTTAAATGGTAGCGGCAGGTCGGCCGATAACAGATCGGACAGTCC
>JBAPRX010000301.1:0-3271 GCA_049281335.1 Promineifilaceae bacterium (SeqCode)
GCCACAAAGTTTATCCCTGGATTGCCAAAGTCCGCTTCTCCACGCCCGGCGTCGGCCTGATCTCTCCCCCGCCCCACCACGACATTTACTCCATCGAGGATTTAGCCCAGCTTATCTACGATCTGAAAAATGCCAATCCCAATGCCAGAATCAGCGTTAAGCTGGTCTCCGAAGTTGGGGTTGGAACGATTGCAGCCGGGGTTGCCAAAGGCCACGCCGATGTCATTCTCATCAGCGGTCACGATGGCGGCACGGGCGCGTCGCCCCAGACAAGTATCAAACATGCCGGTTTGCCCTGGGAATTGGGGCTGGCGGAGACACAACAAACATTGGTTCTGAATAATCTTCGCAGTCGGGTGACAATTGAAACGGACGGCCAGCTCAAGACGGGGCGCGACGTTGCCATTGCCGCCCTGCTGGGCGCGGAAGAGTTTGGCTTTGCCACTGCGCCGCTGGTTTCGCTAGGCTGTATCATGATGCGGGTCTGCCACATGAATACCTGCCCGGTGGGGATTGCCACCCAAAACCCGGAACTACGCGAGAAATTTGCCGGGAAGCCGGAGCATGTTATCAACTTCATGCAGTTGGTGGCTCAGGATTTGCGAGAATGGATGGCCCGGTTGGGTTTCCGCACCGTGGAAGAGATGATCGGCCGAACGGACAAGTTAGAACCGCGACAGGCAGTGGGCCATTGGAAAACCAGAGGGCTGGATTTGTCCAAAATTCTCTACCGGCCGGACGTTCCTGAGAAAGTCGGCCGTCAACACAAGATTGCCCAGGATCATGGCCTGGCCCATACCTTAGACAAGCAGGTACTCTTAGACCTCTGCAAACCGGCACTGGAACATGGCAACCAGGTTCGGGCTTCCCTTCCCATTCGGAACATCAACCGGGCGGTCGGCACTATTTTGGGCAGCGAAGTGACCCGGCGCTATGGGGCCGAAGGGCTGCCGGAAGGCACAATTGAACTGCGCTTCCAGGGATCGGCCGGGCAGAGCTTTGGGGCTTTTATTCCCAAGGGGATTGACCTGATTCTGGCGGGAGACGCCAACGACTACACCGGCAAGGGGCTGTCAGGTGGCAAAATTGTCGTCTTCCCACCGGCAGGCAGCACCTTTGCCCCAGAAGAGAATATTATAATAGGAAACGTGGCCTTCTATGGGGCCACGTCTGGCCGAGCTTTTATCAACGGCGCGGCGGGGGAGCGTTTTTGCGTCCGTAACAGCGGTATCGAAGCGGTGGTTGAGGCAGTGGGGGATCATGGCTGCGAGTATATGACCGGCGGCCGTGTTGTGGTGCTGGGGCCAACCGGCCGTAATTTTGCGGCGGGCATGTCGGGCGGCATCGCTTACGTGCTGGACGAAACGGGTGATTTTCCGCAGCGCTGCAACCACGATATGGTTGAATTGGAACCGTTGGAAGATGTGGTCGAAATCACGGCCGTTCAGAATCTCGTCTGGCAGCACGCCATGTATACCGGCAGTCACCGGGCCTGGAAGATCGTTCGTAATTGGGATCAGATGCACCGTCTGTTTGTCAAAGTTATCCCCAAAGATTACCGCCGGATGCTGCAATCTCTGGCCGACACCGGTCGGTCAGGACTTAGCGGGGAAGAGGCGGTTATGGCTGCTTTCACTGCGAACGTCGAGGACCTTGCCCGGATTGGCGGAAACTAATCATGGGCAAATCTACCGGATTTATTGAATTCGGCCGAGAAACGGCCGTAGATAGGCCGCCCCTGGAGCGGATCCAGGATTGGCAGTCGCTCCACCTGCCGATGGTTGAAGACCGGCTGCACCAACAGTCGGCCCGCTGCATGGACTGCGGCATCCCCTTTTGCCATACCGGAACGGTCTTGAACGGCATGGCCTCCGGCTGCCCTATCAACAATCTCATCCCCGAATGGAACGACCTGGTTTATCAGGGATTGTGGCGGGAAGCGTACCACCGGCTGGAGAAGACTAACAATTTCCCTGAATTTACCGGTCTGGTCTGCCCCGCGCCGTGTGAAGCAGCCTGTACGTTGGGCATTAACAATCCCCCGGTGACGATCAAGAATATCGAACTGGCAATTATTGAAAGAGCATTTGCCGAGGGGTGGGTCTGGCCGGAAATGCCTGCCCGCCGAACGGGTAAGAAGGTGGCGGTCGTTGGCTCCGGCCCGTCGGGGCTGGCCTGCGCTGACCAGTTGAACCGGGTGGGTCATAAGGTGTCGGTCTTTGAACGGGCCAACCGGATTGGCGGCCTGCTGATGTATGGCATTCCGAATATGAAGCTGGAAAAAGAGCTGGTGCAGCGGCGGATTGATCTGATGGCGGCAGCGGGGGTTGTTTTCAAGACGGATACGGAAGTGGGCGTCAATTACCCGGCGGAACAGCTTCGGGAGGAATTTGACGCGATTGTGTTGTGCATTGGGGCAACTCGGCCGCGCGGCCTACCCATCGAAGGACACGAGAGCCGGGGCATTCACTTTGCGATGGATTTCCTGACAGCCAATACCCAACAGCTTTTAGGGGACAACTTAAACGGCAGTTTCATTTCGGCCGAAGGCAAAGATGTGATCGTCATTGGCGGCGGCGATACGGGGACGGACTGTGTGGGGACGGCGCTGCGGCACGGCTGCCGGAGCCTGGTGCAGTTTGAGATTATGCCCCAGCCGCCGGAGGAACGCGCCCCGGATAATCCCTGGCCTCAATGGCCGAAGGTATACAAGCTGGATTATGGGCAGGAAGAGGCGGAAGCGGTTTTCGGCCGTGATCCACGCCGCTACTCGATTATGACGAAGCGGTTTGTCAGCGATGGACAGGGGCAACTGGAGGCGGTTGAGACGGTTGAGGTTGTTTGGGAACCGAACCCCAATGGGGGACGGCCGACTTTGAAGGAACTCCCCGGCACGGAACGGCGCTGGCCTGCCCAGTTGGTGCTGCTGGCGATGGGCTTCCTGGGGCCGGAGGCGCAGTTGTTGGAGAAGCTGGATGTGGAGCAAGACGGCCGATCCAATGCCAAAGCGGAATATGGAAAGTTTGCAACGAGTGTGCCGGGGGTATTTGCTGCGGGAGACGGCCGTCGGGGTCAGAGTCTGGTTGTGTGGGCGATTAATGAGGGGCGCGGGGCGGCGCGGGAGTGTGATCGGTATTTAATGGGGGAGACGGATTTGCTTTGAAATTTATTGAGCAGTAGGATAAGGGGAGCCATTCTTCAGTTTCACGACAATACGCCGGTCGCCCAGGTGGATTTCATTCTGTGCAACCTGTACAGCACCCGCTGGTGG
>JBAPRX010000302.1:0-5500 GCA_049281335.1 Promineifilaceae bacterium (SeqCode)
GAAATTTCTCCAGCGAAGTTCTCGGCCAGCGGCTGGAGCGAGATACCAGAGAAGAGCTTTACCTGAGTTTGTTGGGTAAAAGCATGACCTTCCACGATTTGCAGCCGGTCGGCGATACGATGGCGAGAGCGACCAACGATGTGCGGGAAGTCAATCGTATGTTTAACCCTGGTATTAATCTGGTGGTCGGTTCGGCAAACTTTATCTTGCTGCCTATCTTGACCGCACCACACTACGATGTCCAACTGCTCCTGGCTCCAATCTTCTTCCTGATCACCTATTTTCTGGCTCTAACCCGCTACCTCGGCAAACTTCGGCCGGTTGCGGATAGGGTGCGAAGGGGCTTTGGCTTCATGAACAGTCGTCTGGCGGAAGCGATTGACGGCATTGAAACGGTAAAAGGCGCTGCCCAGGAGACGCAGGAGATTGACCTGTTTACGGCTAATGCAACAGAATATCGGGATGCGGCCGTTGCACAGGGACATATTGAAGCCCGCTTCCTGCCTTTGCTGCTGCTTGGGATTACCCAGGCGATTGGCTTTACGCATTCCATATTGCTGTTTCAGGCGGGTCGAATCAATGTTGGCGATGTCATTGCCTATATGGGTTTGCTGAGTCTCTTCGGCTTCCCCACTTTTGTCTCCCTTATGGCTTACTCCCAGGTCTCCTTAGGCATGGCCAGCGCCCGTAGAATTTTAGAGTTGATGGAACGGGAGACATTGTTGGACGAAAACAGTACCGGCCATACCGGCCATATTGAGGGGCGGATAACTTTTGAGCATGTCACTTTTGGTTATGTAGATGGCGTTGATGTGCTTCAAGATATTAGCTTTGAGGTTGAACCGGGACAAACGGTTGCGATTGTGGGGCAAACTGCTTCGGGGAAGAGCAGTGTGGCGAAGCTGGTAAACCGTACCTATGATGTCCGCAAGGGCCGGGTGCTGGTAGATGGCGTTGATGTTCGGGAGTGGCAATTAGCTCCTTTGCGGCAGCAGATTTCGATTATTGAACAGGATATTTTCTTGTTTTCCAGAACGGTGGCGGAAAACATTGCTTTTGGTCATCCTGGTGCGACGCAGGAAATGATTGAAACGGCCGCTAAAGCAGCCCAGGCGCATGATTTTATTTTAGATTTCAAAGATGGTTATCAGACCGTGATTGGTGAGCGCGGCGTTACTCTGTCCGGGGGTCAACGACAGCGGTTAGCGTTGGCAAGAGCCTTTCTGGCCCAACCCAGCATCCTGATTTTGGACGATTCGACCAGCGCTGTGGACAGCGCCACTGAGGACAAAATCCAGCAGGCAATCTCACTAGCTGCCGCCAACCAGACAACGATTCTTATCACTCACCGGCTATCACAAATAAGATGGGCAGATCAGGTTATTGTCTTGAGAAAAGGGCGTTTAGCCGCTATCGGCAACCACGACAGCCTCATGGCTTCCTCTCCCGCTTATCGCCGCATCTTTGAACAATACGAAGATGAACCTGTTTTCAGTGAGCGGTAGTCAAATTACAATGAGCAGGTCTTGCAACCTGGCCCTTGCCCCTTACAATCCCGCCGGGGTATTGTCAGCCAAGAAATATTGATGTTATGAAACCACTTGTTCTTTACTGCCGATGGCATGATGCGAAGTTGAGATTGTTTGGGAGGGACGACACGGCCGTGTGGGGTGAACTATCCTTCAATGACCGCACCGAACCATTCCATTTTCTGTTGAAAGAGTGGTTGTTGACAATTGGGGAGGGAGAAAATGCTGAAAGGATAGAGCTGGATGAGATGGGGGTGGCGGTTCAGCAGTCGTCAATTGAACAGTAACAAGGAAAAGGTTTTAGACCCAATGTTGGCGGCCTGCTTCGATGACGTTGTTGAGCTTTTCGAAGCGGCTTAGGACGT
The DNA here is from genome assembly GCA_049281335.1 of Promineifilaceae bacterium (SeqCode). Classification (GTDB taxonomy): domain Bacteria; phylum Chloroflexota; class Anaerolineae; order Promineifilales; family Promineifilaceae; genus JAKEFB01. The sequence goes on from JBAPRX010000302.1 coordinate 1,895, forward strand.
GGTTTAATTGGTCCAGGCTGGCGACTTCGGCAACCATATAGATGGTGGAAATGCTGTTTGAGGTTGTTGTTTTGGTTTTTGAGAGATTGATGTTTTGACCGTTTAGAATATTGGCAATCTCATCAATTAACCCTGGACGGCGGTAGGCTTTGATGACGATGGGAATCGGGTAGGTCTCTTCTTCGATACCCCACTCAACTTCAATCCATCGTTCCGGTTCGGCCGTTGCAATGAGCGTTTTGCAATCTTTGCGGTGAATGGTCACGCCACGCCCTCTAGTAATGTAGCCCATAATTGGTTCCGGGGGAATCGGGTTACAGCATCCGGCCATTTTGGTGGCTAACCCTGCAATGCCCTTCACTGTCAATGTTTTTGATTTTGGCTTGATGTCCAGAAGCGGCCGTAAATCATCATCCGGCTGGAGTTTTTGCTGGAGGGCGGCAATCGCTCCGCCAATTTGGGTGCTTTGAATGTCGCCAAAGCCAACTTTTGCCAAGAACTGCTCCAAATCCTTAAATTTCAGAGCCGTTGCAATATCATCAATGGCGTAAACATCGGCAACGCCCAAGCGTCGAAGTTCCCGGTTGACTACCTCCCGGCCTTGAGCAATATTCTTTTCCTTTTCCTGCTGTCGGAACCACCCCCGAATTTTGCTCCGTGTTCGCCCAGCCGCCGCATAACCCAAACTTTCATTCATCCAGTCTCGACTGGGGCCGCCCTTATTGGCGGTGATAATGTCAATTTGCTGCCCTGATTTTAGCTTGTAATCGAGGCTGACCATTTTGCCGTTGACCCGTGCGCCCCGGCAGCGATGCCCAACCTCTGTGTGAATGGCATAGGCAAAATCAATTGGTGTTGCGCCAGAGGGCAGATCAAGGATGTCGCCTTTGGGTGTGAAGACGTAAATTCGTTCCCCAAGTATCTCCGATTTGAAGGTGGCGCTGTCGGTTGGGGAACCATCTGAATCCTGAAGGCTGGTTAATATCTGGCGCAGATGTTGAATTCGTTGGTTCATCTGGGCTTTCGGCCGTCCGCCTTCTTTATATGCCCAGTGTGCAGCAATTCCCTTTTCTGCCTCCTCGTGCATTGGTTGCGTCCGAATCTGAACTTCCAGGGTACGACCTTCATCATCAATAACGGCCGTGTGGAGAGACTGATAGCCATTCGATTTGGAACGGGCAATATAATCATCAAACTCTTGAGGAATCGGCTGCCAGAGATTATGAACAATCCCTAATACCTGATAGCAAATATTCGGATCGTCATTTTGAATAATGACTCTTAAAGCACGAACATCATAAATGTGTTCAAAGTCCACATGCTTCTTCGACATTTTTCGGTAGATAGAGTAGATGTGCTTTGGTCTGCCTGTTACCTTTGCCTGAATATTCAGTTCTCGTATTTTCGTGCTGAGTATTTCGGCCGCCCGATTTATGCTACGGTTACGCTCCACTCTTTTTTCTGCTAACTGTTCGGCGATGCGGCGGAACTGTTCTGGTTCCAGATAACGAAAAGATAGGTCTTCCATCTCCCACTTAAGATGCCATATACCGAGCCGGTTTGCCAGAGGCGCATACAAGTCCCGTGCTTCCCCGGCTATCTGTACCTGCTGGCTGGCAGGAAGGGTGCCTGCCTTTCGCAAATCCTGAAGTTTGTCGGCCAGGAAAATAAGAATAACCCTGGAATCCCCTTCAATAATAGTCTGTAAGATGGCTTCCATCGCTTTGTTATCTTTCTCTCGATCATGCGAGTCAGTGAATGGAACCAGTTCATCCAGCCCCGTTACCAATCCGGTTATGTCCTCAAAAAATTCGGCTCTGATATTCTCGGCAGTCAATCCGGTATGTGGCAGGAGGCAGTCGTGTATTAATCCGGCCGTTATGGTGCTGATGTCAACCCCAAGTTCGCTGATAATATGGGCAACTGCCAGGTCATGTTCCAAAAAGAGTTCCCCGGTGTCCCGCTGCCGATCTCCGTGAGCTTTCTTAGCAAAGTGATAAGCTTTTCTAATCTGGGCTACCTCTTTAGGAGTGGAACCTGAAGGTAGTGACTCAGTCAATTGAGTCAATGTAATGGATGGATGTTGTGTCATAAGGACTAATAAAAAACAGGCGTTCACCGAAACGGGACGCCTGTTCAATAAGTTTGATTCCAAAAAGCCACAGATTACCTTTTAGAAGGTTGTTCTTCTAATAGGCAACCCCCAGGCTTTTTTATTTGATTCTATCCAGATACTGAAATTTGCGTCCTCTTAGTCCTCTGTTTGGTTATTCGTCGTAAGGTCTTCGACTCGCTGCTTCCCTTTCTCAACTGCGCTGTTGACTTTGGTTTTGCCCTCATCCAGGACGATGCGAGCCTGCTCTTGAATATTTGTGGTTGAATCTTGAACACGGGTGCGAACGTCCTGAACAGCTTCGCCAGCCATTGAGCGATACTCGCCAATACGTTCTTCACCTGCCATGCGAATTTCTGCACCACGAGTAGCAATTTGGGAGCGAGTCTCCTCACCTGATTGTGGGGCCAAAATCAATGCAGTGGCAGCTCCAACCAACCCACCAATTACAAAACCAGCCATGAAGGCACCAATGTCACTTCCGTTGTCACTCATTTTAGAACTCCTTTTAACCTTATTGTTTTTCTGACTGGCTTACTCTTGAAAAATAGAAAACCAGCCTCAGGTCGTATTCAAATTATCTATCTAATCCGGTAAGTTTTTTCGCGGATCCCCAAAGAGAACTTTTAATCCTCTACGAACGCCTGCTATGTACCCTGTTGTCTTAATAACTGGATTGACGACATTCTTGCTTACAAAGGTCGTTGTGCCTTTCACTGTACCGATGGTTTCATTGGTCTGTTCCAAAATTGGTTTGATTTCAAACTCAATTGTATTGACCAATCGGACCAACATGACCATCATTACCATCAAAATAATACCAAAAAGACAGGACTCCAATGCCAGAACAATGATGAATATATCCCGGATGGTTTGGATTTCGGCCGAATAACTACTCGCCAACCAGACAATTAGCGCAATCAATCCCAACCCTAAGACAAGGGCAACGATCACACCAATGATCACATAAGTTGAAGAAATAGCTGATTTATGTTCAGGTTGTGTGATTTGTGTACCTTGTTGCAACGGAACCTCGATGCTCAAAAATATCTTTTAGGTTTTGTATATTCAAACCCCGCCAGAACGATTTGATGATGTTGAAAATATTGCTGGGGCATTATGAGTAAAAGTATATCATTATTGAGGTAGACATACAATTATCAGTAGTTAGCTGGCAGTAAGTTCGAAGGTGTGAAAGTGAATGAACTACTGTTTACTTTCTGGTGTTGTTGTCTGTTTCGTTCCCAGCCACCAACTGGTGATAAGCGCAATCCAGGCTCCCAGACTTGCGCTCAAAAGATGAACGGTTCCCAGTTTGAACAATTCAATGTTAAAGAAATCCCCCAAAAAATGACCAATCGTAAAGCCAATCCAGGCTGCCAGGACATAAAGGATAATTCGTTTGGCCGGGCCGCCAAGAATAAGATGAAATGCAGCGCCATAGGCAGTCGCCATTAAGAATCCCAATACCAGTGCGGAGGAAGTAACAAATG
>JBAPRX010000303.1:0-2313 GCA_049281335.1 Promineifilaceae bacterium (SeqCode)
GAGTAGACCAGCATAAAGCCATCGCCCCAGGTCGAGGAGCCGGTATTGCGGTATGTCCAGCGATTGGTGAAGGTTGAACCGGCGGGAACGGCCGTGTAATCTTCCAGCGTTGTCTCAAAATTCAGGAACGCCGCGTTGGATGGCGGGATGATGGCCGGAGCGGCTGCTCCCCGCATCATGGTTTCCGCAGCAAAGGCAGGGGCTGCCGCCGGTGCGGGCGGCGCGGCAGTTTCCATACCGCGTTCAACAAATTCCTGATAAGCGTCTCCGATATGAGCTTTCATTTGTCCATCCTTTGTGGTGATACCCGCGTTCCGCATCCAGTCCGACCAGGCGAACCAGATCAGAACCGGTACCTGATCGCCGTGATTGTTGGCTACTTCGGTGAAGATTTCGCGCATGTAGTCGGCGATTTTTTGGTAATTTGCGGGGCCGATTGGATTATCGTCGGCAATACCGATTTCTGTCATCCAGATCGGGGTAGTGGGGAAATTTTGCTTCCAGACAGCCAGCGCGTCTTGCAGACGGCCGAACTGCTGGTTGTAGAAGGGGTCGTTGTGGACGTAACGGCCGTAAGGGTGAATGGCAAGAGCGTCCACCGGCAGCGAGCCGCCCAGCTTCTCCCTCACCGATTTGGCATAGGCAGCGCCGCTGTCCGGCCCGGAGTTCAGCCCCCCGAAGATAACCGCTGCCCCGGCGTGTTTGGCGCGAATGGCTGCCGCCGTTGGGCCGAGAATGGTGGCATAGTTACTGGCGCTGATACCGATGGCAGATTGGTTAGTGGGTGGGCTGTCCTCTTCGTTCCATATCTGATAGGTGACACTATCGCCAAAGACGGCGCATAGTTCGGCAATTCGACCGGCGGCATGGGCCAGTGACCCGGCAAATGTTGCCCAGTCGCCGTTGTGCCAGGGCGCGTTGCCCCAAACCGTTTCCTGGTTCAGGATAATCAGGGATTTGATTCCGGCATTGGCATAGCTTTGGATGAGATTGCGATATTGGTCATTGAATGCCTGGTCCACATTGCGGTTCACAGCAGCCGCTTTGTAGACCCACCGAACCCATTTCAGCCCTTCCAACCGTTCGATGTCCAGTGAGTGGGCGTCGGGATTGATATTCATACCGGGTTGGAAGATGCCGGTTGGTATCGGTGTCCCAACTGGATCGCCTTTGACGACCCCCCGAATCCAGAGAGGATTACCGACGGCAATGCCTGTGTCCGTCTTTAGCAGCCAGTGGGAGGCATAGGTTCTGGGCGTCATGGGCGACTTAAAGTTGAAGGTTAAGGAGACTGTTTGGCCGGGTAAGACTTCACCTACGCCGCTCAAGTCGTGGAGAGAAAAAGTGTCCGGCCCCATTGAACTCAGGACAGTGTTGGCGTTTTCGGGGAGGGGATTGCTGCTGTAGTCGAGGCGGAAATTGCCATTCCAGACGGCCGTTCCGGTGTTTCTCAGAACCCAGGTCGCCTGAAATTGGCTGAATGGTTGGAGGTTGTTCAGATCGGCCGTGCTGTTGAAGCTGATAAATTCGCGGGTATATTGGGTATTGGGATCGCCTGTGCCATCCAACAGGCTGGCCGTGACCTGGATGGGATAGTAGTCGTTCTGGGTGGCGCCGGTTATCCGAACGATGGTTCCGGCAGGAATTCGGCCCAGGCTGTCTGCATTTTGGTCCGGCTGTTCGCGGACGTTGATCCCGTCGGGAAAGATGATCTTGCCCAAATCCTGCTGCTGCTCAATGCTCTGGGCGAAACCCCAGCCATCCGCTAACGGCTCGGCCGGTGGCGGCCAGCCAGGAACCCCACCGCCGTTCGGGGGTTGTTGCCCCGGAACCGTATCGCCAAACAGAAGGTGAGTTCGGGCAGGCTGTTCGCCGGGATCAAACTCGTGGTCAACGACGTAGTCGGCCAGATGCGTAAACCAGCTTTGTAGATCGTCGTCCACGTCCCCCCAGCCAGCTTGCAGTGTCCAGGCCGCGACCCCTTTCACCTGATTTTGACCATTGGTCAACCGCCATCGGGCTGCCCATTCATTGTAGTCGGTCAGGTAAGGTTCACACTGGGGCCAGCGGGGAGCGTCCTCGTGGGCAAAGCCCCATTCGGTCATGAAGATGGCAAAGGTGCGAGGGATATTGTGTTTATCGGCCGCAGCGATTGCCGCTTCGACCCGCCCCCAAAGGGTGGGATACCAGTTGGGCCAGCTTTCGCCGAATGTCCATCGGTTCCAGGTGTATTCATGGACAGAAAGGGCAGCTTTTTCGGGGTTGTCAGCGCAGTATTGGAGGTAGGCTAACATGCCGGGGAGTTCGTAATCG
>JBAPRX010000304.1:0-6132 GCA_049281335.1 Promineifilaceae bacterium (SeqCode)
GTCACCTATTCTGACAAGTCCCTGATAACACGTCCAATAAACCCGCAAAGGCTCTTCTACCGGGATAACATCGTTCTGGCGCTTTAGATAATCCCAGATTTCTTCCACTAAGTCTACCAAATTGAGCTTATCTGCTTGAGCCAAATAGACACGAAGTAAACCTGCTTTAGACTCGATAACCAGACGCGGCAGTGATAAGGTTTGAAAAATGCGGACTGCCTGTTCGTAGGCGGCAGTGGCTTTAGACCAATTGGCTTGGGCAGTCCGAATATTGCCAATCACAAACCAGGCTTCCCCTTCAACCAGATGAGCCTGTACCTCCTGGGCGAGCGTGAGGCCAATCTGAGCAAATCTTAACGCCTCGTCAAGTTCACCCAAATAAGGCAGCGCCAATCCCAGATTGATCTGGCTAATGGATTCACCCATCCGCCAACCCGTTTTTCGCATTATTACAGCCCCCTGTTTATGATACGCTACCGCTTCTTCATATCTACCCAGGAAACGGCTGGTATTCCCCAAATTGTTCAACATGCTGCCCTCTTCCCGGCGATGACCAATTGTACGGGCCAGGGCCAGAGCTTCTTCTTGCCAGGTCAAAGCGGCGGCGTAATCCCCGGCAAGATTGGCTGCACCACCGAGCGCTCTAAGGGTTTTCAATTCTTCTCTTCGGTTCGTCGCCAATCGCACCAAAGGCAACGCCTCCTTTAGCAGCCTGGTTGCTTCTTCAGGTTTCCCTTCACGAAAGGCAATCCAACCTAATTGATTAAGTAAACCGGCCGTTAAATCTGGTTTTTCAAGCATTTTTACCGATGTCAGGCCGAGATGAAGTTGATCCCGTGCTTCCTGGTGACTTGCCTGGTTTGTTAACGCCTCCGCCCACCAATACCGGCTTTGCACACCCAGGATCGGGTCATCAAGCTGTTCTGACAAGTTGAAGGCGCTTTGGGCTGCTTCAATTGCCGCCGGATAATCGCTCACAGCATTAAAAAATCGGGCCTGCCGCAGCCTTACTTCCACCTGTTGCCCTAACAGCAATAGCGATACAGGCTCTAGCTTTGATCCTGTCTCCTGCGGTCCAAAAAAGTCTGCTAACTCCTGCAAATTAGCCGCCTGTTTTTCACGCTTGCCCTGCAAATGGTAGACATCATCACAAAGAAGTCGCAGTTCATATCTTTCCGATTCCGGTGTAAGCGCCAGGGCCTGGTTTAGATAAGTAGCTGCTTCTTCCTGATTCCCCTTGCGGCTAGCCTGCTCCCCGGCTAATTGAGCATATCGGCGTTCCTGTTCCGGGTTTTGGGCGTGGCGGTAATGGTAAGCGAGGGTAGCATAATGCGGACTTAGATCGGCCCTGTGAAGGTGTATATAGGCAGTAGCCGCCAATTGATGATAATGACGAAGCTGTTGGTGCATTTGCATGCTGTAGGCCGAATCGCGTAAAAGGATGTGCTTAAAGGAGTAGGTAGTGTCGTCACGCGCCTCCCATATCTGTCCGGCCTTCGCTCGTTTTAGGGCAGGCATAATGTTAATTTGTAACATGTAGGATAAGAGGTCAACTTCAAATTCATTGCCTAAAACGGCCGCAGTCTGCACAACTGCCTTAACAGATTGAGGCAATCGGTCAAGGCGGGCGGTTAGGATGATATTGATATTGTCAGGCAAAGGAACCGGATCACTGCTGAGGGTGTACTGATCCTGATTATCTTTTTGGAGAAATTCGTTCTCTTGAAAATAATACAATAATTGTTCGACGAAAAATGGGTTGGCCTGACTTTTTTCCTTCAACAACGTGAATAGACGGTTGCTGATCGGACTGCCGAGAACCTTTTCAGCTTGCTGTCGAACAGATGAAGGCGGCAGTGCCTTCAGTTCAAGAATAATCGGCGGTTTTTGAAGGGTGAGATCAAAATCCATCAGGCGGCTATCATCCCTGTAGCGGGACGTGATAACGAGAAGCAAAGGATAAACCGCCATCTCCTCACTTAGCGAGGTCAAAAATGTCTGGGTTGCCCTATCGAGCCAATGACCGTCCTCCACAACCAGAGCAACCGGTTTCACAAAACTTTGGGCGAACAACCAGCTTTTTACGGCCGTTATCATATTTTTAAACCGCATTTCCTGGTCAAGCTGTTCATACAAAGAGTTCGGCCAATACAAATCCAGTAAAGCTCCCAGGATAGAATGGGTTCGTTCAAGTTCCTGACGTAATGCCAGCGGTGCATCAATCTGAATCAGGTGATCGAGCAGCAGTTGCCAACGCTGCTGAAACCGAGCTTTGTTTTCGGCCTCCGTCGCTTCGGTCAGTTGCCCAAAGGAACGCTTCAAACAGTAAATCAAAGGATTGAAAGCCTGGCGTAAAGTCTGGTCGGTCGGGCATATCAACCAGGTGAAAGCATCACTTACCCTGCTTTGCCAATCAGAAATAAGCGTGGATTTCCCGATGCCTGGTTCCCCATAAATGAAAACCACACCGGCCGATCTTTTCTCTAGAACCGCTTTAGAAAATGCCATCAGTTGAGCCATTTCTGGCTCGCGGCCAAAGACAGGTTGGGATATTTTGACGGGTGGCTGGTCGAAAATGTTCTCTCGCCCCAGCAGTTCATAAGTGGGCCTAGGCGCAGTGAAGCCTTTGTAAGAAAAGTCACCTAAATCAGAAAACACAAACCCCTGCTGATGAACCAGGACATCGGAGACAAGGACTTGTCCCCATTCCGCTTCCATCATTAATCGGGCAGCAAAGTTGACGACGCTTCCTAATAGGGCATATTTGCTTCTCTGCTGCCCACCAACCATCCCCGCGTAGGCAAGTCCATAGGAAATACCCGCCCTCCATTGAAATGAATGTTCATCCAGCTTGGCACCAACAGCCAGCATGAATCTCATAGCCCGTTCAGGATCATTTTCATGCGTTCGAGGCGCACCAAAACAGATAAGGGCAAGTCCTCCCTTATCACCAAAGTCAACCTCCACAAAATGGCCGTCAAATTTATCGCTTTCCTGAATGACATGGCTGACGAGAAGATCTAACTCGGTTTGGGACAAGTCGCTTTGGAACCCAAGAAAAATAGTGCATGTATGTCGAAATTCGCCCTGACCAATGAAGTTCCAAAGTTCCTCCGAAAAGAACTGGTGGCAAATTTCCGGGGATAACGGAGTGGTCGCTTGGGGTTGAGGCGGTATGACGACTTTTGTCTCAACGTTTATTAGTGGCGCATAACGGCCGTCTTCATCACCCACCACGACTAAACCATCTGGCACCATATCCCGAATAGCTTTTCCCAACTTGATTTCCCCCGCCTGGGCGTGATCCCCGGCCTGGGTACAATCCCGAATCGCTTCCCCTCGAAAGAAATAGGTTTTGTGGTTAATTGGCCCAACAATCCCCCAGGATACCCACCCTGCTGATAAGCCCTGTTTGGCAGTCAGTTCAAATCGGCCGATAGTTGTCTCTTGAGCGCCCTGAGTTTGGAAAATATGTTGAATCGTTAGGGCCGTCTCACAAGCAGCTAATGCCGTCTCCGTTTTATAGTCTGGAAAAATAACCGTTAGTCCATCCCCGGCAAAGCCACTGATAAACCCACCATGTGCATAAATCGTTTGAACAATCGGTTCAAAGATAGCATTCAAGTGAGTGACTAACTCTTCTGCCCCCGTTTTGCCATACCGCATCGCTGTTTCGGTCAAGGCCGTAAAACCAGAGATGTCCATAAAGAGAGTGACGGACCGGAAATTACCAAACGTTCTCCCGGCCTGGTAATTGTCATGGATAAAGCGGGGGATTAGATGATACAAGAGTGCTTTACTTCTATTAAGATAAGATAGGATTCAGCAATGATAAAGTGTCGTTACACCCACCATCCCCTACATCAACTTCCTCTCAAACGGATACAGCGACAGCAACACCGGCCCCTCGGCCGTTATCCAGACCATATCCTCCAACTTCACTCCATCCTGTTCACCCACCTTACCCGCGTAAAACTCGACGCTGACAACCATATTCTCCTGAAAGACGCCCTGGGGCATGACATCATCTTTGCGGTCGGGATAGGGGATGAAAGGAGGTTCGTCGTCGGTGCCGATGCCGTGCAGGACGACAGGGTAGCGTTGGGCAATATACGGCTCTGGTACGGCCGGAATCGAATCCGCAAAATCTTCATAAGCCCGCCCCACCGTGCACAGTTCAATCGCTCCCTGCACGAAATCGTGGGCGACTTTGTACGCTTCTCGCTGAACGGCCGATCCACGCTCCCCACACAAGAAAGTCCGCGAGATGTCACATGCATACCCTTCAATGCCGATCATGTCAGTATCAATCCCAACCAGGTCGCCAGGGCGTACCATTTTGCTGCCCGCCTCGTGAAACCAGGGGTTTGTCTTGTAGCCGGAAGCCAACAGGCGAGTAAAGCACCACTCCCCACCCAACGCCAGCATCTTATGCCAAAAAATTGCCAGCAGTTCGTTCTCAGTGATACCTGGCCGAATGGCCTGCTCCAAATCATAAAGGGCAGCTTCGGCAATGGTCACGGATTGGCGCAGCAGGTCGATTTCGTCCATCGTCTTAATAATGCGGGCCGCTTCCATCGTCTCGTCAGCGTCGGTCAGCCGGATACCGTGCTTCTGTAAGGCCATAAAGCCATTGTAGTCGAGCGTATCAATGCCCACCGTGGCGTCGGCCACATCCCACCCCACCAGCACGTCCTTGATTTCGGCCGCCCACTCGTCGGACAACTTCCCCGCAAACTGGTCGGCAAAACGCGACTGCCAGTAATGGGCCGGTCGCACCTCACTCCAATACTGCTTGACCCGAAATTGAGCCTGTCCATATTCAAAGATAACGGGACTGCCTTCAACAGGAACAAGGACATAATGGGCCAGATTAACGGCCGTCCACAAGGGCATAATACTCACCCCTGTTGCGTAGCGGATATTGATAATGTCGGTCAGCAGCAGCGCCCCAATCTCCCGCGCCGCCATCTCTCGCTGAATCTTCGCCAGCCTATCCTGCCGAAGTCGGCCGAAATCAATCCCCTTCTCCAACAAAGTGTTCGTCTGACCTAAAACCTTTCTATCCCGCCGCATATTCCCTCCAAGATTTTTAACGCAAAGACGCAAAGGCCGCATAAGAATGCGAGGCAGAGACGCAAAGAATAAATTATTTGACCATCCTCGTCATTGACTCTTAGAAACACCCAATTACCAATTACCCAATTACCAACTACCAATCACCAATCACCCAATCCCAAATCACCCACCTTCCATCGTGCCTACCTGTATCCGAAGTGGTTCAAGAGCGGGCCAATCAATTGTAACACCTAATCCCGGCTTGTCGGGCAGCGTGATTATTCCCGGCCCATCGGGAATGAGCGGAGAGGGCAAAATAAAGTCCCGCCGTTCCGGCGTCCAGGCCGGAGGATCAAAGGGGAACTCGATAAAGGGCGCTTGAGATACGGCCGCACACAACTGCAAATTCGCCAACAGCACCAGCCCATCGCCCCAGGTATGGGGAGAGTAAATCGCACCGGCAGCCTGGACTTCAGCCGCCAACTGCCTGCCCCGCAAAATACCGGTACTCCAAACCACATCCGCCTGATAGACATCCAGCGACCCATACCGCAAATACTCCCTGAGTTCAGCAAACTCCCGGTTCCCTTCCCCACCTGCTATGCGATTTTTCGACCGCTTTCGTAGTTCAGCCAGCCCCCGATAATCGTGACGATGAAGCGGCTCCTCCAGCCAATAGACATCTAACTCGGCCAGAGCATCCGCCATCCAGACGGCCGTTTTAAAATCCCAAACGGCCGAACTGTCCCAGGGCATCTGCCAGCCCTGGTTGGCATCCACCAGGATCGCCATCTCCGCGCCAACCGCCTGCCTGACAGCCTGCACCACAGCCAGGTCGTCTCGCGGGTTGGCGGCATGAAAGCGAATCTTCAAGGCTGGAAAACCCTGATCCCGCAGCCGAACGGCCGATTCTGCCCTTTCCGCCGCCCCCAGTCGCTCCCCTGTAGATGCATACAAAGCCACCTGCTGCCGCCTGCCGCCCAACAACTTCCACAAAGGCTGCCCGCTGATCTGCCCCATCAAATCCCACAGCGCAACCTCCAAAGGCCACATTCGGCCGTAATGAAACTGGAG
>JBAPRX010000305.1:0-3948 GCA_049281335.1 Promineifilaceae bacterium (SeqCode)
CTGTTATAGCAGGCGCATATGTGATGGTTCAGCATCGGGTTGAAGGTTTGCCTGAAATATTTTTCAAATATGCCAATGAAGCGCAGTTAACCTATATTCCGCCAATGCAGAGAATGATCATTGAGGAATTCGATGCCAGTCTTCAGATTGGGGCGACCTATAATACTCGCGCGTTATCAGGGATTGATCCGGCCAAACAGCAGCTTTCTCGCAAGTCAAGCGCGGAATTAATGGTGAAAGCGATGGAACGGTCTGCTACCCGTGACTTTAAGTGGTGTTATACGGTATTCCCGACCAATTCTGGGGCGCAGGAAGCAGACATGAGCCTGAGCGATTATGAGGATTTTGTCTTTGGAGCCGGGCTGCTGCACCTGGACGATCCCGTTGCCGCCTGGAAGGAGGAAGCTGCCCGCCAACAGCGGTTGGTTGATTGGCTGGCAGGAAAAAAACACATTTCCTTGAAAGGCCAGAATATTGACCTGGAGATGTCGATAGACGGCCGATCCTTCAAAGGCGCAGCCGGGAAGGAAAATTTCCCCGATGGCGAAATTTATACCTCTCCGGTCGAAGATTCTCTCAACGGCTGGGTGCGCTACGGCTACCCCGCGATCTATGACGGCCGAGAAGTGGTTGACATCGAATTGTGGTTTGAAAACGGCCGTGTCGTCAAGGAAAGCGCTCAAAAAGGCCAGGAGTTGTTGACGTCGCTGTTAAACACAGACGATGGCGCACGAGTTCTGGGTGAGTTAGGCATTGGCACCAATTATGGCATCCAGAAGTTCACTAAAAATATGCTCTTTGATGAGAAGATTGGCGGAACGGTGCATCTGGCAGTTGGCAGCGGCTTCCCCGAATGTGGCAGCCAGAACACCTCCGGCCTCCATTGGGACATGCTGTGCAATATGGCCGAGAGCGAAATCAGAGTGGACGGGGAGTTGTTTTACAAAGATGGGAAAGTTGTGATTTAACGGCCGTGACGGCCGACATTTGGCCTCGTCCCTTCCAATAGATCCCCAATCTGAAAAACTCACCAGATGTTTTGGCCGTACCAGAACGCATGTGCTACAATCCTCTTGTTTTTGGCTCGTAGTTGTTTTTAGAGGAGTAATCGAAATGATGGACTCATGGTTAACTGAGAAAGGGATGGCAACCGGGTATCTGGCTTTGCCAGAAGAGGGGAAAGGGCCGGGTATCTTGCTGCTCCATGCCTGGTGGGGGTTGACAGATTTCTTTAAGGAGCTTGCCGATAAATTAGCGGCTGAAGGCTTCGTTGTTCTCGCGCCGGACTTGTACCATGACGGAAAAACGGCCGATACAATTGATGAGGCAGAAAAGCTGGTGAGGTCTCATGATGATGAAACAACGCAAGTGGTGGCTGAGAGCGCGGTTGACCACTTGATGTCCAATCCGGCCGTAGTAGGAAACGTCATCGGCACAATCGGGTTTTCATTTGGGGCTGCCTGGGCTTTGTGGTTAGCCAGCGGGCTACAACCAACAAAAATCGGGACGGTTGTTGTCTTCTATGGCAACTATGCCGACCTGGACCGGGAAGATTATGCCAATGCCCAGGCTGCTTTTCTGGGGCATTTTGCTGAAGATGATCCCTACGAGGAGCCTGAGTATGCTCGAAACACCCTGGACGAGCTACACGCGGCGGGACGCGAAGCGAATTTCTATTTCTATCCCGGTACCGGTCACTGGTTCTTTGAGCATAACCGCCCGGATGCCTATGATGCGGAAGCGGCCGAACTCGCCTGGGAACGAACGATACCCTTTTTAAAAACCTATTTGTAGGCTGCGGTCCGTATTACAATATCTGTTCCAGCGCGGCGAGTGGATTTCGGCCGAGATGGAAGTGAATGACCCGCCGGTTCTCATCCCGAAGTGCCTGTCCGTCGCCCAATGCCTGGGCGGTGATGAGGACGTTGAAGGTGATGGCGGAGGCATCCTCTCCGGCCGTTTCAGGGATGGCAACCGTTTCGGCCGCTTCTGATGTGAACTGAACGAACAGCCCATTTCCACCGTCGCCTTTGTGAAGTTGTCCGGTAGAGTGGAGGAAACGAGGGCCGTAGCCGACTGTCACCGCCAGCTTTGTTCGCTTTCTCAGCAGGAGTCGCAAGCTTTGGAGGGTGTTGTCCATTTCGGCCGTTGGCTGGACGTAGGCCTGGATAGCGATGTAATCACCCGGTTTCGCATGGGACAGGAATTCAATCAGTTTCTCGGTTATAAGGGGTTCCGAATCGCTTTTTGGCAGTTGACCTTTTTCCTGGTAGGCGTTAACCATCGCTGTTGCCCGTTTCTTGGCCGACTCGACATTGGGCTGGTTGAAGGGATGAATACCGATCAAATACCCGGCAACGGCCGTTGCCATCTCCCACAAGAAAAATTGACCACCCATATCATATTTGTCGGCCATCTCTATCTGGACAATGGGATGCCCGGCTGCTGCCAGGGCGGCTAATGCCTGGGTATCTCTCTGGTCGCCAGCCAGCCGTAAATGAACGAAGAGACGGTCGGAGCTATAAACGTCCGGCGGACCGACGGGCGCACCGACAACGGGCAGGATGCCTTTGCCTATTTTGCCCGTGCTTTCGGCGATAAGCTGCTCAACCCAATCGCCAAAGCTGCTGATTGGGGAAGAGGTGACGATGGTTATTTTGTCTCGGCCGTTCTTGGCACAGACTCCCATGATTGCTCCCAATTCTGCCCCGGCATCGTTCCCTTCCGGGCCGGTCATGGCTGCGGCTCGCTGCAACAGCAAAGCAACATCTACGCCGACCAGCGCCGCCGGAACGAGGCCAAAGTAGGAGAGGGCGGAATAACGGCCTCCAATGTTTGGATCATTGAGGAAGGTCTGCCGGAAATGATAAGTTTGGGCCTGTTTTTCCAGTTTGCTGCCGGGATCGGTAATGGCAACGAAATGTTCCCCGGCCGATTCCTTACCCAGTTCACCGACAACCTGATTGTAAAAATATTTGAAGAACGATTGGGTTTCAACGGTTCCGCCGGATTTGGTTGAGACAATAAAGAGGGTACGGGAGAACTCCAAAGATTTCGCGTAGTCATTTATAGCATCGGCATTTGTGCTGTCCAGTACCTGAAGGGTGAGGCCGTCCGAGTCGGGGCCGAAGGTTTTGCTGAAGACCTCAGGGGCAAGACTGGAGCCGCCCATTCCCAGGAGCAGAGCGTGGGTGTAGCCGTCTGCCTTGACGGCATCCACGAGGGATTGTATTTCATCCAGGTTATCCACCATTTTTTGGGGCAGGTGGAGCCAGCCTAGACGGTTGGTTATCTCTTCCGGGTCTGGTTCCCAGACGGTGTAGTCGTGATTCCAGATGCGATTGAGGATATTTTGGGAGGTTAAGTCAGAGATGGCCTGATTGACGGCCGTCTGATAGCTTCCTAATTGGGCGTCAAGAAAATCTGACATTGAGTTTGTCTCCTGTGACTATATTTTTTCTGAATGTTATGTCGTTGGGAGAAAATGGTCAACGACTTCGCCTTCGTGAATGAGGAAAACTTCCACGCCGGTTTCGGCCGTTAAATATTCGGCAACCTCCAGGATATATTCGACGGTGGTAATGGCCGTGTCCTGGGCAGGACGGCCGAGAACAACGGCTGACACATTTTCCTCTTCAATAATTTCCTTCAAGGCAACACGAAAACGGCCGTGTCGAATCGCTTTATCGGCCGTTACACCGACCTCATCGGCCCGATCCTGGGCCATTGTCAGGAGGAATTCTCCTAATGAATCCAACTCTTCCCAAACACGATCAATGGAGACGGGGGCAAGAATATGTTCTAAGAAACGAACATTGGAGACGTAGAGCAAGATGATGCGAGCATTTCGTTCCTTGGCCAGGGAAAAAGCCCAATCCTGGTTGCGGTAGGTGTTGTCGCCGCCTCTCGTGGGATAAAGAATTGTTTCCATGATTCACACCTCAAAAA
>JBAPRX010000306.1:0-1866 GCA_049281335.1 Promineifilaceae bacterium (SeqCode)
GTATCTTGCTGATGGTTTTTATTAATCTCTTCCCTAACCGATACCTTGTATTGTGGTCTTACCTTGCCATTAATGCGGAAATTATTCGGCTGGTCATGGAAAAAGGGCAGATGGTCTTTAGTGGGCTGTGGCAGAAATTTCCACATTGGAGAGTTGCAGCGTGGAGCCGATTAAGTCTAACCTCCTCGAAAACGAATCATTTCGTTCTCCAATATCTAAAACGTTATCAGGCATATTATGGGTTGGAGCAAGAAGCGAAAGTAACGGCCGTTCTTCATAGAGTGAAACTACTTGCTGCGAACAATCGAGATGCTGCGAATAAACTGGGGTATACGAATCGATTTTGTATTGTCCCTGATACGATGGGCTTGAGGGCAGGGAAGGTTCGGGATGTTGCTAGAGGTGAGATTTTTATTCACGAAGAATGGGTGAATGATCCCTGGTTGTTGGTGGGCCAACTCCTCCGCCGAACGCCCTGGTATTTTGACCCTAGATATTTATCACGGCCGTTTTATTATCGCACTCAAACGAATCGGTTAATGACACTCTTTGTCCTTCAAAACGGAGCTTATACACTTCCATATGTCTGGTACCAGATTGGTCAGGAGATAAAGGTCGCAAGGTATGATTTATTTTACAGAGTTCTTGCCTGGTTTGGTCTTCGGATTGAACATCCTGTGAATGAAGATGGGACGTATGAATTTGATCAATTTATCCAATGGTTGGGCAGACAGTTGGGGGTGGGCAGAATTTCTCCAAGGAGGCGTGTTTTGTGGACAGACCAGGAAGTTGTTGTTCACCTTTCTTCTCAGGAGAATGGTGAGGAGGTCTTGTCGGATTTTGATATTGCGGCTGAGTTTACATACCCGCTGATCTATGTCCAGCAAGTGTTGAGAGAGAAAATTGAATTTGGGTTGAAGGAGGAAAACAGCGTGAATTCGGGATGTTAGCCCTTAAATGCCTGTAGGATACCGGAAATGGTTTTCTGTGGTGATTCCCAATGTGGGTAGTGGGCCGTGTTTTCCAAAATTATGCTGGTGCTATTCGGCCGAATTTTGAGTATGTCGGATGTAATACTAGGTGGCGCTATTGGATCATCCTGTCCCCAAATCATGGTAAGCGGTGCAGAATGTGTTTTTAGATATTCCAACCATTTTTTCTCGAATTCCCGACGTTCAGGCATGTATTGAATAAGGTGATAATAAATTGTGTCGCCTTGATTGACGCAGAATAACTTCCAAAAGGTGTTGAACTCGTCTGGCGGCAATTCTTTGAAAAATGCTTTCCGCATCATAGCCATAAAAAACAATTTGTTGATGAATCTCAGCCTATTCAGAAATTTGGTTATCTGATGGGTTAGCAAGAGCCTTTGAGCAAGAAGCATTTGGTAATCTTCAAAGGGTGTTGAAATGATGCTCCCGTTCAGCAACACAATGTTTTCGATCATGTTAGGGTTGTTCCCTAATAGTTCTAACGCGACGGAATCACCGATGTCATGGGCCAGAATTTTGACCCGGTGTAACCCAAGATAATCTACTAAATATTGGGCAACTTCTGCATACTTGTGAATGGAATAGATTTCCAGATTGGGCTTATCGGAAAGACCAAACCCCGGATAGTCGAATAAGATAAGTTGATAATGCTCTGACAGGGGAGGAATAATGCGCGAATAATCGTAACTTGATGTAGGAAAACCGTGCAATATGAGGATGGGTGGGCCGTTTCCAATGACTCTCGTAAAAATGTTTAAACCTTGAACTGTAATTCGGATTCCAGAGCTTTGCCACTCAGAAAGCGTTGTCATTCCTTCCACCAGATATTGCGGAAGTGCCAGAGTAGGGCGGCGAGGAGAGCGAAGAATAGAAG
>JBAPRX010000307.1:0-3915 GCA_049281335.1 Promineifilaceae bacterium (SeqCode)
GGTGTCGGCAGCGTAGGCTTTGGCATAGGCGGCCTGGAGGGTGTTCGGCCGTCCCTGGTCGAGCAGGTGAGCGGCCTGGTGGGTCAGCAGCCGGGCGGCTTCACCTCGCATCCCCATCTCGGCAATTTTGTGGCCGACAGCCTGATGCTGGATGATGGGCTGGCCCATTGTGCGACGTTCTCGGCCGTATTGGAGCGATTCATCCAGGCAGCGTTGGGTCAGGCCGACGCCGAAGGAGGCAACCATCGGCCGGGAGCGATCAAAGACGCCCATTGCCAGCCGAAAGCCGGAGCCTTCTTCACCGAGTCTGGCTTCAACGGGAACGGCGACATTTTCGAGGAACAATTCGGCCGCCGGGGCCGCTCTCTGGCCCAATTTGCCCAGCTTCTTGCCAACGGTGAAGCCGGGGGTGTCCCGTTCAATGACGAAGGCGGTGATGCCTCTGTGGCGAGCATCGGGGTCGGTCTTGGCGAAGATAATGAAGAAGCTGGCTTCGGTGGCGTTGGAAATCCAGGTCTTGCTGCCGTTGAGGCGGTAGCTGTCGGCCGTTCGTTCGGCGCGGCATTGGATGTTGGCAACGTCGGACCCTGCACCCGGTTCGGTGACGGCATAAGCGCCAATCTGACCGGAGAGAAGACGGCCGAGATAGTGCGCTTTTTGCCGCTCACTGCCGCCCAACAGAATGGTGTCAACAATGAGGGCGTTGAGGGTAATTGCGGCCGTGATGCCGACACAGGCCCAGGCCAGTTCTTCGGTGACGAGGGCTTGCTCCAGGGATCCCATGCCGGCCCCGCCGTATTCGGCCGGGATGTTGGCGGCGACGAGGCCGATTTTCAAGGCGTCCTGGAAAATTTGGTGGGGGAATTGTTGGGTCTGGTCGAATTCGGCCGAACGGGGCAATATTTCCCGGCGGGCGAAGTCACGGGCCAGGGCGCGAACGGCCTGTTGTTCATCAGTCAGCCAGGCGTTCATTGGTGGTTGTCTTCCAAAGTGATTACGACTTTGCCTTTAGCATGCCCTTCCCCAACATACCGGAGCGCTTCCGGTACTTCGCTTAATGTGTATCGTCTGTTAATAATGGGGACGACTTTGCCAGATTCACAAAGCGCTGTGATAGCCAGCAAATCCTCCCTGTCCTGTGGAACCATCAACACGGCTATGTTTTTGGATGTCCTTTTCTTAATCCACGATCCCAGAAGCAAAATCTGGAAAAGAACCCCAACGGAACCGCCGACAAAGAAGTATGTTCCATTCGACCGTAAGGCCCGCCGGTAGGCGAAAACCGAACGATGGGCGATGAGATCCAGGATCAGATCATACTGGTTTCCGGTTTTGGTGAAATCTTCCTGGGTGTAATCAATGACGTGGTCTGCGCCCAGAGAGCGCATGAACGCCAGCTTTTCTGTGTTGTCCACCCCGGTCACTTCAGCACCATATAATTTGGCAAGCTGGATGGCAAATGAGCCGCCGCTGCCACCCGCCCCATTGATTAAGACTTTTTGCCCCGGCTTTACCTGTCCTTTATCTCGTATCCCTCGCAGGGCGATGACGCCTGCCTGGGGAATGGCGGCCGCTTCCTCGAATGTCAGGACGGCCGGTTTTAGAGCCAGCGTTCTCCCATGAGTGCAGACATACTCCGCAAAACCGCCATGATAGCCCGGAATCTCCCCAAAAACTTCATCCCCTGGTTTGAATTCAGTGTGGTCCTTACCAACCGCCTCCACCACGCCGGCAATATCCGACCCCAGGATTGGATCCCCTGGTTTTAGCAGTCCGCCAATGCGAGCGTACAATGGTTTACCGATCAATCCTTCCCTGTCTGACCCATTAATGGAGACGGCGCGAATCTTAATCAGGATTTGATTATCGGTCGGAACCGGTTTTTCCACCTCAGCCAGATGAAGCACATCCGGCGAACCATACTTCTCGTATACGACAGCTTTCATATGTTCCATTTAGTCAGATATAGGCCCGTAGACTTTAGCCGCTAATTCTTCCCCCAACAAGATATCAGCAAGACGACGCCGGAGTTCTTCATCTGAGGCATTTTGATGCCGGTGACGCAGCCCAGCTAAAGCAAAATAACGGGCGGTGCGGTTCAAATCCTCCATCAACTCCCACTTGCGCCAGGTTGGGAGGCGGCGTTTAGGGTTCATTCTTTTTCCTTAAAGCAATTGTCTGCATAAAATTCCTCGTCTGAAGCCAACAATCGATCAGATTATAGCATATATGTGGGCGCTGTTATCGCATCTGAGTTATTCAAAAGACGAAGCATTGACATAAAACGCAGTTCACCCGCTATCCCAAAATGAACCCAAAAATTCACCAAAATTGCATGGTACTTTCCGCCAAAATCCGGTACACTACCTATGCCGCCAAATAATAATTTTCTATTTTTGTATTTGTTGCTGCTGAAGGCATTCGCTGGACGCAGAATTATCTATCTATGAAATTTGCAGTCACTGAAACCGGAAAGAAAATTGAGGCCAGCGCAACTGCGCCGAAGTTTGCTATCTGCCACTGCTGTGGCGGTGAATTGACCTTGCGCAGCCGTAAGACGATGAAAAATGGGGAACGGACCTATTATTGGCGGCATCGCAGCAATCGCAATCGAAATTGCAGCGCCCGCAACCGACCGGTCAGTTAGAAGAGCCACGAATTAGCACAAATCTTCACGAAATTGTGGTGGTCAAAAGGATTGGACGCAGAGATACGCAGAGGAACGGAGATACACAGAGTTTTTTTTGTTCAAGGAAGTAGATTATGTGTGGACGTTTTACGTTGATTGCACCTGGGGAAGTGGTTGCCGAAACCTTTGATTTAACAGAAACGCCAACCCTTGCCCCGCGCTATAATATTGCCCCAACACAGCCGGTTGCGGCCGTTCGCTATAACCGGGATAAGGGACAGCGAGAACTGACTTACTTCTATTGGGGGCTGATTCCAAGTTGGTCCAAAGACCCCACGATTGGGTCACGGATGATTAATGCCCGGTCGGAAACGGCGGCCGAAAAACCGTCGTTTCGTTCGGCGTTCAAATATCGCCGCTGCCTGGTTCCGACAGATGGCTTTTATGAGTGGTGGCAGGTGGACGGGGGCAAGCAGCCGGTGCGAATCCAGATGAAGGATGAACGGCCGTTTGCCATTGCCGGACTGTGGGAGCATTGGCAAGGCCCTGATGGTTCCGAGATTGAGTCCTGCACCCTGCTGACCACAACCCCCAACGACCTGCTGCAAAAGGTGCATAACCGGATGCCGGTTATCCTGGCCCCGGAAGATTATGAGTTGTGGCTGGACCCTTTCACACAGCATCCGGAGGAAGTGCAGTCGTTAATGCGGCCGTATCCAAGCGAAGAAATGACCTTCTACCCCGTCAGCCCCCACGTCAACAACCCCCGAAACGAGGATCCAACCTGTATTGCTCCGATTTAAGAATCTTTATCGCAGAGGCGCAGAGGGGCAGAGACGCAGAGGCTTAAATTATTTTTTGCAAATGCTGCGGAACAGGATCCAATTCAACAATATAGTCAGGTGGAAGCTCCCGAACCACAAACTCGGACGGCAACACATCAGCTTTAATAACCTTCTCTAAATAATGTTCTAACCTTGCCTTTGTCTCAGTTGGGTCTATTATCTCCCCTGTTTGCACATCCACATCCACAACCCCAACAATATCCTTCTGGGGTACGCCGGGAAATGCTATCCAGGCCGGGACACGCCACGTCGGCCGATGACTCAAAACTAAAGTGGCATTTCCCGCCCCAATCAAATAGCTGACTTCATTCAGTAACCACGAGGAAACAACCTTTCGTGCTTCCAGCGCATCAATATTTATCTCGAATGAAAAACGGACATTGATATTGACTTGACCCTGTTCTGGTATTGGATAGTTGTCTAAAATAATATGCATGATTA
>JBAPRX010000308.1:0-5964 GCA_049281335.1 Promineifilaceae bacterium (SeqCode)
CAATCCTGGTGGCGGCAGCAATTTGGGCGAACTTGGTATCGGTATGATGGGGCTGGGTGCGATGCAGCAGCAGCAACAGTTGCAGCAAATGCAGCAGCAGATGATGCAGCAGCAGATGGGCCAGCAAGGTGGACAGCAAGCGGCCCCACAGCAGGCAGCATCCACGCCAAGCGGCGGTATGCCTGATGTGATGACGCCGGCTCAAGCGGCCGTATTTGTCCAGGTGGGCGAATCTGACATCATTGCTGCCATCGAGGCAGGCGACCTCAAAGCCCGGAAGATTGGAACGGCTTATCGGATTAGCAAGGCTAATTTGGAAGAGTTTTTGGGCGGATAGAGGCAAGAAACAGGAGCAACGAATTACACGAATTTCACGAATTATTTTGAACTCTCTTTGTGGATATAATTAGTGATTGTTCGCAAATAAGTTTGCAGTTGGGTAATTGGGTAATTGGGTAATTACCTGATTACAATATTACCTTATTACTGAACGATTACTTAGTCGTTCGTGGCTTGTTCTTTTGTGGATGTTTTTTTGCTTGCTGTTGGCTCTGGGCAAGTTTTAGAATTGAGCGTAATGCGTAATTCGTAAAAGTCGCTGTCAAACGTCATTTTTACGGATTACGCATTACTTTTTTATATTGTGCCGAACGAACAACTCCCTCAACAAATCGCTGACCTGCTTCTGGAAACGGGGCAGGCTCACCATCAGGCTTACCTTGAAACGGATGGGGCCGACCCTGAATGGCCTTTGTGGTATGCGGAATATTTACAGGAGAAACTCGGCCGACTTTTGGACCACGAATTCACCCGCAGTGAGCTAACTTATCAGATCGTCCACCTTGACAAAGCCTACACCAGCCGCGCCCGAATTAAAACCTGGGCCGAATTTTATGCTCAAGAACTGATAGAAGCTTATCTTCCTTAGAGACCTATAAACGTAATGGAGCCAAATTGATATCACTCTGTACCAACTCAATCAGAAATCACTGCCATTCGTCTATCAAACTCCTCCCAGGTCAATAAAAACTCATCAATCGTCATGGGAGTTGGGCCATCAGTCAATGATGGATCCATGACCGTTACCTCTGTTTCTGTTGCCGAAACAAGCACCAATGCGTGAAATCCTGAAAAATCTGCCCAAGGAAGAAAATCAGCAGCTACAAAAACGATTGGGAAGTAACCTGCTGCCAGATAATGACGCAGTTCGTCTACTGTTGCTGTTCCATACCTCACCTGGTAACCGAGGCGTTGTAATCCAGTAACACGGCTGGCTGGTGTACCAAAGGAGTAACTGCCCATAGCCCGTGCCAGCTCTGTTTCTGTATGGCTATGCCCCAGTGCAGCCAATACCATGCGGGCGCAGGCTGGTAAACAGGCTCCTAGATTACTCTGAGGATAATGAGGCAACACCGGCATAGAGTCTTTGGGCATGTTGCAGTATCCTTGCTTGATCCATCTCGTTGCTTCTAATCTCTCCGGTCTGAGCGTCTACTTCGATAATGCCAACCTCCCCTAAATCTCCCAACCGGGGTAAAGAAAGAACAACCGGTACTCGCCAGATTATTTGTTGACCCCGAAGAAGCAAATCCGGCTCTTTAGCACCCAGCCCTGTACCTAATTCTGGCACAATTTTCTGATTTACCAGACGACGCGCTTCCTCTGAACTGATATTCACAGAAATGGAAACCCCTTTTCCTATTAGAGCGGTCTCATTTGATTCTACTGATTCAAAGGTTATTGTCTCATATTGGACTTTCTCAGGGGAAACTTCTTGTTGGGCAAGTAACGCTTCATACTGTTCATAATCTACGACCACGACTGTTGGACGGCCGTGTTGGGTTACATAGACAACATCCCCATCCCGTAAAATAGATTGAATAACCTGGCTTGTCTGGCGACGAAGGTCACTAACCGGCATAATTTTTGTAGACATATTTAGTACACTCCATAGTACAAACTTTAGTACACTTTTCTACTATTGTACCAATTATTTGCCATCTGCCACAGACAATATCTTCTCCCAAACTCCGTAAATATCTTTTGGTTCCAGATCGGCCGTTAGCAGCCAGCCCAACAATGTTCCGCAGTCCTGGCAGAAGGCGGCGCTTTCGGTTGTGTTGATTTGGTGCGGGCGCTCCCAGTGGCCGCCTACCCCGACTTCTTTGGGTGCGAGGACGAGGATGGTGTCGTCGGTCAGGGCGCGGAAGCCGGCGATGTGGACAGAGATGGGGTTTTCGGAGTGGACGACGTAGCGGTTGACGAGGACGAAGTTGGATTGTTTTAAGGCGGCGGTAATGGCGGCCCAGCTTTGGGGGTTCCAGTGGTGGTAGGTAAAGATGAGGCGGCCGCTGCTGCCGTTCCCTTTTCGCAGCACGCGGTAACATTCTTTGAAAATCTGGCCGATGACGATGTCATACGGCCGATCCTTTTGGTAATGCCCATTCTCACTGCGATGGACGGCAACGGCCGATCCGTTCATGTCATATGACCAGCGAATACCGGGCTGGCTGCCGTCGGGCAGCATCTTTTCCAGCCAGACGCGGAAGAAGGCCGCCAGGTCGCTGTACTGGACGCTGTCGTAGTATGGGGGGTCGGTGACGATGTAGTCCACACTGTTGTCGGGGAGGGGTAAAACGGCCGATGATCCCTGTCGCAGCCAAAACCGCCGTTCGGCTCCATGAAACGCTTCCGGTTCTTCCACTTCCCGGCCGTAATCAACTTCATCGGTGACAACCACCTTCTTGGTGCCGCTTTTGCCTATCTCCCGTTCGATGGGGTTCTCGGCCCACTTCCTGGCCCGCCGGAGCCGGGAATGGAACAGCTTTTTTAAGGTCCCCGATGATTTCCGGGGGTTGATGGGGTTGTTTTCCAGGGCCATGTAGGGGAAGTAGTAGGCGTGGTGGGAAAAGGCGTGTCGGATGGCCCCTGAACGGCGAACGGCCGAGCCTTTGTAGCCGCAGAGCATTGAATTGAACTCCAGGGAGGTGGAAATGAGCAGTGATAGGTTGAGCCGGATAAGCGGATCAAACTGGTCCAGCAGTTTAATGGCGCAGTTCAAGTAGAGAAGCTGCCTGCTGGAGAAGAGGTCGGCGTAGTTGGTGATGCCACGACGCGACAGGTGGCCTGATTTGGGGCCGGGGTGGACGGCCAGGGTTGGATCGTGTGGCAGGGCGCTTCTGAGCTTATCTATTGAGGTGAGACATTCCAGATCGGCCGTTTGAGGGCTGTCAAAAAAGAGCTTGTGCCTGGGACACCGCCCTACCCTCACCAGGGGTACATAGCGGGCGTAGAAAGGGGTGTTGAAGTCATCGCGGAAGGGCTGGTTGCAGTCGGGGCATCGTCGGGTGGTTTTGAGGAATAACGGCCGTTTGTCTGGCTGTGGGGTGCAGGGGCAGCCATTGGCGTCGGTCGTTACGTTGTAGCAATTGGGGCAAAGCTGGATGACTGTTCCGTTGCTTTCCCGCCGTAAGATGAAGGAATCCACAAAGGTGGCGGGGCCACAGGCGCAGTATCGTTTGAGGCCGTATAACATAAAGCGGAGTACAGACTGCCGATTACAGTCGGGGCAGGCGGTTGTATAGTATGGGCCAATCTTGGTCTGTAGCTGCTCGAAAAAGGTATCGAAAGCATCTTCCAGGGTTGGGAGGGGCAGCTCGGCCAGCGTCGCCCTGGCTTGCAAAATGGGAATGGGGTCAATGTCGGCCCCGATAACGTTGGCCCCCATGCGGATTGCTTCGTGGAGGGTTGTGCCACCGCCCATCATCGGGTCTAGGATGACTTTGCCTTCGAGTCCCCCTGGCGAATAGTAGTCCCGGCGGTGTTCGGCTTCAACGAGATGCTTTAAGAGAAGGCGGAAGGTCGTGCCGCAGCGACGCGCCCACCACTTATGGAGGTAGGTATTCGGCCGATAGAGATGCTTGTTATATGACTCATACCGCGCAAGCGCATTGGCAAAGTCAACATCGAACGCCCGATCAATTGGCAGTCCCCCAATGATGTCCTTCCCTCTCACGTAAACCCAATCCTAATATTCGTGGTCGTTGGGTGACTGGGTTAAAGGAAAATAATTAATTGGTGAATTTGTGAATTCGTGAATTATTAATTTTCCCTTTTATCCCAATCGGCAGAAACCCACACATTACCCAATTACCTAATCAACTTCTTCCATACGGAAACCAGTAGTCTTTTATTTGATCATCAAAGTCCCAATGGACGTGTTTGGTGTCCAGGAAGCTTTCCAAGCCTTCTTGGCCCAGTTCACGGGCGTTGCCGCTCATCTTCATGCCGCCGAATGGCCCGCCGTAGTGATCGGTCAGGGGATCGTTGATCCAGATTGAACCGGCCTGAACCTCTTCAAAGAAGCGTTTGGCGAGTTTGGCGTCGTTGGTGCGGAGGCAGGCTCCCAGGCCAAAGTCGTTGTCATTTGCCAGCCGTATGGCCTCGTCAAAGTCCCGATAGCCCATAATTGGCAGGGTTGGGCCAAAGGTCTCTTCACGCATACAAAGCATGTTGTGATTGACATCTACCAGCACGGTCGGGGTGTAGTAGAAGCCGCGTTCCAGGTGGGACGGCCGTTTTCCACCGGTCAGGACTTTGGCCCCATGCGCCACAGCATCGGCCACGTGGGCCTCCACCTTCTCCCGGTATTTGGGATCGGCCATCGGCCCTATGTCCGTTTGCGGGTCGAGGCCCGGCCCTAACTTCAAGCCTGAAACATAGTCGGCCATTGCTTCTGAAAAGGCGGCGACTTTTGGGTTGGGGACGTAAATCCGTTCGGTGGAGGTACAGACCTGTCCGGCGTTAATCAGGCCGGCATAGGCAACGGCTTCAACGGCCGTTTCAATATCGGCGTCGGGGGCGACGACAAAGGCGTCCTTGCCGCCTAATTCCAGATGGGTGCGCTTGATCTGTTCGGCGGCCAGCCCTGCGATCTGCCTGCCGGTCGCCAGCGAGCCGGTGAAGGCAATCATCGGCACGTCCCGATGCCTGACCAGCGATTCTCCAGCCTCTGCGCCACCGGTGACAACGTTAAAGACGCCGGGCGGCAGATGGTCAAAGGCTGTCTCCGCCAATAGTAAGGTCGAAAGCGGGGTCTGTTCGGCCGGTTTGACGACGACGGTGTTGCCCGCCGCCAGCGCGGGGGCGACTTTCCAGGCCATGAGCAGCAGGGGGTAGTTAAAGGGGATGATGCAGCCAATGACGCCATACGGCTCTTTCATGACGAAGTTAAACTGGCTGCGGTCGGCGGGGGCGAGAAGACGGCCGCGATAGGTGCGGGCTAATCCGGCGTAATATTCCAGCGTGCCAATGACCCACTCGACCTCTTCTTCGTTTTCCGGCAGGGCTTTGCCTTCTTCCTCTGTCAGGAGGCGGACGACTGCCTCGAAGTTGTCTTTGATTTTCCTGGCTGCCTCTTGAAGCATCTCGGCCCGTTCCAGGCCGGGAACCCAGCGCCAATCGGCAAAAGCTGCTTTGGCGGCTGTGACCGCTTTGTGAATATCGGCCGAATTTCCGGTTGGAACCTGGGCAAGCACCTCCTCGGTTGCGGGGTTCAGGACATCAACCACTGCCCCGGTTGCGCCTGCCACCCATTCACCATTAATGAACATTTGCCTCATCCCATCCTCCTAAATTCTTACACGTTTCCTATTGTATCCACATACTGGGTCTGTACAATATCTATTAAGCGGCTCAAACGGCCGTTTCATCCTACCTACCTGATAAAAGGTAGGCACAGAAATAATTCCGTTTACAGAAAGCGGAAATGAGATGTTGGGTTCGAAAGGACTAATGTGGCACGGTCGGAAAAGACCGGCCACAGCCAGCAAGAGGATAAGAAACTCCTTGACTCCCAATCTTTCTAAGGAGAGAAAATGACTGAAAATATTACACCTAAGTCGTTACCTATTGTTCCACTGCGGGGAGGCGTTGTCTTTCCTGGCGTAACAACCACGATTACAG
>JBAPRX010000309.1:0-7774 GCA_049281335.1 Promineifilaceae bacterium (SeqCode)
TCGCCACCCGACAACGGCCAGTCAGTCGGGGGATGTGGATTGGGAAGAAGGCCACCGTAACATGGACGCGCCCCAGGTTCATATCTATGATTTTCAGGGTGATGATGCCGTTGCAGCGGCCGAAATCATTGCTGGATGGACCCAGCGCATGTTTAGCCGCGATGAAAAACCTAACTGGGTTGGCGAATTTGGCGTTGGCGGCAACACCGTATACCCCGAACTGTTCCATAATTCTATCTGGGCTGCTCTGGCAGCCGGATCGGCTATGACGCCAGCCGAATGGAACGGCGGCAGTTTTTGGGGAAGTATGACTCCCGAAATGAACGCCGATATGCTCCGATTGTCCGAATTTGTCTCCGATCTGCCTCTTGTCGTTTGGAACCCGGTCGAACTTCAGGTCAGCGCCAATGAGGAAACGGTGCGAGGTTGGGGCGTTGCCGGTGTCGAAGGCGGCCTCTTCTGGGTTCAGGATTATTCGATGCAAGGCCAACCCATCGCCGATGTCCGTTCTGCCGATCTGACCCACACCGGCGTCACTGTCGAACTAACTGGAATGGAACCCGGAACCTATACCGTTCTCCCCTTTGACACCTGGCAGGGTAAGTACCTCGACGCCATTAATCTGACCTGCGAAGTAGACCAGCCTTGCAGCATTCCCTTGCCTGAATTTACGGCCGATATGGCCTTCAAGATAGTGAGGAGTGGGTAGGATCGTCTGGGGATAAATGCCCAGGCTGAGAAAAGAAGCGCTTTAAAATACGCTGCTTGCGAATAAGTAATCATATTATTATGTTAACCTATTTCAACGGGTTTTGTGGCCCAGATGCCGAATGTATTCGATGGCAGTCTATGAATCACCATTTTTATGTTCTAGATTCCGAATTTATTCTATCAATGAAAATCTTAATCCTTTGCGCCTTTTGCGTCTTTGCGTGAGATTTATTTTTTAAGGACAAACATGCAAACTCTCTCCCTAAACGGCCGTTGGTACTTCCAACAGGCTACGAAAACTGATAACCAGTGGCTTCCAGCAGTGGTTCCTGGCTGTGTCCACACCGACCTGCTCGGCAACGAACAAATCCCCGACCCATATTATCGGGACAATGAACATCAGGTCATGTGGGTTGGAGAAACGGACTGGATTTACCGCCGTAGTTTTTCCGTTGACCCCGAACTGCTTCAACGCCAGTACGTTCTCCTTCACTGTAAGGGTTTGGATACCCTGGCTGAAATTTCGCTCAACGGGACGGAAGTCGGCCGAACCGACAACCAGTTCCGCACCTGGGAATTTGACGTCAGAGAGCTTCTACAGCCCGGTGACAACCAGATAGAGATTCGGTTTGAATCCGCCCTCCGCTATGGTCAGGCTCGGCTCAAGGAGCGATATATTCACAGTTGGAGTACCGACAGCCATAAGCTGGCCGGTGGCAACTATGTTCGCAAATCCCAATGCAACTTTGGTTGGGATTGGGGGCCGAAGCTGGTCACTTGTGGTATCTGGCGCGACATCGAAATTCTGGCCTTTGACGACGCCCGTCTCGCTGAAGTCCAAATCCTTCAGGATCACGCCACACCCGGTGAAGTGACCCTCACCTGCAACGTTTCTGTAGAACGGGATACCGCCAAACTACTCCTTGCCCGCTGCGAAGTCGCCCTGGACGGTCAGATAGTTGATGAAACAATTGTTGAGATTGAAGATGAAACGGCCGAAGCCCACCTTCGCATAGAAACCCCTCAATTGTGGTGGCCTAATGGATTGGGTGATCAACCCCTCTACACCGTCACCGTTACCCTCCTCGGCGGCGAAGAACATCTGCTAGATCGATGGGAACAGAAAATCGGCCTGCGAACCCTGCGGTTGGTGCGCGAAAAAGACGAGTGGGGGGAGAGCTTCCACTTTGCCTGTAACGGTGTTCCCTTCTTTGCTAAAGGCGCGAACTGGATTCCGGCCGACACCTTTGTCCCTCGTATCAGCGACGAACAATATACCTATCTGCTACAGGCGGCGGCCGATGTTCATATGAATATGCTCCGTGTTTGGGGGGGTGGCATTTACGAACAGACCATCTTCTATGAGTTGTGTGACCAAATGGGCATCTGTATCTGGCAAGATTTCATGTTTGCCTGCGCCACCTATCCCACCTATGAAGAGCCATTCATGCGTAATGTCCATCTGGAAGCGGAAGAAAATATCCGCCGCCTGCGCCACCATCCTTCTTTGGCTCTCTGGTGCGGTAACAACGAACTGGAGCAGGGGTTAGTGATGGAGGAGTGGAGCGACAGCGCCATGAGTTGGAAGGATTACGGCCGTCTCTTCGACGAACTGCTCCCCCAACTAACGGCCGATCTCGCCCCTGAAACCGACTACTGGCCTGGCAGCCCCCACACTCCTTACGAAAACCGCTACTATTGGAACGATCCCCGCTGGGGAGACGCCCACATCTGGGATGTCTGGCACGGTATGAAGCCTTTTGAATACTACTACAATTGTTTCCACCGCTTCAACAGCGAATTTGGCTTTCAGTCCTTCCCCGAACCGCAGACAGTGGGAGCCTTCACCGAACCGGATGATCGCAATATCACCAGCTACATTCTGGAACATCACCAGCGCAGTCCCGATGGCAACAGCAAGATCATGCACTACATGCTTGACTGGTTCCGCCTGCCCTCATCCTTTGAGATGACCCTTTGGTTGAGCCAGATTTTGCAGGGTATGGCGATGAAATACGCCGTCGAACATTGGCGGCGGACGATGCCGCGTGGCATGGGAACGTTGTACTGGCAGTTAAATGACTGCTGGCCCGTTGCAAGTTGGTCGTCGCTCGATTACGACGGACGTTGGAAAGCTCTCCACTATATGGCCCGTCACTTCTTCGCACCGCTGCTGCTTTCGGCCGTTCCCGATTGGGACACTGGCCAGATAGACCTACACATCACCAGCGACCACCTTATCCCTCAGAACGGCGTCGTCAGGTGGGAAGCGACAACCGCTCAGGGTGAGCATATCGCCGGTGGACAGAAAGAGGTCAACATCAGCCCCAATGGCAACACCAAGATAACTACCCTCGACTTGCAGCCGGTTCTCACCGAATACGGCAATCGCAACCTGCTTGTCTGGTTAACCTTGGTTGTGGGGAATGAGACGGCAGCTACCAATCTTGCCCTCTTTGTCCGACCCAAACACTTGACCCTTTCTCCACCAGAAATTGAGTGGCAGATGAATGTCGGTGAAAACGGCCGCTGTCAGGTAACGCTGACCGCCGCCAAACCTGCTCTGTGGGTCTGGCTGGAAATAGAGGGCGAACGGGTGGAGTTGTCTGACAACTTCTTCCACCTCTATCCCGGCAAACCCTACACCGTTACCCTGACCGCCCCAAATGGCCTCGAAGAATCGGCCGTCATCGTCC
Organism: Promineifilaceae bacterium (SeqCode); assembly: GCA_049281335.1. Lineage (GTDB taxonomy): Bacteria > Chloroflexota > Anaerolineae > Promineifilales > Promineifilaceae > JAKEFB01. The sequence continues at coordinate 3,408 of JBAPRX010000309.1, forward strand.
ATTCACTCTATGATACTTACCAGCCATGTCTTTAAGGACTACAATTAAGCCATCGTGTCCCTATAAATTAGGATGATGATACAGCTGTGAATTCAACTCGATCAAGATAATAAAACCCATTTTCTTGATCGAGTTGATCGAGTTGATCAACTTGCCGAATTAACCAACTAATTACCAATTACGAATCACCAATCACTAATTATCGATATGAAAAACAGTCACCTTTACCAGGAAATCCACCAACAACCCGACGTTCTCCGCAACTTCCTTCACCGCGAACGGCCGTCTATTCAAGCATTGGCCGATGCCATCCGCCAGCGAGACATCACCCACGTCGTCATTGCCGCTCGCGGAACCAGCGACAACGCCGGGCGTTACGCCCAATACATTCTCGGCGCTCATAATGGCCTCCAGATCGCCCTCTCAACCCCCAGTCTCTTCACTATTTATGAGCGGCCGATCCACTTCCGTCAGGCGCTTGTCCTCGGCATCAGCCAAAGCGGTAAAAGCCCCGACATTGTTGCTGTTGTGGCCGAAGCCAGACGACAAAACCAGCTAACGGCCGTCATTACCAACAACCCCAACAGCGATCTGGGGCAGGTGGGCGATTATGTCATTGACCTGGGCGCGGGAGACGAGAAATCGGTCGCCGCCACCAAAACCTATACGGCCGAACTCATGGCCGTTGCTCTTCTCTCCGCCTTGTTAAGCAGCGATGCTGACCACCTGGCCCAGTTGGAAACCGTCCCCGATGCCGCCGCCAAAATGCTTGCCCTACAGGATGCCATGGCCCAGATAGCCCCCCGCTACCGCTATATGACCCGCAGTATCATCATTGGTCGCGGCTATAATTATGCCACCGCCTATGAAATGGCCTTGAAGGTCAAGGAACTAACTTATACCATTGCTGAACCATACAGCAGCGCCGACTTCATGCACGGCCCATTGGCCTTAATCGAGCCGGGCTTTCCCGTCGTCGTCCTGGCTCCCAGCGGCAAGATGCTGCCGGAGATGCAGCATTTAGTCGCCTCTCTCAACGAACGGCAGGCAGAGGTGATTGCAATTAGCGACGACGAGACGATACTGGAAACGGCCGATATTGCTGTGCAGTTAACGGCCGTCGTCCCTGAATGGCTCTCCCCGATAACGACCATCATTCCCGGCCAGCTTTTCGCCATGAATCTGGCCCACACCCGCCACTACAACGTTGATCGGCCAAGAGCGATACAGAAGGTAACAGAAACCAGATGATACGAGTAATTGGTGATTGGTGATTGAGGCAGTCAGTTAATCATCAATCCCTATTCATCACTAACCAGGCAAAAACCATGTTCAAAAAACTCTCCTACGCCCGAATGAAATCCTCCAGCACCGTTGGCCTGCTTCTCATTTCCCCCTGGCTCATTGGCTTTTTACTGTTCAAATTTATCCCGATTCTGGCCTCTTTTGGGTTGTCCTTTACCGACTTCTACATGCTCGAACCGGGCGAAACGCAGTTTATTGGCCTGGATAACTACCGCCAGATTGCCGAAAACCTGCCGCTGGGTTTCTTTATAGTAGCGACCCTCAGTACCATCATTCGCACCGTGCCGTTGCAGTTAGGCGCTTCCCTTTTACTGGCAGGCCTGCTGAATAACGGCCGACTAAAGCTCTCCATCTTCACGCGCACCTTATTCTTTATTCCAAGCATTATTCCCGGCATTGCCATCACCTTCATGTGGTTTGGCTTTATAGACCCCACCACCGGCTGGCTCAACAGGTTTATACTGGAACCGTTCGGCTTCACGGGGATAAACAACGCCTTTTCAAACGCAACTTTTAGCCTCCTGTTCCTGGTCAGTTCCCTTTGGTCAATTGGGCCGGGTGTACTAATTATGCTTGGTGCGATGCAAGGCGTCCCCAAGGAAATTATGGAAGCCGCCCGTGTGGATGGGGCCGGGCCAATGGTTCGTTTTTTCGGCATTACCGTTCCCATTATTACCCCGGCTATCTTCTTTTCTCTGGTGATTGACCTTATCGGCGTATTTGGTGGGGTGATCTTACTCGACAGAGCAGGCTCCTTCCGGGGTGGCAGTTCTCCCTTTGATAACATCATCAACAGCGTCATGTTTGAGAATTTCCAGCTTGGCTTTGCGGCCAGTCTGGCCTGGGTCTTTTTTATTCTGGTATTGGCCGTTGTCCTGATCTTATTTATCACTTCGCGTAGGTGGGTCTTTTATGCTGATCAGGAGGGTGTGTGATGCAGTTTTTACGCTCGATTAAATCGAACCTGATGCCTCGTTCCTATATCGCCCTCCACCGCTGGGAGTTTCTTGGTACTGGGCTGGTAAACCTGGTGGTTTTTGGCTTCTTATTTGTTTATCTCTTTCCAACCCTTTATATGTTTTCAACCTCGTTCATGGAGACGGTACAACTGCGGGACCGCAATGCACCGCCTTACCCAGCCCGGCAAATTCACTTTGAGTACGAGGGGGAGGAACATCTGGTTTATAAAGTTCCCTTTGAGGATAGCATCCGAGAATTAGCCCTGGTGAATCCGGGGCGCACTTCCAGCGAATTTGTTGATCCGAATAACCCGGATGCGGGGGTGATCCCTTGGGATGGAAGTTGGCGGACGCTCGTTGGCGTCTATGAGTTCCACATGACGCTCGACAACTTTACAACCATCATTCGTTCCATACGAATCGGGGAGATGCTTAAAAATACGCTCCTTATGGCCCTTATCAGCGGCATTGGCGTCACAATCTCCTCCGTTATTGTGGCATATGGTTTTGCCCGCTTCAAACTTCCCGGTGGCAATTTCCTCTTCTACCTAATGATCGCCACGCTGCTTATTCCAGAAAATATCACTCTTATTCCTACCTACTATATTTATACCCAGGTGTTGCATTGGAAGGGAACCTGGTATCCTATTCTACTTCCGTTCTTTTTTGGGAATGCCGTTTACATCTTTCTGCTCCGACAGAACTTCAAGAGTATCCCTAAGGAGTTAGAGGAAGCGGCCGTTATTGATGGCGCTGGCCCATTGAGAACCCTCTTTTCGGTCGTTCTGCCCCAAAGCTGGCCTGTTGTCATTACTATCACTCTGCTGCACTTCTTCTACATCTGGAATGAGACTCGTCAGGCTTCCCTCTATCTCTCAACCAGCCGCGAATTGGCTCCAATCTCCTTTGGCATACAAAACTACCAATCGCTCATCCCGAACCAAAATCAACTTCAGGCCAGCGCCCTCATCATCATGGCGGTTCCGGTCATTATCCTCCTCATCTCCCAACGCTACTTCATGCGGGATGTTTTGGTGACAGGAACAGAAAAATGAGAAGGTAGTTTATGAATAGTAATTGTGCTGACCGCGACCAATTACCCAATAACGAATTACCAATTACTAAATGGCTATGAAAAAACTCACCCCCAAACGCACAATCTTCCTTATCTGGCTCGGCTGGGTCGTCATCATTCTGGGATACCAGGCATTTGTTCTGGCCCGCTTTAAGGTTCAACGGCCTGATAATGCTCTCTTCTGGACCGCCGGATCAACCAGGGTTGGTGGCGCTCAAGATCAAAAATATTATCTGCAAGAAGATTATCTGAAGGCTCAAACGGCCTGGGACTCCGAATATTATCTAGCCATCGCCATTGGCGGTTATGAAGACCCTAACGTTGACCGGGTTGGGGATACAGTCGTCAGCAGCGGCACGCCTACTTATTGGCCTTTTGTTGCTCAAGGCGTTTCTACTACCATTCGGCCAGGCCTATCGCTGAGTTATGCCTTCTTCCCCTTCTATCCGTTCATGATCCGGCTTTTTTCTTTTCCTCTGTCTATTCTTGGCATGAACCCCATCGCTACCGCCACACTTGCAGCAGTCATCGTTTCCCTCCTGGGAACCCTGGCGGCTATGTTATCCCTCTATGATCTGGCTGAAAGTGAATTGGGAGAAGCTGGGGGGATTCGGGCTGCCTTTTACCTGATTATTTTCCCCAGCGGCTTCTTTTTGGCCCAAGTCTACACCGAAGGGCTTTTCGTCGGCCTGGCCTTCACCAGTCTAGCTTTGCTGCGAAAAGGCCATTACCGTTGGGCGGCGCTTCTGGCTGTCTTTGCTACATTCACCAGGGCTGCAGGAATTGTCCTGGTCATTCCTTTGCTCTTGAACTGGATACAGGAAGGGGAGTGGCTCGATTTAGACCTGGAGTGGCGGCAGATTTATTTCAAGGGTCTCCCCTGGCGGGCCATTGCTCATGCCTTGATTGTCTTTGCTCCAGCCATTGCCTTTTTTCTTTGGAAATCAACCTATCTCGGCCGTGCTTTCACGCAGGTGGAACAAGACTTTTTCGGCCGAGGTTTCTTAAACCTCAACGCCACTTATTCC
>JBAPRX010000310.1:0-3332 GCA_049281335.1 Promineifilaceae bacterium (SeqCode)
CCCTGGGCGTAGGCGTTCGTCCGCAGCAGGGGGGAGGTGAGCATAATAGCGACCAGCGTTACCGGGAGCGCAACGCGGAACCAGCGCGGCCGTTTTACGATCAACATCATGAAGCCAATCAGCAGCAGGATGACCGGGATGTACCACAGGTCAATGGGGTCCGGCAGGGAAATGCTGTGGGAGGCTGAGACGGCCGTATTCGCTGCAGCAATCTCTCCAGGGGTCGTCCCCTCGACGGCCGTTTCAATATTGGGCGTGGTGGCGTTGGCGGCCGATCCCACTGCCGCCATCGCTTCAGGATTGTACAAAGGAACGCCGCTGACGGCCGTTGTAAAGTCATAATCCACCACAACGTGGCTTTGCGAATCGTACTGTTCGTTGATATTGGGGTTTACAATGTCCAGAATTTGCCGTTGAGGATAGCCCCCGCTGTCCACCCACAGCTCGCCGCTGCCGGTCATCGCTTGTAACGAGGGCGGGGCCACAATACTTCTTGGTTGGTCTGCCGGAAGCTGTTCCCGCATCGTTTCAACCACGTAGTCGGCATATTTCTCACCGTCAATATCAAAGGTGTAAATGGCGTATTCGGGATGATCCGGATTATCCACCCGCTGGATGTTGGTGGCGGCCTGCATATAATCCAAATAACCGCCGGAAGGAAGCATACCTGCCAGCGGATTCTCAATTTGTGTTCGCTCGCCATCTTTTAGCAAGTATGTGTCGAGGCCGTCTTGCTCCAAAGTAAAGGAAGGCAGGTCGCCCGCCCCTTCAAAGCGGACGTCCAAATGCGCCTGGTCGGGAAGCGTGATGTCGGCCGTAATCTGCGTATCTATCCGCTCTTCCCCCTTGCCAATATTAGCGGCTGTTGCTCTGGGAATGAGAGTCTGTTCGATCTGGGCCGTAAACTGGTATTGGCCGCTGGATTCGACCTGTTCTTGCAGATTATCCATAACAACAGGGGTGTCTTCGGCCCCTGCCTGTTGTTGTTCTTCCGGTAATGGCCCAGCCTGTGAAGTGGCGGCCAAAACAAATAACAGAACAACTGCAAAAAATAAGATTATTTTGCGAATAACGGATGTGGGTTGCGAATTGGCAAAACGCATGATGACTTACTCCTTCAACTTAGGCCCTGACCAGAAACTCAATACGAAGGTGCGTGAGGTGGGAGGGGAAACCGTGATGAGTTCCTGGCTGGTTAAATATAGTTGTGAAACTTTGAGAACTAAATGTGCTGATAAAAATAATAAATGATTGGGAGCGGCCTGTCTGTCGGGAATTCTCTACAACTTTGTCGGTCATTCTCGACAACTCTAAATCTTCATTTAAGCCGCTACCTTCTTTCCCCTCGGCCTTTGCGCCATATGAGAAAATAGATGGTAATGTTTACACCCGCCGCGATTAACAACAGGGGGAGTGCGGGGATGCCGCTTGGGGTGGTTGAGGACTTGACCGAAATACTGCTGAGGGTAATGGCTGTTGGACTTTGGACTTCGATTGTGCCATCCATTATGAGGGGGGCTTCGCCGCTGCCATCTTCGAATGTATCGGCTACTATCGTCATGGGGCTTGTGCCAACGTCAGTGCCGGTGAATGTGATGGTTCCCAGGTTGATGTCGCCCGCTATGCCGAAGACGGAGATGGCGGAGAAGGAGACGACGTCTGGCGATACACCGTCACTCTCGCTCAGATTGCAAAGGTTTAGTTGAAAATCGGTGTTGTTGGTGGCACAGCTATCGAATCTGATGACGGTTGGGTCGAATTCAAAGCGCAGGGTTGCGGCCGATAGCGAGTTCGGAGTCGGGATATTCAAGTCTATTGAAACGGTTATCGTTTCCCCGGAGCTAATAACACCGGACTCGATAGAAATAGTTGAAGGAACCTGGGCCGCTTCGGCCGTTTTTGAGGTTCCAATGACGAATAAGACAAGTATGAGTAAGAAACACGGAACGGCCGTTATGAGGGCCGCTCTTTTTCCAAATTTATTAAATCCAAAGCTGTTCATCCTTTTTCTCCTACTAAAATCACCGGGCTTTTTTGATCAAAACGATGTTGGGGAATTGAAAAATTAAAGGTGGCGTGAAACGACCCTGTACATGGTTCATTCCACTGGCTTAATAGTAAATTAGTCCTGGGGTTTTGTATGTCGGCCGTTATTGACAGATTTGTCGGTCAATCTCGACAAATTTGTTTTTGGGGGTGGCGCGATGGGACACCGGCCAGAGCAGGTGGGGGATAGGATCGTAAGGGGGCTGACGTGGTGGGACACCTGCTAAAACAGGTGCGTGGCTGTCAATCAGTTTTTCTACGGGGTCAGGCCCATTTCCAGAGCCAGTCGAATCAGTTCAGGGGCGGTTTCGACTTCTAACTTTTGCATAATTCGCCAGCGATAAGTGCTGACTGTGGAGCGGGAAACTACCAACAACTCGCCTATTTCAGCGTTTGTTTTACCTTTCGCGATAAGCTGCAACACTTCATATTCACGAGTGGTCAGTTGCAGCAAAGGGTTGCTTCGGGCCTGTTCAACGCTTTCCTCGCCCTGGTTGTTGAGGACAAAAAGGGTCAGCTCCCGCAACTGCTGGCTCTGCTGGCGAACAAGCTCCATCAGGGCGTCCCGTTCTTCCTGAATACGGCGGCGCTGTTCGATCTCTTTGGTTAGTTCGGCCGTTTGCTCCTGCACCCGTTGTTCCAGTCTTAACTGCAAATCCCGCAGTTCAAGATGAGTTCGGACGCGGGCCAGAAGTTCCTTTTCATTAAAAGGTTTGGTGATGTAGTCAACGCCACCTGCTTCCAAAGCACGCACCTTATCGTCTACGTCCGTCATCGCTGTCATAAAGATAACGGGTATTCCTGTCGTTTGGGGGTTGGCTTTGAGGCGGCGGCAGGCCTCAATACCATTAATGTCGGGCAGGTTAATGTCCATTAAAACCAGGTCAGGCACAGCCAGTTCGGCCCGTTCCAAACCGTCCAGGCCGTTGGTTGCTACCAGGATACGGTAGCTGTAGGCGTGGAGGAGGTCTACGGCCGTTTTGACGTTAGCCATGTTGTCTTCAACTATCAGAATAGTCCGTTGGTCGCTTGCGGGTAACATGAAGAATTACTCCGGTTATTGGTCAGTTGTTGGGATGATTCAACGAATCAACCCGAAATAGTATTTTCCTCCGAATCGCTCCCTTTTGCCATATAGGGTTCCAAAAAAGATTGTATCCGGCGGAAGTCGTAGATGTTGGCAAGTTGGGCAATATGATTGGTGAAAGCATGGTTTTGTTCCGATTGGTTTTCCAGCTTTTGAATCTGGCTTCGCAAACCAGTGATGTCTCCCAGATGAGCCAGGT
>JBAPRX010000311.1:0-11656 GCA_049281335.1 Promineifilaceae bacterium (SeqCode)
GCCCACCACCACGAATGAAAACATCAACCCTTTGCGCTCTTTGCGTCTTTGCGTGAGATTTATTTTCTAAGGAGTTGATATAATAAATGGCGACGACAGCCCCAAAACCCGCCACCCCCACATATGGAAACCACAAAACCCCCATCATCCATCAGCCCCAACCCCATCCCGTGAATTTCCCGTGAAACCCACCCCCAAAAACCCCGTTCTTACTGATACAAAATATCACTCCCCTCTCGCCACCACAAAAAACCTATACGTAACGTCAACCTTTTACTCTATAAAATCAAGATGGACATTACAAAACTCATAAAAACTTGTCCATCTTGTCCATCTTCCTCACCTTGCTCACCTTAAAACAAAACCCCTCCCACCCATCACCCACATATACAGGTAAACCAACTCCTTCGCCTTTTCATCCCTTTGCGTCCCTGCCCCTTTGCGTCTTTGCGTTAAAAAATCCCCCCACCAACTATCCCCCAAAAAACCCCATCTCCAAAAACCGCATCCCCGCCAAAATCTGCTTCACCCGCTCCCCACTCAACGACCCAACATACGCCCCCAACCGCGCCTTATCAACGGCCGAAACCTTCGACACCACAACCACACTCCGCTTCGGCAAATCCCCCTCCCCAACCTCAAGCAGCACATTCCCCGGCGCATTCGCCTGCTTCAAATTCGTCGTCAATGCACAAACCACCACCGAATGAATCCGGCTGTGATTAAAAACATCATCCTGAACCACCACATAAGGATGCGAAAAAGAACCCAGCTCCGTCCCCTCCGAATCCTCCGGCCGAATCCAAAAAATATCTCCCTGATTAATAACCCTTGATCCACTCACGATAAATTACTAAGCAGCCAACCATGAACTTCCGAAGCCCCATCAACGACCAGCGTCAGATGACCATCCTCGGCCGAAAGTCGCGCCTCCACATTCCCCGTATGACCCGCCAGCCATTCCCCATGCGAAAACGGCACAAACTTGTCATGCGCCCCATGTAGTAGCAGCACCGGCACTTCAATCCCGCTCAAATCAAACCCCCACGGCTTAACAAAAGCCAGGTCATCATCAATCCAACCATCCCCACCATCCTTAATTCCCATCTGCATATGCCTAAGAAGAAAGCCAGCATTCTCCTCAGTCAGAACCGCAGCATCAACTGGACTAAGGAGCGTGCCAAACGCCTCCATAATCACTTTCGTATCCGTCTCCAATAGACCAGGAACCTGCCCCTCAATAAATGCCCTAAGCGCATCCTCTCCATCAAGTGCCGCGCCAAACTCCACAATATTGTCCTCACCCATTCCCGCAAACCAGTCCACTCCATCAGCCTGATAGGGCGTTGGCGAAGCAATAACCCCCGCCGCCGCCACCAAATCCGGCAGCAGCGCTGCACAGGCCAGCGAATGCGGCCCTCCTCCCGAAAAGCCCCAAACGCCCAGCCGCTCCAAATCAAGCTGTCTGGCAATCGCAGCAACATCCTCCGCCGCGCTCGCCACACTGCGACCAGGATCCCGCGTCGAACCACCATACCCAGGCCGGTCATAGCTAATAAGCCGGATTCCCCGCGATTGTGCGTCCTCAACCCATTTAGTAAGAACAAGATTCGAGCCAGGCGTTCCGTGAAGCACCAGGACAGGAACGCCGTCCGGCCGCCCCGCCTCACAAACATGCAGCTTTCGGCCGTCTTCCAACACAATCACTCGCTCAACCGTATCCATCTTCAATTACCTTCCCTTATTTCTGTTCAGAAAACCAAGCATTGCCATATTAAACTGCTCCGGCCGTTGCAGCGGCGCAAAATGGCTGACATCAGGTAGAAAGACAAATTCCGCCCCCGGAATACTCCGGGCCAGATACTCCGCATGTTCCCGTTTGATAAATTCATCATGCTCGCTCTGAACCACCACCACCGGTACGCCAATCTCCGCCAGGTCATCGGCCGAATAATTAGGCTGCGTTTGCTGCATCAACCCGACCGCCTCCGAAAAGGCATCAAAATCGTCCGGCGTAGCCGACAGTTGTGCGTAATCCTCCTGATGCCGGTGGACACATCGGCCGATAATCGGCGTAAACTCAAATTCCTTCGTCCCGCTCGGATCCACATTGCAGGCAAAAAAGAACAACCCTGTAATGCGCCTCGGCTCCTGCTCCACCAAAATCAACCCAATCACCGCCCCATCACTCCAACCAACTACACGCGCCTTCTCAATATGCAGCGCATCCATCACCGCCAGGACATCAGACGCCATCAACTCATACGTATACGGCCGATCATCGCGCGTACTTCGGCCGTGTCCCCGGCTGTCAATCACCACCGCCCGATACCCATTCTCAACCAATGCCGGAACCTGATACCCCCAATTGCCGCTGTGACCAAGACCACCATGCAGCAAAATCACCGGTGAACCAGCGCCATAAGCGGCGTACCATATCCGCGCCCCGTCATGTTCCACATACCCCTGCTCAGTCGTCTCCGGCAGCGATGCTCCCTCCGCCTCAAATCGTCTCAGGTCATCATCATAGTCTACCATTTGGTCCTAACCCTTCACTCGCCGCTTAATCTCATTCTCAAACGCCGAATCCGGCGCAAAAACCAGCTTGTGCCGCCGCACAACGGCCGAACGCGCCTCCAGATACGCCTCAAACAACGCCCGCAAATGGCCCAGCGTCGGCTTCGTCTCCGTCGAAAAATCCACCCGAATCAACCGTTGATGGGCCGGGTCTTCCGGCGGCAGCAGTTGCAGCAGTTCCGGCCAGGTAAAATAAAGCAGTTGTAAATAAATAGGAAATGGCTTGTCATGGTCGCCCCGCAGCAGCAGCCGGTACACATCCATAAACATCACCCAAAAGCGGTTATCCAGCGCCGTCAACGCCTCACTCGTAATCGTCGGCTGCGGCAGCGTCGCCGGAAGCCGCGCCGCCTCCGCCTGAAAATTCTCCCCCCATCCCGCCGTATCCTTCAAAATGCGAATCTCCCGATCCCAGGGATTCGGCCGTAACGACCCCTGCGTCTCATACCGGTAATCCACCTTAGCCCCATTGCTGTATAGTGCAATGTGGAAATACGGCCGAACATGCACCGCATCAAACGACTTCGCCGGAACATAAGGCAGCACCGCTCGCACAAACGCCCGCCGCCCCGCATAAGCCGCGTCCCGCTCCGCCTCTCCCGCAAACACCAGCGCAATATCCAGGTCAGAGAAAGCATCCTGCGTATTTCGGCCGAACGACCCCGCCAAAAAACACACCAGAATATCCCGTTCCCGCATCACATGCTGCTGCAACCGAAAAATAACCCGATCCTGTTCAAACATAATAACCATCTAACGGTCACGCAAAGGCGCAAAGTCGCCAAGCCTTATCACCTTTGCGTCTTTGCGCCTTTGCGTGAGATATATTTTTAAGTAAAACAACCCATAGCCGCCATAACCAGCGTCGCCACCAACCCCAACAACAACCCCGCAGCCACCTGCGCCAACGTATGCCGCCGCAGATAAAGCCGCGCCCAACAGACCATCAACAATAACGGTATCAGAGCCACCGCCGCCCAAAGCCCAAACACCAGCCCGGCAATGACAGTCGCGGCCGAAATCGAAGCCGTATGAATACTAATAAGCCAGAACGTATTCACCAGCCCCAGAATAATCAACACAACAATATTCAGCACAGTCAGGCAGCTTAACAATTCTGGCCCGTCAAAGAAATAGATCCCCACCAGCACAACGGCCGAAGTCACCGTGCTGACCAGATAAGGCAGATACCGTTCCTGCCGCGTATTCATATGCAAATCAGAGATACGGCCGATTCGCATCATATACAAAATAAAGAGAATAGGAGCTAACGAGACAAAGAATCCAAAGACGGCCGCCCACAATAACCCCGGCCACAACCCCGCCTCGGCCAGAGCCAACGCCAGCCCCAACACCGCGAAGATAACCGGCGGGCTGATGATATTCGAAAATGTTCGTGCAAAACGAATGGTGCCGACAGTAACTTCTGCGCTGTGATCGCGGGGGTTATTCATACCAGAGATTTGATAATCAGGTTATTGAATGATCAATTACCCAATTATAAACCGATTTACGGGCCGCTGCTGGCTGTAATGAAAGAAAAAGCGATGAACATAAAGAAGAAAGCGAAATAAGCCAGAATACCCATCAGCATAAGCCCGCCAACCCCAAGACTGACGCTTGAAAGCAAACGGGTCCGCTGCGGGTCAACCGCCTTGGAAGCATTCAAAAAGCCAACAATACCAAGCAAGAAAGCAACAATGGGCAAACAGTACAACCCCCCAAAACAGCTAAAAAGGACAGTTCCGGCCATAACTGCCGCCAGTAAGGCCATCAAGTCCTGACTGTTCCCCTTGTAAGGAATATCATCCTTATCGGTACTGCTTTTTGGTTGACGTGGCTTTTCTGGAGATTGGCGAGCTACCAGTTGCGTATTGATCGCCTCGGCATAAGTTTCAGGTGGCAAAACCGTTTCACCGGCGGCTTCCCGTTCCTGAGCATGGATTTCGCACAGGCGGTGTCCATCCTCCGTGTACCACAAACAATGGCCGCACAAAGCGCGGTTACATACTTCGCAATGTTCAACAGCCGCCCGATTCGGATGAAAAACGCAGTGCTCCATCAACTCTACTCCAAGAATGGGGAAAGGAAGGGGGTAGTAATTAGTAATTGGTAATTAAAATCAACCCAATTACCAATTACTAATTACCCAATTACCAATCTTTACGTCCCTTCTTCCCAGGAATTCAGATAATGTTCCTGTTCGGCCGTCAGCTTGTCAATATCAATCCCCATCTCTTGCAGCTTGATCCGGGCAATTTCTTTGTCAACATCTTCCGGCACCGAATAGACTATATTATCCAGGTTGGCAGCATTTTGGATCATATAAACCGCGCTCATCGCCTGATTGGCAAAGCTCATATCCATCACCGAGGCCGGATGCCCTTCGGCCGCAGCCAGGTTGATAAGCCGCCCTTCACCCAGCAGGTTAATGCGACGGCCGTCTTTCAATTCATACTGATCCACAAATTCCCGTACTTTACGGGCCGGTTTCACCGCCAACTCTGCCAGACCAGGAATGTTAATCTCAACATTGAAATGGCCGGAGTTAGCAACCAGCGCCCCATCTTTCATCGCTTCAAAATGACGGACATCCAGTACATGAATATCACCGGTGGCGGAAATGAAAATGTCCCCAATGGCAGCCGCTTCTTGCATCGGCATAACCCGGAAGCCATCCATCACCGCTTCCAAAGCCTTCAGCGGGTCTATTTCCGTCACAGTAACATTCCCGCCCAGACCACGCGCCCGCATGGCGATGCCCCGGCTGCACCAGCCGTAACCGGCAACGACAACGTTCTTACCTGCGATCAGGGTATTTGTGGCTCGGATGACGCCATCCAGGGTGGATTGGCCGGTTCCATAGCGGTTGTCAAACATATGCTTGGTCAGAGCGTCATTCACCGCGACCACCGGGAAAGCCAGTTCACCCTGTTTCGCCATTGCCCGCAGCCGGATAACGCCCGTTGTCGTTTCTTCCGTGCCGCCGATAATGTCTTCCAACAGTTCGCGGCGGCTCTTATGAATGGTGCTAACCAGATCGGCGCCGTCGTCCATCGTAATATGCGGCTTGTGGTCAAGAACGGCCGTAATATGCTGGTAGTAGGTGTCGTTGTTTTCACCCTTAATAGCATAGACCGGAATTTCGTCATGAGACACAAGGGACGCAGCCACATCGTCCTGGGTGCTTAACGGATTACTGGCACAAAGAACAACATCGGCTCCGGCAATCTGCAACGTTCGAGCCAGGTTGGCCGTCTCAGTTGTGACATGCAGACAAGCGCTGACACGGATGTCTTTAAGCGGCCGTTCCTTGGCAAATCGCTCTCGAATACTACGCAAAACCGGCATTTCCTGTTCGGCCCACTCAATGCGATGTCGGCCGCCGGTAGCCAGTTCCGGGTTTTTAATATCAAACTCCATAATAATACTATCTCCTTAAAGCTGTTTTATATCAGTGTATCTATAAATCATTCAAGCAATAATCTATCCAACGCTCCCGAATCATCAAAATTTTCTCGAAAACGTCGGACAAATTCTTCTCTCGTATAAGAATGGCCTTGCGGGCCAAGATTTTCCAGAACATAGGTGGCACATAATGCTCCAATACGGCCGATTATCTCCCAGGGCAAACCAAGCTGCAAACCGCGCAGCAGTCCACCCCGAAACGCATCCCCGGCCCCGGTCGGTTCCACAACCGCCTTCGGAGCAACAGCCGGTATCTCAAATACCTGTCCATTGATAGTGATCTCCGACCCGGTTTTGCCTTTGGTCAATAAAAGTCCCCCTGCCTTATCCAGAATGTCAGCCTTCTTCAGCCCTGTCTTTTCCTGAATCATAGACAGTTCATATTCATTGACCGTTAGCAGCATACAGCCGTTCAGCCCATCATAAAGCTGTTCGGCCGTTAATCGAATCGTCTGCTGGCTTGGGTCATAAATATAAGGAATGTTCAGGTGCTTACACTCCTGTACATAAGCACCCATTGCCGCCGGGTCATTTGGGGAAATAATAGCAATGTCAGCATCGGCCGCGTTTGAAGCAAAAGAGACAGAAGTGGCATGAGCCATTGCCCCGGTGTAAAAGCTGGCAATTTGATTCTGTTCCTGATCCGTATTGACAAAGAAAGAGGCGCAGTAATCATCTTCAAAAACCGCAATAGCCGACGTATCCACCCCAAAAGATTCCAGCCAGGCCCGGTACTCAACGAAATCCTGCCCCACAGTCGCCATAATCGTCGGCCGTCCACCCAACAGAGCAATGGTATAGGCAATGTTAGCCGCAACGCCGCCGCGCTGGCGGCGCATAGAATCCACCAAAAAACTAAGACTGACAGTATGAAGTTGTTCAGGAATAAGGTGGTCGCTAAATTTACCTGGGAAAGACATCAGGTAATCATATGCAATAGAGCCGGTTACAACGATTTTCATAGAAATTTTCCAAGTTTGATCAGAGGATCAGGCAGCTCGTTCAGTCGTTTCCTTATGAACGACCGCTGCGTTGCCCCGACCAGCTTTTTTTAGAACAGGAGAAAGGCCCAGGCGGTCCCGCAGCATAATAACAATGGACTTAAAGCCATCCTTACTCGTAATTTTCTTACCCTCGGCATAGGTTCTCGGATCATAGCTGATCGGAATTTCCAAAATGTCATGCCCGGACAGAAGTATCTTATCTGGCAGTTCCGTATCCAGATCAAAACCGGTGCAGGTCAGGTTTAGAGAAGTAACCACGTCATGCCGAACCATTTTGGTGGCCGTTAATACATCCGTCAGACGGCCGCCGAAGAGCAAATTGTTAAAGGTTGAGAGAAACCGAACCCCCCAATAGGCGTGGGCGTACTCATAAATCGCCTGGCCGCCCAATACCCGCGAACCAAAAACGGCCGCTGCATTGGTTTCATCAGCCTTATGACAAAAACGAGGGTGTTCGGCTGGATCATACTCACTGTCTGCATCTTGAATGAGCATGTAATCACCGGTCATATGGGAAATACCCGTCCGAATAGACATCCCTTTGCCCATATTCTTGTCATGGTAATAAACTTTGATTTCAGGGTCATTTATCTGCTGTAACAATTCGCGTGTGCCATCGGTTGAGTCGTTATCAACAACGATAATTTCCCTCTCCCAACCTTCGCCCAAATCCACCGCCTTCGTTCGGGCAACAACCCCTTCAATGGTGGCGATTTCATTGTAACAACAAATAATGACCGATAATTTTTTCATGGGTATACAAGAATATGCGCCAGGTTTTACTGGCGCAACAGGACTTACGTAACTCTATTTTAACGGAACCGACCCGTAATTATAGCACAGCCCGGAAGAGAACCAACTCGAAAATAAAACGGCCGACACCCTGATTAACTGCCCACTGTTTACGGCCCGCTTTTTACCGTTCACTGGGTGGTATCGGCGTATCCGTCGCAGTAGGTTGAGGCGTATTGGTTGGGGTATTCGTTGGCACCGGTGTGCTGGTTGGTGGCGGTACGGTTGGTGTATTCGTAGGAACGGCCGTCGCAGTAGGTTGAGGCGTA
Organism: Promineifilaceae bacterium (SeqCode); assembly: GCA_049281335.1. Classification (GTDB taxonomy): domain Bacteria; phylum Chloroflexota; class Anaerolineae; order Promineifilales; family Promineifilaceae; genus JAKEFB01. The sequence goes on from JBAPRX010000311.1 coordinate 8,111, forward strand.
TTGGTTGGGGTATTCGTTGGCACCGGTGTGCTGGTTGGTGGCGGCGGGGTAGTTGGCGTTGCTGTTGGTGAAGCAGGTGGCGGCGTGCTGGTCCAGGTTGCTGTCGCGCTCGGTGGAACCGTTGTGGCCGTCGCTGTCGGGACTGGTGTCCGGCTGGGTGTTGCCGAAGGAACTGGCGAAGGAACGTGGGTCGGTACCGCCGTCGGGTTTGGCATCGGCGTATTCGTTGGCGGCAAGGCCGTTGCTGTCGGCGCTGCCGTTGGTGGAATTGATAACTTAGGCAGGTAGAGACGCCGTCCGTAATAGATTCGGCTGTCCGTCAGGCAGTTCGCCTGCATAATCGCATAAACCGTTGTGCCATATTGGAGGGCAAGGCTGAATAATGTATCCCCCGATTGGACAATGTAAGTATCCCAATCTTGCGGCGGCCCACAGGGTGTCCGGGTTGGAGGGGTGGCAGGCAGATAGAGGATTGTACCGCTGAAGATAGTCGTTGACGCCAGGCAATTTGCCTGGACGATCTCACCCACAGTCGCGCCATAGACAATGGACAACCCATAAAGGGTATCGTTGGGCTGGACCAAAACCGGCTGCCAGCCAGGGGGCGCATAGTTACAGCTTACTTCGGCGATAATAGAGTTAGGGGTGGCCGTCGGGCTGGAGGTTGGCTTAACCTCGGTGACGGTTGGCGTTTCCGACGTTAACGAAGGAGCAGGGGTGACAGAGGGCGTTGATACTGGCAGTGGTGAAGGGGAGGGGGACGGGAGCGTTGGCGTGGCCGTGACACCACTTTGTACAACAACGGCCGTTGGTTGTACAGGTGTCGGTAGCCTGCTTTGCAAATTATCCGAAGCGGCCAGAAATAAGGCCACCAACACTGTTAGAATGACGCTCGTGACCAGAAGTAGATTTGTACGCAGTTCAGGCGGAGCCTGCCCCTCAAATTTCATCAATGGGGCTTCCCGTTCGGATAGACATACCCATTGCCGGAAAGCGGCAGCAGGACAGAAAACGTATCCCCTGTTTCCCACTCTTTACTCAGCCAGACCCGCCCCCCTTGAGCATTTACCAGAGAGACGGCCGTAGACAAACTATGCTCCAAATCCTTCATCTTAATGGTTGACATCTTTTCCGGGCTGCGATGGGCTTCCAGAACCAGGGAGTGAATCTCCTCACTCAGTCCATTACCACTATCGGTAATGGCTAGGTGTAAGAAATCAAACATTTCACTACCGCCATCCGAGTTCGTTTCCCGAATCGTGTCATTATGCGCCCGAATCAAGATACGGCTGTCGGCCGTTGACACCTGACAGGCATTATTGACCAGGTGAGAAACAATTTGGTAAAAATTATCGCCATCCGATGGAACTGGAGGCAGGTCCTCAGCCAGGTCCAGGTTTAATAGCAGGTTCTTCTCTCGTATCTTTGAACTAACCGAGGTTATGGCCGTTTCTATCGCTTCGCGAATATCCACCTGGGTTTCATTTGAAAGCGGAGAAATGCGCCTGCTGGAGAGCTGGATAAGCTGCTCCAGTAAACCGGACATTTGAATAATGTTCGCTTGAACCCGGCGCATCAGGCTCAACTGTTTGGTTCCCAAAATCCCCATAGATTCGCCCAGCAAGAGGTCGGAATAACCACTCAAGGATGTCAGCGGGGTTCGTATCTCCTGGGCCAATGAGGCAATCAAGGCGCGGGTCTCACTATCCTCTTGTTGCACTAATCGGCTCTCCAACTGTTGAATCCGAACCATTGCCTCCTCGACTTCGCTGGAGTACCGTGTGATAGCCATCGTGACCCATTCAGGACTAAGTCCACCTACTCCGGCAGAAGCCAGCGCCATTGCCTCTTCTGCTTCAATTAGCGATTCTCGAAGCGACGCAATCTCTTGTTCCAATAATCTGACCCGTTCATCCCGATTAAACTGTTCGGCCGTTTCCAGAGCCGCCGCCAGATCACGAGAACGCTGGCTTTCCGCCGCCAGTTGGGATTCTGAATGTTTCCAACGGGCCGTCAACGATTCAATCTCAGTTTGGGATTGGTCTAGCTCCTGTTCCAAAGCGATTAGTCGGCCAGAGACAATAGTCTCATCGGCCGTTGTCAAACTGCTTGTTTCTTGGAGGGTGCGCTGATACTGCAAGGCATTTTGGATAGCCTGCGCCAAAAATGCAGACACCGTAAAACTGAGTGCCTTACTCTCTGCTCGCCACCGTTCCTGGTCTGCTGGCCCTGCCAGGAGCAAAACCCCCAGTTCATTATCAGGAACAAGTAAAGGTTCAATTAACAAAGAGCCAAGTCCACTGATTCCCAATTCATGATAAATATCATTTAATTGCCGGGCGCCCAATCCATTTGGAATAAGTTCCACCCGCTGCCTTTGTTGCATGGCAAGTCGAATGGCCGGCCAGTCGGCCAGATTCATGGCCCAATACTGCTGCCTGACCTGTTGGGTGGTTTCTGGCGAATCATCGGCCGTATGGTGGGTGCTGACAAGATGTAACTGGTTGCGATCATCAAGCGAAACGACGGCCAAAGCCGTATATTCTGCTTTCACAAAGTCGGCCGCCATTTTGAGAGACTGGTACAACCTGTTGTTAATATCCAGCGAATCAATGACGTTGCGTGATAATTGCAAATGTCGGCCGATTTGCTCCGCCGACGTCCGGTATACAGCCTGGTCGGCCAACAGTTGGCTCAGATTATACCGGTAAACAAAGACCACCAGCAGCGGGAAAGCGAAAAGGTTGCCAAGCCTGACCCAATATGCAATATCCGAGGTCGTTGCAGAGGGAAACGTGGGAGACAGCAGTTGTCCCACATGGGCCAGCAGCAGGACAAACAAAATGGCAAGACGCAGCACCCATTGATAATGTCGGCCGATAAGAACCAGCACAACCCCAATTGCCAGCAGCAGCAGTTGGAAAATATTCCACAAATTAGCCTGATAGGAAGCGAGATAGCTGGAAGCAGCGAGACCATTGTTAAGCTGCCCAATCCATTCCTGGGCAAAGAAAGCATACATAAAGCCAGTGAAGAGCAGAATAAGCAGCAGGACAATATCTCCCAGGCGGGGAATGCCCGGCAGGCGGGGAGAGAATACCCAGACAATGATGGCAACCGTGACCGTGTCAATTGCCTGTTCCAATGGTGGCAAAAAGCGTGTGGCAAGTTCAGGAGTTGAAGCTGCCAGAACGGTAAAGATAACGATCAGGCGGACAAAGAGAATGCCGCACATCGCCCATACCAGTCGTTGGGCGAGTTGGTCGGCCGTTTTTTGACCCCGATTATGCCGCCACTGCCACAAGGCCAGTCCCAAGGCAGCCTGAATAGAAAGCAGCGTCACCATATGGTAAACAATGCTGCCCGGTGCTTCCGTTAGCAGTTCAATCAATGCCTGAACGAATGACATCCTATCATTCCAAAGATATGCTGTCCCGGTAAAATTTACCGGTGGTACATGGATTATAGCATAACATAAGAAATTGACGGTTATCGTAAATTAGCAGTAAAACAAAAGCTGGTATAGAGGTAAAATCAGCTCAAAAA